>JBJFAY010000135.1:0-3155 GCA_051888155.1 Alphaproteobacteria bacterium
TAATTAATGCGAAAACGTCGCCGCTTGTCAAGTAGTTATCGCTTCCTTTCCTATATAAATGCGATATAATACCTTTAGAAAAAGCCTTTGAAAAACAAAGGCTTTTTTCATTTTCCCGACTAAAAAATCACAGTAAAACCAACTGTTCTGCCCCTATTTTTTCTGTTTTTTTAACGATACCGACTAAAATGTCCATAGCCGCATATTGCTTTTCCGTAACGGATAAGACGCGAACGCTTCCTTCTTCAGGAACTAAAGATTTCAACCGTTTTTTATGTTTTTCAATGGTATCCTCCCCCTTACATATCCGAGAATAAACGGATAACTGCAACATAATGTAACCGTCGTCTATCAGGTCTTTTCTAAATCGAGTCGCGCGACGTCTTTCCGCTTTTGTTTTAACCGGCAAATCGAAAAAGACCAAAATCCGCATATACCGCTCTCCTAATTCTGCCATTTTTCTACTCAAACAAAGGAACTTTTGAAAATTCCGGCAAAACAAGAGAATCGGCCTCTTTGTCTTTTAATGCATTCACCAAAGAAAAAGCTGTTTGTTCAATCGCTTTTAAGATTGTCGTTTCCTCATCGTCATAGGAACAGTTTTGCGTTAATACGCCGACCAAAAATTGCTTATCCTCTTTTTCCAATTTGTTTTTTTTCGACAAATCCATTTTAACGACAGTCCAATCCACAAAAGCGCGAAACGGTTCAATCACGTCGTCCGCCAGATTAAAAGCATTCAATTTATTGGCATGATGCAAACCGAAACACGGCAGCAACCCAGCACCGACCAAAGCGCGCGCTACAACGCCGCGAACAACTGCATAGCCGTAATTCAAAGCCGAATTAGTGATATCCGTATCATGACGTTTAAAATCGTCAAACAAATGATCCCAATAAAGCCCCGCCGCGAACGCTTCTCCGTTTCCCGTATCGCCGGACTGAACGTTCTTCGCGATCTCCTCCAATTTATCCGCCTCTTTCTTTCCAGCGCGACGTAAAACTTTCGCCTGATTACGAATTTTAGCTTTGACAATCTTTTGCCATAACCGCTTTTTCAAAGGCTCGGAAGCCTGTATCTGCAAATAAGCAATATCACTGTGACGGGAATGCGTCCCGAATGCCGTATAAACACCGTTCGGCGTATGCGTCCCGTCGCATGAAAACAAACAAATACCGTATTCCGCCAACTCGCTTAACAAAGCTGAAGTCAATAAAATCTGTTTGTTTTCTAAAATAACGACGGCGATATCCTCTAGCGGCAGAGTAACCGCTTCCCCTTCCGACGGTTCATAAAGCAGCTGTTTATGTCTGACAGACAACTTGCAAGCGGAAGAAATCTGAACAATTCGCCAAGCCATATTTTACTCCGAATGATTTTTATAAAAATCCCGCTTATAACGATCTTCTTTTCGCTGTTTTTCAGATTTCTTTTCCAATGGAAGCCGCTTTTCGGATTTGACTTCAACATAATTTCCGAGCGGATCAACCTGATATTTTTTGATGTAATCCAAATTACGCGCTCCTAATCCAGACCAAATCTGACTTCTATCCGCCGCTTCTATTGTAATCGCCCCTGTTCCTCTATGAGTGCTTACATAATATCCCATAATATCCGAACTAACTTTAACCAAATCGTCCTTATACAAACTGAACTTGAATTGGAAAGTATCGTCTATTTGCACCCATTCATTTTCCGGCTTGTTGGCAACAATCGCTTTATTCGGCAATTCCGGTTTAACCCAATCCGCTAAATATACAGGCACAAGATAAAATTGCTCTTTGCCTTTCGTATTTTTCTTTGAAAACACATCAACTCGCAACATATTGCCATTATTTGCCAAACCGCCGCGAACCTTTATTCCCGATTTAACCTCTTTTGCGCTATATTTCGGATTATCCGGATTAAGAGTCCGTATTCTATCTTCATGCACTTGTCCCGTTGCGTTTTTGCGCGGCGGACGGGATACGAAAATTTCAGACAGGGATTTTTGAACGTCTTCATAAAAACCGTTCCAAGGCTGTTTGAGCTGCTGTTTAAACGCCTTATACCACGCTTCGCCGTGTTTTTGCGCATATGCCTGTTTGTTTTCAAAAACCTTTGACAGGAAAGCCAGATATTGCGTGTAGCGATTGGTCGCACACGCAATCACAATAGCGTCCTGTGCATGATGACGGTCGTTTTCATTACGGTTCTTGGTTAATCCCCATTGATAGCGTAAAAAGTCGGTCAGCGCTCCGTTTCTGGATTGAACACGGTCTTTAATGTCAATTTTACTGTTTGTAAAATCAATACAATCATCAAGATACTTCATCATATAACGCGCCATATACCGCGTATCATTGATATTCCGTTCTCTGAATTCTTGTTCCCTGTCGGCAAAATTCCGCATTAAAAGACGCTCTTTTTTCGCTTTATTCATATTCTTCATTGAAGCGACACGCGCACAAAACTCCGCCCACCTTACAGGATCTTTAATGTATTCCCTCGGCGTTTGATTTGATTTTTCCCTGTTTTCGCGCGACAGACACAATACTTTATTGTTTTGAGAGTTATCCTGCGAACGCGAATACGGAATGATATGATCAACATCGCAATAATCCTGTTCAGTCAGGCGGCGAATATCCAAAGCTTCACCGGAATAAATACACTTTCCGTCCTGTTGTTCGTAAAGTCTGAATTTCAACAAAGCTGCCCCGCTGACATCGGTAACGCCCAGTTTATCACGAGCAACCGCTAAAGCCTGTTCCTTTTCATTCTGATATTCTTTCTGTCGATCCTCTATCTGTTTGCGTTCTTCGTGATTATTATAAACATCGCGCGCTAATTCGACATTGATCTGATCAGGTGTTCCGAATTGACGCACCATCGCATTATACACTTTGCGAAATTGAGAGATTGCCCGATTAACTGCCGGAACGGTCGTTTGCAGATTTTCGGGAATCGGAGGCAAAAACTTCCCTTTTTTTACCGCAAAACTTTCTCCCGTCGTTCTAAAATCATACCCGACGGCATCGCATGCTTCATTATATTTTTTGCCTTTTTCCATTTCGGGCAAAATCTTATGCAAAGCTTTTAACGACAATTTAATAAAGGTCTTAAACGTCAGGTCTTGTAATTTTTTAATATCGTCTTCCGAAATGTCGATTTTTCG
>JBJFAY010000136.1:0-3110 GCA_051888155.1 Alphaproteobacteria bacterium
ATCGGTATTTGCTATAAGAATTTAGAGCGACATTTCATTTAAGGGGTAAATCATTATGTCCGATAAAAAACCTATCAGTCTGGTCGTCAGCGATATTGACAACACGATTGCCGATAAATTCGGCGCGTGGGGCAATGCTTTGGACGTTGCCATGGACAAACTGGCAAAACTGCACGGTCGTGACCGCGCCGATATTGAACAGGATCTTTTGGCGCACGTGCCTGACAGTATGAAGCATATTTCCGGCCCTTATATCGGTAAGGATTTACGTATGGACGTCGCTTTAACGCCGTCTTTAAAGCCGACTTCTCCCGAAATGGAAAAAGAACAGGAAAAAATTTTCCACGAATGGGATAAGGATAAAAGCAAAGCCGAATTGTATGACGGCGTGTTGGCGACAATCAATAAAATCAAAGCTTCGGGCGCAAAGTTTGTTTTATATACGGATTCGCGCGAATCCGTCTGCGTTCCCCGTCTGGCAAAAATGGGCATTACGGCCGATATGATCGACGGCCTGTATGTTCTGCCGGATTTAAAGGACGGACAGATTATCCGTAAGCCCGTTAAAGGCAAGGCTGAAGAACTGCGCAACGCTTTGGGGGATAAGCTGGTCATTCTGGAACCCAAAACAAACAAACCCAACCCCAAAAACATGCAGAAAATCTTGGACGATATGGGCGTCAAAGATCCTTCTACGGCCGTTATGGTCGGCGACAATATCCGTTCCGACGGGACTGCGGCCGTTACGCTGGGTATGAATTACGCTTGGCAGAAAGGCGGCACGGTTATCGATGAACCGACGTTGCGTTGCTATAAAACGTTTTGTCAGGATCCG
Organism: Alphaproteobacteria bacterium; assembly: GCA_051888155.1. Classification (GTDB taxonomy): domain Bacteria; phylum Pseudomonadota; class Alphaproteobacteria; order CAAGCB01; family CAG-977; genus UBA11549. Next base: position 836 of record JBJFAY010000136.1, read on the forward strand.
AACTACAAACTGACGACGGCGGAACATCTGGAACAGATGAACGATACCAACCGTCCGACGGAAGTGCTGGAAGGATTTAAAGATTTAAGCAAGCATTACCGCTTTATGTCGCAAAGCAGGGCATTGGAAGCAAAAGCGCAGGCCAAGCCTTCGGAAAAGATTAATCCGGCTGTGATGAAGCGCTTAACGTCAAAAGTCAGATAGGCCTATTAAATGACGGAAACAACTTCGCCGGATTTGTTTACAGAAAAGTTGTGTAAAACGGTTATCATCGGCTTGCCCGGGATCGGCAAGATAACAATGACCAATTATCTGGCCGGTCAATATGCCGAAATGTCAGGCAAAACGCTGGATACGGTTTCAACCGACAAAGAAATGCGCGCTTATACTGCCGACAAAAACAATCCTTTGACCGATGCGTTTTTAACCGGCTGCAGTATTCCGTAGAGGAAGAACGCGGCCTGTTAAAAACACCGGCGTCTTTTATGGAAAAATACACGGAAAAAACTTTCCGCGATTTTGGATCTGCCGTTATTCTTGATTTGTTATCCAAGGGAGCTTTCAACGGAAAAGTTCCCGACTTGAGCGGAAAAGCGCTTTTACACCCGAAAACGGCGGCGGCTTTTAAAGAAAAAGGTTATAAAAGCATTTATATAAAGCCTGAAAAAGAAAGCGTTCTGTTATCCCATATTATGAAAGATTTCAATCGCTGGCTGACAGGAACAAAAGGACGTTCAAACGTAAATCGCCCGATTGAACAATCTTGGCGTCAAGAACAAAGGCGCGTTGTTTTAGGGGACGGTTGGGCCGTCCGCAAGCCCGCTGAAGTAAAAGAATTTAAGACAGACGGATTACGTCTGTATGCGGATTTATACAAAAAAAGTCTTGAAGCCGGAGATAAAAAGGCTCAGGAAACAGTGGCCGAGATTATGCGGCAGATGTATCGGGACAGAAATCCGAAATACGAACAGGCGGCGACAGACATTGTCTTTTTGAGCGATTCTTTGAAGAAAGACGCCGAAAAAGTCAAGGCCGTCATTATGGGAGATAATACTGACAACCGCATAATGCAGTCTGCCCGAATGAAGAAAATAAAATCCGGCGGCAGATAGTTTTTCCGTAAAACTTCTCCGTGTAAAACGCAGTTTTTACTATATGAGAAAATATATTAATAGTTTTTAATAGCTGCTAATAAGTAAAAAATTCTTGTAGTAAAGAACTGAAAGGCGCCCTATAGCTGTAAAGCTAAAATGTTTAATGGGATCGTTTGCAAGTAAAACTTGGAATACTATTCTTTCCGGTTGACCGGATATTCAGTATTTTTGCGTGTAAGGGAATAATGTATACCTGTTTATGAGATATTTTATATAAATAACTCAGGGGGGAGAGCTTTTTTGTTTTCCTAAAACCGACAAATATTTTTCAGCTTCCAGCGCCGCGCGGCGGCCGCCCAAAGAAGTATAAAAGAAAGGACGGAAAAGCTATTGCCAAATCGGTTATCAAAAGGAAAAAAGCTACTTATACCAAAACATAAAACAGCCTGATCCTATTCAGGCAACGCCAAGCGCTCATATGTTTTCTTACCGAAATTAAGAGATACTTTTATAAAACAAACTCACAAATTACCGGCCGCCGGCGCGTGCCTGTATGGCGGCTAAAGCGCTGGGAGATAGGGGAGAGCGTTTGTTGTTTTTGTTTTTATCCTGATCTTGTACAGGCGTTAGCTTTTTATTTTCTTGGGAGGAACTCTTGTTATCTTTGTCCTTATCCTGATTTTTTTCTACGGGCAGGTATGCAGGAGGAACAAAACGGGTTAAGCGATTCCAATCCTTTTCGGCATTTTTCGGATTTTTGAAGAATTCCTTTTTTATCTGCGCGTAAAATTCCTTATCTTTCGGCAGATCTCCAGCCATGATAATATTGCTTTCAATTGCGGCTTTAAAGAAATCTTTCATTATTTTATCTTTATTTTTATCATAAGGAGAAACGGATAAGATTCCAATTCTGTCTTCCGGCGGAGTTTTTTCCGATTCCCATTTGGCGTTCATTTGCTGATTCATCAGCATAAACAGCTGATAAGCATTTTCTGCGGAAAGTTCTGTTCCTTTATAGCAACCAAAACCGCGGGCGATACATTTCCCGTTTGAAAAATCCATACTGAAGCCGCCGCCGTTTTGTTTCAGTTTTGGCGGTTTCTTTTTGTTTTTTTTCGGTTTGCTACTTTTTTTATCCGATTTATCCTGCTTATTTCGCATAAAATCGTTGGGATTTAAAG
>JBJFAY010000137.1:0-3106 GCA_051888155.1 Alphaproteobacteria bacterium
ACTTCTGAAACTCCCGCCGCGCCGGCAAATACAAATGACGGCAATGAAACGGCTGAAACTCCGGCTCCGGCGACGCCCGCCATTGAAAACAATGGTCAGGAAGCCGTTCTGCAGCCGCAGCAGCTTCAGTTGCCTGAGCATGTAGAAAGCCAGCAGCCGCAGCGGCTCCAGTTGCCCGAACATGTGGAAAGCCAGCAGCCGCAGCAGCTCCAGCTGCCTGAACATGTGGAAAGCCAACAGCAGCAAACAGCCTTGGTCCCCGTTACACCGGGAATCCAAAAGAAAATGGAAGTTGTTGCACAGGCGTCAACGACGGCTTTGGCTAAAACTGATCCGGCCAGAGCCCAACAGGCCTCGGCACAAATTGCAGCGACGCCGGGAATTGCCAATCGGTTGCAGCTGGCCGGGAAAACTGCGAATGAAGCAAAAGGAAACGACGTCAAAGCTGCTCAGCAGCAACATCGGCAAGAAACAGCATTGGTTCTTGCAGCCAGAAGCAACAATCATTCAAAATAATTTTTAACTTTCAGAACGCCCGAATTTCGGGCGTTCTTTTTCCCCTTTACCCAAAGGAAACAAAATGGCGCAGAAAACAGAACGGACAGATACCGAAAAGAAAAAAACAGAAGCGCAACCTTTTTCAAAAGATCTGTATCGTTTAAAAAATGCGTGGGAACGTTTACAGAAAGCTCAGGCTGAAACTTTCAGCCGTTTTAGAAAAAGCAATGCTGACGGTCAGATTTCTTCCGTCAGAATCGTAACGGATATGTCCGGGAAAAAAACAGTTCAGGTAAATTTAGTCGGCGGCGGGAAAATTATGGATATCGGCGACAAACGAACTGTCTTCCAAAAAATGATGCCCCAAAAAAGCGTCAATATAGGCAGAATCATTTCTTTGTTAGACGCCGTACGGCAATATGGATTCGCCACCGTTGCCATGGGATTATCTCCGGGAATGAAAACCTTGCTGTTAAAAGCGTGCAAAAACTGCGGTATTCCTCTGAAAGCACAACAAAAAAAGATTGTTACCCCAAATATAACAAAATCAGAAAAACCGAAAATTATTCCGAAATTACCGCATCGGAAAAACTATGATAAACCGACGGAAGAAAAAAATCCATTACCGGTGATTTCCGCCCGTTCTCTGCTGGAAACGATTCAACAACAAAAGAAAGAAAATGCCGCCCGGTTACAATTTGTCTTGCAGCGCGCCCAGGAAAGAGCCAGAGAAAAATATTTCGATTGTCTGCGTACAAGCTTAATTGAAATAGAACAGTTACAGAAAAGCGGTTCTTCTTTGACGGAGGAACAGATCAAAGTCAGACAGCTGGCCGAACGGTTCGGATTAAAAAGTAATAAAAACAATGAAACCGCAACAGATCAGCAGCGCAAAGAACGTCAATCATTTCCTTTGCGCGAATTACCGAAAGATATCCAAGACGAATTGAAAAACGAAAAAAAACGTTACAGGGCGATTAACACCTCTAAGAACAAAGCGGCCGATCTGGTTTATACCATGCATACGCAGGATTTTGAAAAAGGGAAGTCTCCGAAGTTATCTGCCGCAGAATTAGCGCGTGAAGCCGCTTCTTACCTGCCGCCGCCGGATCAGCGCAACATACAAAATTTGGCCTCTTCAATGGAAAATATCAAAAACCAAACCGTTCAAAAAAAAGAAGAGTTGCATAAAATAAAAAAAGAAAAGCAAGACCGCGCCGCGGCTTTAATGGCTCAAACCATGTCTGCCGCCTCTCCTAAAAGGACTCAACTTCAGCAGCAGATTAAATCCATGGAATCTTCCCGCACGGTTCATAGAAAAAGTTTCATGTCAAATGCGGTCATGCAGGAATTGATAAACCGACGGCAGGCGGAACGATAAAAGCTGCGGGATTTACCGTTTATTCTTTTACACCGATTTTCGGACACAGATCTGCGACAGGGCATTGTCCGCAAAGCGGTTTTTTAGCCGTGCAAATGTACCTGCCGTGCAAAACCAGCCAATGTGAAACATGTTTTAAATCGTCATCGGGAATGATATGCGTAACCGCTTTTGCCAGATTTTTTTCAACCTCCAAAGGCGTTTTTCCCGGCGCGATACCGATTCTGTTTCCCAGCCGCAAAACATGCGTATCAACGCCGAACGTCGGCATACCGTACATGGTGTTTAAAAAAACGTTTGCCGTTTTCCGGCCGACGCCCGCCAATTTTTGCAGCTCGTCAACGTCTTTGGGAATTTCGCCGTTATATTTTTCAATCAAATCTTTTGACAAAGCGATAATATTTTTCGCTTTGCTGTTAAACAGACCGATCGAACGGATATATTCTTTAATTTTTTCTTCTCCCAGCGCCAGCATTTTTTCGGGCGAAGACGCTTTTTCAAATAAAGCCGGCGTTGCTTTATTCACGTTTTTATCCGTTGTTTGGGCAGACAAGACAATCGCAACCAGCAAAGTATAAGGCGAATCAAAATTTAATTCGCATTTCGGTTCCGGATCCGCTTTTTTCAAACGGGCGAAGAATTCTTTAATATCGGCTTTTTTCATAACTTAAAATCCGAATCTGGATAAAACGGCGTCAATACGCGGCAAATCGGCCGATCCGAACAGTTTCACGTTCAACAGCATCGGATACAGATTGTAAATGCTCTGCCTGTATTCAAAAAATCCCGGCCGGAATGGGCGCAGTTCATTGTATTTATCAAAAAAGACTTTACTTAAAGAAGACTGTTCGCCGGAAAAAACAAATTCAAATTCGGAATCTCCGAAATAAATTGCCGGATCAACAAAAGCTTTAATTTTTCCATGATGACACAAAACCGTACTGGAACCGATATCCCCGTGCAGCAAAGACGGTTTCGGCGGTTCGTCCAGATAGGCTTCCGTTTTTTCGGAAAACTTGTCGATTCGTTTCATCATTTCAACCGGCAGATTTCCGGACTCCAAAGCCTGCCGCGCCATATACAGCAACCGGTGCTGCGTAAAAAACGGCACCCATTTTTCGGTTTTCGGATTGGGCTGCCTGACGCCGCCGCGCAGCGTATCGTAATCAAATCCGAAAAAATCAGCCGAAACAGAGTGCAGTTTAGCCAAATATTCTGCCGCTTCAG
>JBJFAY010000138.1:0-13397 GCA_051888155.1 Alphaproteobacteria bacterium
TCCGTCGCCCGTTTCGGGTAGGCCAGAACATATTTATCGTTGAAAATGTTCAGGGAAGTATTTTCGCATGCGCCCGAATTAAAGTTAGATACGGCGACAATATTAAAAACGTCATGATCGTATTCGCGTCCGAAAGTGTCTTCGTCCCATTTCATTGCTTTTTTCAGGGATTCGACGGCATAAGCGCTCATCGAGCCTTTGCCTTCTTCCACGAAAACGTTTAACGTAACGTCGCGTCCCGAACGAGTCACGAAATGATCCTGCTGCTGATCCAGTTTGCCGGCGACGACGGCGTATAAGTAACAGGCTTTCGGCACGGGGTCAAAGAAGACTTCTTTTTTTCGGCCGTCGGGCAGTTCTTCGACAGATTCTTTGTTGCCGTTTGAAATCAGTTTCGGCAGTTTTTCCTTATCTCCGATCAATGTCGTGCGCCATGTCGGCATAACGTCGGGGCGGTCGGGGAAGTAAGTAATGCGCCTGAAGCCGTGCGTTTCGCATTTCGTGCATAAAATCCCGTCCGATTCATACAACCCCTGTAACTTCGTATTGGCTTTGGGATTGATGTCCGTTTCGATTGTCAGCGTGAAATCTTTGGGCGGGTTCAGCAGCGTCATGCCTTCGTCGGACAGAACGTAATCTTTTTCGGTCAAAGCTTTGCCGTTGATTGCGATGCTTTTTAAAGTCAGCTCGTCGCCGTCCAGCCACATCGGCGCGTTTTCCGCCGTGCCGGGTTCGCGGTGCACCTGCATTTGCGCGACGGCTTTGGTGTGTTCGGAATCCAGGTCAAAAGTCATATCGACATGACTGATTTGATATTCCGGTTTTTTATAATCCTTGGCGTAAACGGTTTTCGGTGCGGCCGGCATGATAAAAAATCCCCTTAAAGTATTAAAATTTTGTCCAGTTTACTCAAAAATCCCCTTATTTCCAAGCATATTTTTTTTAAATTTTTACAGAAAATGATTTAAACCTTTTCTTAGCGAAATGCTCTTTATAATGAAGACACTTTGTAAAACCGGATCGGAAGTATGAAGCGGAAAAAAAGGAAAGGCATATTTTTTTTGCTGGCGGCGGCGATGCTGTCCGGCTGTGTTGTTGTTCCTTTAAACAGCACGGAGGGATACCGGCCCGTCCGCGCCGTTAATTCCAGACAGACGAACGTTCATGACCGGACGAAATACAGGCTGCAAAGTATTTCGCCTTCGTATGTGACGATTAAAAAAGGGGATACGGTTTATTCTTTGTCGCGTAAATATAATGTGCCGACGCGCGCTTTGATCGAAACGAACGGGCTGCGCGCTCCTTTTTTGCTGTCGCCGGGACAAAGGTTGAAACTGCCGCCGGCGTCGATTCATGTTGTGCGCAAAGGCGATACGGTTTACAGCGTTTCACGGCGTTATAATGTGGATATGAGCCTGCTGGCCCGTCAAAATAAGATCAAGCCGCCTTATGATATTTATGAAGGTCAGTTTTTAAAACTGCCGGGGTCTATTGTCGAACCGTCGAAAACGCAAGTCGCCGCCAGAGCTTCCGTTTCAAAGCCGTCTTCGGAAAAAACGGCGGCAAAAAAAGCAAAAGCGCCGACGAAGAAAAATGCCGTTCGTCTGCCGCCTCCGCCGACCAGGTCAAAAGGGAAATTCGCCTGGCCGGTCGACGGCAAAGTCATGACAAAATTCGGTTCGGCCGGGGCAGGGCGCCACAATGACGGCATTAATATCCGGATTGCCGAAGGAACTTCTGTCCGCGCGGCGGAAAACGGCGTTGTGGCTTATGCCGGAAACGAGTTAAAAGGATTCGGAAATTTATTGTTGATCAAACATGCCGACGGCTGGATTACGGCTTATGCGCATAATAAAGAAATTCTTGTTAAGCGCGGACAGACGGTTAAGCGCGGCCAGCCTGTCGCAAAGGCCGGAAAAACCGGAAATGCCAAAGAACCGCAGCTGCACTTTGAAATCCGCAAAGGAACAAAGGCGGTTGATCCTTTGACTTATTTGGAGAAAAAGTGATGAAACTTTTCCGTTTTTTTATTGTTTTATTCTTAACCGGCCGTACCGTCGTATATAAATGGAACTATACGCCTTTGCCGGAGTAAACCGCGGCTGAAAATACTTTGTTTTTGCGGGGAGATTTAAATAATCCGGTCGAAGCCGAATTTGAACCGTTGCTGCACCGGATATCTTTGGAACTGGCCGCCGATTTAAAAGAATACTGTTCCGGACAGCCGAAAATTTGTAATTGAAAACCCTATTTTGATTATATATCTTAAAGGAGATATCCTTTAAATTAGGGGAAAAACATGAGGCTTTCAATAATTGCTCTTTGTGCTGTTCTGCCGGTTTTGTCCGCCTGCGGAACGATGAGTGTCGGTACGGCGCAGAAAATTTCGTTTTCTTCCAACGTGGACGGCGTCGTCATTTATAATCAGGATTATCAGGCCGTCTGTACGGCTCCGTGTACGGCCGAACTGCGTCGACAGGCAAAGGAACTGTTTTTTGTGGCGAAAAAACCGGGATATGTCAACAGGCCGTTCCGCCTGAACGCAAAGTTTGAAAGCAGCTTTTTCCGCCACTTTTTGACGTCCGGCGTTACGTCCGTTATCAGTTCGCCGGCAACGACGACGGACCTGGCTTCCGGCGCGGCGTATGAATATGAACCGAACCATGTCTTTATTAATATGATTAAGATCGGATCCAAAGCCGACATGCAGCAGCAAAAGGAAGAAGAGGATATCCGCCGTTATTTTTTATCAAATTATGATGATATCCGGGCTGACGTAGCCAAAGGGCAGGGCGAAAAACTGGATACGTTAAAAGATATGATACGGACGCATGATAACGAAGTCGCCTATACGCTGGAAAAAAATCCGGGAAAAGAAAAAGCGGCGATTGAATTGATCCGCATTTATCGCAGGAATAAGACAACGACCGTTTTGCAGGATTATGAAACCGAATAAAAAAAGCCCCCGGAAGTCCGGGGGTTTCTTTTAGGTAAAATTACATACGAATGTAAGGAATAAATTCGCCTTCAAACGTTACGTAGGGCAGGAATTCACCTTCGAAATCAACTGTCATAAAACAACCTCCACAAAAATTGTTAAAGCGTTTTTACGTGAATTCAGCCAAAAAAGCAAGTTCTTTTTGTATTGATAATCATTTTTTTTACAGCTATGCTTTTATTCAGCGGTTTTATGATTAAAACCGTCAGAACCCGTATGGTTCGGGAGCCTGAACAACTCTTATAGATAACGACGTTGATATAGCGTCGATATCTTTCGTCTGATTGCGGCGAAAGATATATATCCCCGATTTTAAAAAGGTCGGGGAGCTTTGACTATGTATTATGAAAAAACTTTTTTGTCTGGCCGCCGCTGTTTTGCTGGCCGGCTGTTCGTCTGTTATCAACGGTTCGTCGCAGGAAATTTTATTTACCGGAAATGCAAAAGAAATCAAAATAAAACGAGACGGTGTATTGTTATGTACAACGCCTTGTTCTGTTTTTGTAAAACGTGAAGAAAACGGAATAATGTTAATCGCCGAAAAAGAAGGATATGATTCTGTCGCCATAATGTTGAAATCAAAATTATCTTTTTATTTTTGGGGAAATATAATAACCGGCGGACTTTTGGGATCAACGACGGACGCCGTTTCCGGCGGCATGTGGGAATATGTGCCGGATCAGTATTATATTCATCTGACAAAAGGCGGAAAAACAAATCAAAAAGAACTTAAAGTCAAACAGTTTGTCATGAAAAATTTTCCTCATTTAAAAAGAGAAGTAAGTTTTTCACGACAAAGAAATACCTCTCAAAGAACAAGAAATGCTCCTCGAAAAACAAAAAAAATAATGAATATTTACAGGCATTATCTATGTTGACGGGATCCGATGAGCAAAAATTACGGGAAAAATTTTAACTTGTAACGAAGCTGTTTTTTGTGCGGAAAAAATCGCGGCGGGGGAAGAAGAATAAGGACCGTGGCTTCATCGTTGCATTTCGGCAGGAATTATTTTAATACTGTCGGCGGTGTCGGTTAAAACTTTTTCCGGCATTCCCTCCAATCACTTTTTATGAAAGGGGGTGAGATACATAAAAAAAGCGTAAAATTGGCGAGAAAGTTTTTAAAATTATCATTTTAGCTTTCTTATTTTTAATAATCTTCGCTAATGAAGCCTGTTAAAAAATTATCTCCCGGTGTGCAGACCGGGGGATAAGCCTTTTTTAGATACATAATCAAGCGTAATAATATTTATACTGTCATATTTTCCTATGTTTTGCAAGTATCATTTCGCTGGTTGGCCATTATCAATTTATCCGGCTTTTAACGTTTTGACGGCTTCGTCTTTGTGGAACAAATACAACAGCAGGCGCAAAGCTTTTCCCCGTTCAGTGGAAAGGCCGTCGTCTATGTTCATAATGTATTTTGCATCGTTTCTCGCCATTGTCAGCAAATCACGGTCGAAAGACAAATCTGCGATTTTAAATTCCTGCAGGCCGCTTTGTTTTGTTCCCAGCACTTCGCCCGCGCCGCGTAAAGTCAAGTCTTCTTCGGCGATTTTAAATCCGTCCTGCGTTTCGCGCATGGCCGTCAAACGGGCTTTCGCCGTTTGGCTTAACGGATTGGCATATAACAGCAGACACGTCGAAGCCTTTTCCCCGCGTCCGATCCGTCCCCGCAGCTGGTGTAATTGCGCCAGCCCGAAACGTTCCGCGTGTTCTATGACCATAACCGTGGCAGACGGAACGTCAACGCCGACTTCGATGACCGTTGTTGCAACCAGAATATCCAGCTCGTTTCCCGCGAATTTTTGCATAACCGCGTCTTTTTCCGGCCCTTTCATTTTTCCATGCGCCAATCCGACCCGGCCGGCAAACAGCCGGTTTAAATATTCAAAGCGTTCTTGAGCGGCCGCCAAGTCGATTTTTTCGCTTTCTTCCACCAAAGGGCAGACCCAGTAAACTTTGTTGCCTTCCGCCAGCGTCCGGTTCAGCGCGGCGGCCACTTCGTCCAAACGGGCGGCGGGCAGAACCCGTGTGGCAATCGGTTTGCGTCCCGGAGGCAGTTCGTCAATCTGCGAAGATTCCATATCTCCGTAATATGTCAGCGCCAGCGTACGCGGAATGGGGGTCGCCGTCATCACCAGCATATCGGCCGATCTGCCTTTTTCCGACAGGCTTAAACGCTGGTGAACGCCGAATTTATGCTGTTCGTCAACCACGGTCAAAGCCAGATCTTTGAATATGACGTCTTCGGAAAATAAAGCGTGCGTCCCGATAATGATCTGCGCTTGCCCGGACGCGATCCGGTTTAAAATTTCCTGTCTTTTTTTTCCTTTGTCCCGGCCTGTCAGCAAAACGACGTCAACGCCTGCCGCCGCGGCGATTTTACTGACGGAATTAAAATGCTGGTTTGCTAAAATATCCGTCGGCGCCATTAAAGCCGCCTGCGCGCCGGTTTCGACCGCGTTTAGCATGGCAAACAAAGCCACCATTGTTTTTCCGGATCCGACGTCGCCCTGAACCAGACGCAGCATGCGCAGCGGAGAATCCATATCGGCGTTGATTTCTTTTAATACACGGATTTGCGCGCCCGTTAAAGAAAAGGGTAAAGCGTCAAGTGCTGCTTTTCTGATTTTTCCGTCCCCATGTATCGAACGTCCGGCAACCCGGCGCATATTGCGGCGTACAAGAGCTAAAGCCAACTGGTTTGCCAGCAATTCATCATAAGCCAGACGCTGTTTGGCCGCCTTGATTTTTTGCAAATCGTCTTCATTTTGCGGGCAATGAATAATTTTCAGGGCGCTTTGAAAATCCGGCCAGCCTTCGCGTTTGGTCATAGCAGGGTCCTGCCAGTCAGGCAAAACAGGCATTTTTTCGATACCGATACGAACGGCTTTGTTTAAAATTTTTCCGGATAAGCCCGCCGTCAACGGGTAAATACACTCTATTTCCGGGATTTTGTTCAATTCCGTTTCGGAAACGATATAATCAGGGTGCATCATTTGAACTTGAGCGTTTCCCGCCCCGAAACGTTCGACTTTGCCGCTGATAAAACGCTTTTCTCCGACTGGCAGGACTTGCGCCGGATAATTGCCGTAAGCATGAAAAAAAATCACGTTGATGACGCCCGTATCATCATGGCAGACAACTTTGTAGGGGCTTTTGCGGGTTGCCGGCGGATAATGCCTGTCAACAACGACTTCGATCGTAACAATGCCCGTCTGCGGCGCGTCGGTTATTTTTGTTTTTAACCGCCGGTCGATAAATCCCGTCGGCATGTGAAACAGCAAATCAACGATCGCAGGGCCGCACAGCTTTTCACAAAGCAAAGCCGTTTTTTTCCCGATGCCCGGCAGATTTTCCAACGGAGCAAAGAACGGAAACAAAATTTCGGGACGCATCGGTAAAATTCCTAAAAATAAAAGGTGATTTTCTTTTTTTCCTATTGTATTTATCTTGATTAACGGAGCAAGTTTAAAATGAAATTTTCAACAATTCCCGAAAAGCGTCTGCTGGCCGGCGTGCCTGATAATTATGCCGCTTTGGTTTTGGCGGAAATGACCCGGCAGACGGCAGACGTCGTTCATATCTGCCGTGACGATGTGCGTTTGGCGGCTTTGGTTGAACAGCTGGGATTTTTTGCCCCCGATTTGAACGTTTTGCCTTTCCCGGCCTGGGATACGGTGCCGTACGACCGGGTATCGCCGAATACGGACGTTGTGGCGCGGCGTTTGGAAACGCTGTCAAATCTGCACGCCGGCAGAGGAAAGGCGGCCAGACTGGTTGTCACAACCGTTAACGCCGTTTTACAGCGTGTGCCGCCGTTTGACTTTTTTAAAGCTTCACTTTGCGCCGAAATGGGAAAGTCATTTGATGAATCCGCTTTTCATCAATTTTTGGAAAAGAACGGTTATCAGCGTACCGAACAGGTCATGGAAGCTGGCGAATACGCCGTGCGCGGCGGTATTATTGACGTTTTTGCGCCGGGAACGGCGGAACCGCTGCGTTTGGATTTGTTCGGCGATGAATTGGAAACAATCCGTACTTTTGATCCGATGACGCAGCGTACGACCGGCAAGCTGGATCGTTTTGTTTTTAAACCGGTCAGCGAGGTTGCTCTGGACGCTGAAGCCGTTTCGCGTTTTCGTACAAATTACCGTGAATTATTCGGTTTGGGATCTGATGACATTTTGTATAAAAGTATTTCCGAAGGCCGGCGGTTTCAAGGTATGGAACACTGGCTGCCGTTATTTCATGACGGGACGGATACTTTGTTCGCTTTTGTGCCGGAAGCCGTAATTTCTTTGGATTATCAGGCGGAGGAAGCGGCCCGGGCGCGTTTTGAACAGATTGCGGAATTTTATCAGGCGCGTAAAGACGCCGAACAGAACGGCCTGTCCGAAGGCGGCATGATTTATCACCCCGTTCCGCCGGAACGACTGTTTCTGGATCAAGCCGAGCTGGATCGGCTGCTGGCGGGCAGGGCGGTGTACAGTCATTTTCCTTTCGCTGCGCCCGAAGAATCCGGAACAACCGACGTTATTGACGCCGGCGGTCGTGCCGGGCGTGATTTTTCGGCCGAACGCGCGGCGCCGAACGCGGATGTTTACGAAGCCGCGCGCAAGTTTATTGTTGAAGAACGGCAGAATAAGAAACAAGTCGTTTTATGCGGCTTTTCGACGGGATCGCGCGCGCGGATCGCTTCGTTGTTAAAAGAACGCGGCGCTCCGACAGCCGAAGTCGAAACATGGGATCAGGCGTTAAAAACAAAAGACGGCGCGCCTTTTGTCGTTTTGCCTTTGGATCAGGGCTTCAGGACGGAAAAACTCTGCGTTTTATCCGAAGCGGACATTTTGGGGGACAGGCTGGTTCATTCCGTTAAGCGTAAAAAACGCGGCGATCAGTTTATTTCGGACGTTTCGACTTTAAACGAAGGGGATCTGGTCGTCCATATCGACCATGGGATCGGCAGGTATAAAGGATTGGAAACGCTGCAGGTCGGCGGAGCGCCGCATGACTGTGTCTGCTTGATTTACGCCGACGACGATAAACTGTTCGTTCCCGTGGAAAACATAGAAGTTTTATCTCGCTACGGTTCCGAACAGGCGGGAGTTCTTTTGGACAAGCTGGGCGGAGCGGCTTGGCAGGCGCGTAAGTCGCGGCTGAAAAAACGTATCCGGGATATGGCGGAAGCTTTGATTAAAGTTGCGGCGGAAAGATATTTGAAAAAAGCCGATGTATTGCCTGTTTCCGCCGGGATTTACGATGATTTCTGCGCCCGTTTTCCCTATGCCGAAACGGAAGATCAGGAAAAAAGCATTCAGGACGTATTAAACGATCTGACCGAAGGCCGCCCGATGGACCGGCTGATCTGCGGCGACGTCGGTTTCGGCAAAACGGAAGTCGCTTTGCGCGCCGCTTTTACGGCGGCGATGAACGGCGTTCAGGTTGCCGTTGTCGTGCCGACCACCCTTTTGGCGCGGCAACATTATGAAACGTTTTCCAAACGTCTGGCCGGCTTTCCCCTGCGCGTCGCCCAGCTGTCGCGTTTAACGGGCGCGAAACAGGCGGCGTCCGTTAAAAAAGAACTGGCGGAAGGCAGTCTGGATATTGTCGTCGGCACGCATGCTTTGCTGGCAAAAACGGTTTCTTTTAAAAATCTGGGGCTTTTGATTGTTGACGAAGAACAGCATTTCGGCGTAGCGCATAAGGAACGGCTGAAACAGCTGCGTTCCGACGTTCATGTCTTAACGCTGACGGCGACGCCTATTCCCCGGACGCTGCAAATGGCGCTGACCGGCGTCAGAGAGCTGAGCATTATTGCGACGCCGCCGGTCGACCGGCTGGCCGTGCGCACGTTTGTTCTGCCTTTTGACCCGGTGATTATCCGCGAAGCGTTGATGCGCGAACGTATGCGCGGCGGACAGACTTTTTATGTCTGCCCGCGTATTTCCGATATGGACGAAGTCATGAAAAAACTAAAAGCGCTTGTCCCGGAAATCAAAGTCGTTTCCGCTCACGGTCGCATGAGTCCCAAAGAACTGGAAGACATCATGACGGCCTTTGCCGATAAGAAATATGACGTTTTACTGTCGACGACGATTATTGAATCCGGTTTGGATATGCCTTCGGTCAATACGATTGTCGTTCACCGCGCGGATATGTTCGGGCTGGCGCAGTTATACCAGCTGCGCGGCCGCGTCGGACGGTCAAAAACACGCGGATATGCTTATCTGACTTTGCCGCCGAAACAAAAAGTCGGCAAAACGGCTTTAAAACGTATGGAAGTCATGCAAAAACTGGATACGCTGGGCGCGGGATTTACTCTGGCCAGTTATGATCTGGATATCCGCGGGGCAGGGAATCTGCTGGGGGAAGAACAGTCCGGGCATATTAAAGAAGTCGGAATAGAGCTTTATCAGAAAATGCTGGAAGAAGCCGTTGCCGAAGCGCGCAGCGGCGGTCTGCCTCAGGAAGAAGAACAGGATTCCTGGTCGCCGCAGATCAATGCCGGCATGCCCGTTTTAATTCCGGAAACTTACGTGCGCGATCTGGGCATACGCATGGGACTGTATAAACGGCTGGCGGAAATGACGGAATTGAACGAAATCGAATCATTTGCCGCCGAAATGACGGATCGCTTCGGTTCTTTGCCGGCGGAAGTTGAAAATCTGCTGGAAATTATCGCGATTAAAACGCTGTGCCGCAAAGCAAACGTTGAAAAAATCGAAGCCGGTCCCAAAGGCGCCGTGATTACGTTAAGAAATAATCGCTTTCCAAATCCTGCCGGACTTGTTAAATTTATAGCGCAGAACAACGGCGCGGCAAAACTTCGCCCTGATCAGAAAATCGTTTATAAACGTGTCTGGGATATTGCAAAAGACAGAATCCGAGGCATGCGGAAGCTGATGAGTAAGATGGCCGAAATTGCCATGAAAAAAGAATGAAAACATGATGTTATATTGTTTTCTTGATAAAATAGGTTAAGTAAAATGCACAAAGAAACTCATATCCTGACAATTACATGCCCCGATAAAACGGGGATTGCCGCGCGTGTTTTCGGCTTTATCGCCGATCAGGGCGGTTTTATTACCGAAGCCGCGCAGTTCGGCGATGAACTCAGCCGTTTATTTTTTATGCGCATTGTTTTTACAACGCAGACGGAAAACGGTTTTCGTGCCGAATTTAAATCGGCTTTTCAAACGCTTGCCGCCGAATTTGATATGACATGGAAGCTTCATAACGGCGACAGGCCGGCGCGCCTGCTGCTGGCCGTGTCAAAAGAAAGCCACTGCCTGAACGATTTGTTGTATCGTTATCGGGCGGGGCTGTTGAATATTGATATCGCCGGCGTTGTTTCAAACCACGAAGATATGCGTGATTTTGTGGAATGGCATAAAATTCCTTATTATTATCTGCCGCTGCCGAAAGGATCCTCATTTGAAGAAAAACGCGCGCAGGAAAACAAGATTTTGGCTTTGGTGGACGAACTGCATATTGATTTGGTCGTTTTAGCGCGCTATATGCAGATTTTATCAGACGATATGTGCCGCGCTTTGACCGGTCACTGCATCAATATTCATCACTCATTCCTGCCCAGTTTTAAAGGGGCAAAACCGTATCATCAGGCGTATGAACGCGGGGTTAAGCTGATCGGAGCCACGGCGCATTATGTAACGGCCGATTTGGACGAAGGTCCGATTATCGAGCAGGCTGTCGAACGGGTCGATCATACCAACACGCCCGCGCAGCTGGTGGCGATCGGCAAGGATCTGGAAAATATCGTTTTGGCGCGCGCCGTCAGATATCATACGGAACGCCGCGTTTTGTTAAACGGCCGCCGGACCGTCATTTTTAAGTAACGGAGGGAAAAAGGTGAAAATAGATACCATTCCTCTTTTCAGTACGACTTCAGAAGCTTTCAGAGCCGAAATGGACAAGTCCTTGCGTTGGAAAACCTTTCGAACAGGTCAGGAAATCATCAGCAGGGAAGATAAAAATTCGGATATACTGTTTGTTACCGAAGGAAAAGTGCGTATTGTTATCTATACTTTATCCGGCCGCGAAGTAACGCTGGACGATATTGAAGCCGGCGGCTTTTTCGGCGAAATGGCCGCGATTGACAAAGAACCCCGATCCGCGTCCGTGATTGCTCTGGAACCTTCGGAAATCGCTTTTCTGTCGGCCGAAAGATTTGAAGACGGATTAAAAAAAGAATCTCAGGTTGCTTTGCGCATTATGCAAAGAATGTCAATGATTATCCGGCATGCCAACGACAGGATTGTCGAATTATCCACCTTGGGAGCAAACAATCGGATTCATGCGGAGATTTTGCGTCTGGCTCGTAAAAACGGCGTTGAAAAAGACGGAAAAATCTATATTTCGCCTATTCCCGTACACAGTGATATAGCCGCCAGAATCAGCACTGTGCGCGAAACGGTTGCCCGCGCGATGAGCGATCTGGCCAAACAGGGGATTGTTACCCGCGAAAACGGCGCTTTAGTTGTTCATGACGTTAAACGGCTGGAACAAATGGTTCAAGACGTCCGCGGCGATATTCTTTAGACGTTAGGAGAGAAAAACATGAAACGGCAATACCTTAAACGTTTTATTCTGACCGGCGGCGTTTCCTGGCTGGCAATGACCGGCGCGGCCGTTGCAACATATCAGGAGGCGATGCAGGCGTTCGGTGAACAGGATTATGTTTTTGCTCTTGAAGAATTTACCCGTCTGGCGGACAAAGAACAAAATGCGGACGCCAGATATCAGCTGGGACGCATGCACGAACAGGGCGCCGGCATTCCCAAAGATGAAATCAAAGCTCTGCAAATTTATCTGCAGGCGGCGAAAGAAGGCAGCGGACCGGCGGCGTTAAAAATCGGTAACGCTTATTATACCGGGCAGGGTATGGAAAAAAATTATAAAGAGGCTTTTCAGTGGTATCAGAAAGCTTCAAACAAGGGCAGCTATCCTGCGCAATATAATATCGGACTGATGCTGGAAGAAGGACTGGGTGTAGAAAAAGATTTGGTTCGTTCCGTAGAAGCTTATAAAAAATCGGCGGATCAGGGATATGCTCCGGCGCAAATGGCGTTGGGACGTATGTATTTAAAAGGGATTGGAACGCCGCAGGATTTCTCGCAGGCCATTTTCTGGTATAAGCTGGCGGCGGATCAGGGAAATGTCAAAGCGCAAATGGAATTGGCAAATTTGTATGCGAATACGTCTATCCGCGGTCTGCCGTTTAATATTATCGGCGCGCATGTTTACTTTAACCTGATTTCAGCTTACGGACAGTCTCCGCAGAAAGAAGAAGCGGCCGTCAAGCGTAACGAATTAACGCAAAAAATGAAAAATGAAGAAGTCCTGATCGCTCAGGGCAGAGCTCAAAAGTGGAAAAAGAAAACACGAGAGGAATCTTTGCCCAGTCTTGTTCAGGAAGCCACTTTGCTGGAAGAAGAAAACAGTGTCAGTTCAACCGGAAAAAATCAGGAAAAAAAACAGGAAAAAGAAGAAATTAAACTGACCGTCAAAACGGATATACAAGAAATTATCGTCGCCGCCGGTATTTCCAGACGCGATTTAAATAAAGCCGTCCGCGAAGATAACTTTCAGCCGGTTGCGGACATTTTAAAGGAAAAAATTTCCGCCGGCGATAAAATCGCGCAGCTGGCTCTGGCTGATCTGTATATGCTGGGGCAGGGAATGCAGCTGAATCCGCAGGAAGCTTTTAAACTTTATACTCAGCTGGCGCAAAGCAATGATCCGATTGCTTTATACCGTCTGGCTCCTCTGTATTGCGAAGGAAACGGCGTTAATCCGGATTTGGCGGAATGTTACAAATATATGTTGCTGGCTAAAAAATACGCTGATGAAGCTTCTTCGCCGGCCGTTTCGGAATCTCTGCAGATGCTGGACGAAAATCTGGATAAGGAAATCCGGGATACGGGGAAAAAGCTGGCCGATCAATGGGGAGCAAAAAAAGACGATAAAAAAGAAGAAAAGAAAAAAGGATTCTTCGGTATGTTCGGCAGCGATTCCGATGAAGAGGGCGCTATGACAAAACCGGAAGAAAATGAACAAAAGCAAGAAAATAAAAAGACGGAAGAACAAAAGCAAAAAGAAACCAAAAAAGAACCGGCTGAAGAAGAAGATTTATTTTCTGATTTGTAAAGGATAATTCATGACTGCGCAGTTGACGCTTAAAAACGGGGATCGTCTGTCCCTGCGCCGCATCAGCGGAAAGCATCCGTTTGAAATTGTTTTTATGCATGGCACTTTATCTGATAAGAACGCTTCAAAATCTTTATTTTTAGAAGATTTCTGCCGCCGAAACGATATCGGATATACCGCTTTTGATTTTATCGGTCATGGAAAATCTTCCGGAAAATATACAGAC
>JBJFAY010000139.1:0-11521 GCA_051888155.1 Alphaproteobacteria bacterium
AAAAACACCTTAAAATCAACTTAGAAGTAATGTTGTTCGGGTATTAATTATGGCTTCAATTTCACGTAAAACGGCAGACTGGGTTCAAAAAGGATTGATTTCGGCTTCTCAGGCGCAGGATATTATTGCGTTTGAGCAAAGTAAAAAGTCATATTTTTCTTTGTTTTCCGTTATTTTGTTTTTAGGTTTTTTTTCCGTCGCCTGCGGAATTGCCGCTGTGGTTTCGTCCAACTGGTATACGATTCCCGGCGCGGTTAAAATCACGGGGCTGTTTGTTTTTCTGGGCGCGGCGGCTTTTGTTCTGGCGCGTGTCAGGGATAAACACCCGACCGGGTTCGAAGGCGGTTTGTTTTTTTATATGATGCTGCTGTTCGCGGCGATCGGTTTGGTCGGGCAGGTGTATCATTTAAAAAGTGACACATATAAGGCGTTTTTATTCTGGTCTGCTCTTGCTTTTCCGTTGTTGTTTTTGACGCGCAAAGTATTGCTGGGGTATATTTGGGAAATTATTTTTGTCGCGGCTTTCAGCTGTTCGCCGTGGGGCAGGGATTTCTGGGAATTTTTCTTCAGAACTCTGTTTCCTTCCCAGCTGTGTCTTTCTTTTTTGTGCGCGGCGTTGTTCTTTGTTTTGCTGCGTGTCGGCAAAGCGCGGGTTTTCGTCGCTCCGCTGCGTATTTTTACCGCATTTTTCGCATTGTTCAGCCTGATGTTCGGCGAATATGCTTATTCGGTTTTCAAATATCATACGGCCTGGACGCCGCTTCTGTTCTTTATCGCCGCGGCCGGATTCGCGGTATATGTCTGGAAATATGCGCCTTTCAGCCGTTCCGAAAAACAGGCGGTGCTGGGAGTGACGGGGTTATATGTGCTGTTTTTCCTGTTCCCGGCATTTAAATCAGCCAATTATTTTTTCCAGTTGACGATTTTGATCGGCTTTGTTTTTACGGCATATCGCTTCGGCGGTGAAAAAACAGCCCGCCTGCTGGCCGGCGTAACGGCGCTCAGAATGTTGATCGCTTTCTTTTCTTTGTTCGGCTCTTTGCTCTATACGGGAATCGGATTGATTGTTTCCGGATTGGTTATCTTGGGAATGGCTTACGGCTGTCTGCGGGCCGACGCTTATTTAAAGTTAAATGTGGCCGGGAAAGGAAAAAATGATGAATAAAACTGCAATGTTATTATTTCTGCCGGTCGTTATTTTATTGGGGTGGGTTATTTCAATTCAGACCGCCGTATCGACGGGAACTCAGCTTGTTATGCCCGTCCGGGGATTTGATCCGCGCGATATTCTGGCCGGGCATTATCTGGCGGTTAGCGTTGATTACGAGGCGTTTGCGTCCGAATGTGCCGACAGGCAGGGAAAGCTGCGCTGGCAAAAAGCCGAAGCGTTTTTCTGCCCCGATATCGGAAAAATCGTTTTAAACAAACCGGCCGGCTGTACCGTTTTTATCAAAGGATACTGCCATTACGGGCGTTTTAACGACAATGTCAGCCGTTTTTATATCCCCGAAAAATTATCGCGTCCTTTGGAACGAGCCGTTCGCAAGCCGGAAAATAATCCTCAGCTGCTTTTAAGCGTTTCCCGCGACGGCCGGGCATTTCCGCGGGATTTGATTTTGGACGGGCTTCCTTTTTCCGAATGGCTGAAACAGCATAAAGAATAACGTGTTTTATTTATGCCGCCGATACGGCGAAAATAAGATTTTTGTATTCTTTCTTGGCTTTACAAACAATCGGGCTGCTTCTAGTATCAAGGAGCGGACGGGGGCGCCGTCCGCGGAGTGTAGCAGCTCCTTACCAATGAAAATACCCGCCCTTTTGCGAGGGAGCCGGGGATATAAGCTTGTGTCGAATAACCCGGACTGTATTGGTACAGTTGCTAACTCCCTCACCTTAAGCGCGCTTAAGGTGAGTTTGTTTTTTTAAACAAATATAAGGAGTTTGAAATCATGATTACCACACATTCACCGGAAGAATTCAAATACCGTCTGGCCGAAACTGTCCGTAAAGTCCGTTTGGAACACGGATATGAAACCGTGTATGATCTGGCGGCGGCCATTAATCTGCCGGTAAAAGAATTAATGGCTTTGGAAACGGGCAATATAAAAAGCTTCGGCGTTTTGTTTCTTTTGGCAAAGTTTTACGGAAAACGTATTCGTATTGATTTTATTTAATCGTTTTCTTTTTCATTTGCCGACTGATAAAAAAAGCCCCGGATCCGGGGCTTTTTCGACAAATATCAGCGCGGAGGCGGCGGTACGGAGGGATCCGATGCGGGCGGCGTTTCGGATTCTTCGGGTCTGATGACGCGGCGTCCCCACATTTTAGGCGCGGCCGGCTTTTCAGGCTCGGCGGCTGTTTCCTGAGCCGGATCTCTTTTTTTGAACATACCGGCGGCCGCTTTTTCAATTTCATCGGGATTGACGGGTTCCAAATCTTTGGATACGGCGTCTATAAACGTGTCCAGCCAATCTTTAATCGGCTTTGCGGAAAATTCTTTTGTATCGCCGCCGTATAAAAATGAAACGGCAGGACAATTTCCGCCGGATAAAATAACGTCTACAAAGTCAAACCCTTTTCTGAAACGCAGCGCCAGACGGGGAGTCGTTACGCATGAAGCTATTTTCGTAACGTTCATGTCATAACTGGCGGCGTTGAACAGCTTGCTTTGGACTTCCGTCATTCCGGTTTCGTTCAAAGAACCGCAGTTGCCGGTGTGCGCGTATCCGTCAATGGTTGCGCTGCGTTTTTTCGGGCTTTTTCTGGCAATTCCGTAACAGAGCGCTTCTTCCGGTTCGCCGACGATATAAGCGGCGTCCGCGCGGATACGTTCGCGTATTTCTTTGGCGACGATTTTTTCATAGGGAGCCTCTTCCTGACTGCCGTTGTTTTCTTCGGCCGCCGGGCGCAATGAATTCCCGCCGTATGAAGAAGAGCCCGTCGAATCAAAGCCCGTGCCGGCATTGTAAAACATTTGCGCCGATGCGGGGGTTGCAAAGACCGCGGAAAGAATGCAGCAGATCAGTAAACGATGGATTTTTTTCATGCTTTTTCTCCTTTTTTCCGAGATTGAGCCGCTTTTTTAGCCGGTTTTTTTGCTGCCGGCGGGCAAAATTTTTCCGAATTTTTTAAAAAAATCTGCGGATCAACCCGTTTGTTTTTCCAGGAAACAACCCAGTGTAAATGAGGACCCGTTGCGCGTCCCGTCATGCCGATGCGGCCTATTTCCTGTCCTTTTTTGATTTTCTGGCCTTCCTTGACGGTAATTTTGCTCATATGAATATAGCTGGTGACAATATCCTGACCGTGGCCGATCAGGACGGTTTTGCCCGATAAAAACATATCGTCATGCGCCAGCAAAACGACTCCGTCTGCCGGAGCGGTGATTTTTGATCCTTCCTTATTGGCGATGTCCAAAGCGTTGTGGGAATTTCCCGGTATGCCGTTCATGATGCGCTGAGATCCGTAAACGCTGGAGATTCTGCCGGTTGCAGGTATGGAAAAACATAAAGGTAATTCCATATCGGCGCCTTTTTGACGGGCGTTTTGAGTCAGAACGGCTTCTTCGGCGATTCGTTTTTCTTCTTCTTCGGAAGGAGTAACCGTATTTTGCGGCAGGCCGTCCACGCGCTGAATATTCCATTTTCTGGGCGCGATCGGATAAGTCCGGACGGTTTTCTGTTTGTCTTTTACGGCGGTAAAGGTCAATGTTCCCGTATCGTCGCGTCCGATTCCGAAAGCGAACCAGCCGTCTTTGCGCGTCGAGATTTTTTCTCCGTTGACTGTCAGATCCGCCCCCGGAGAAACAAAACCGAACAGCATTTCTCCCTGCCGCATCTGACCCTGAAAAAACAGAACGGGCGCTTCTGCGGCCAAAACCGGCTGCGTTTTTACGGCCGCTAAAAACATTAAAATCAGAAAAAGGCGTTTCATAATAATCGTCCCTGTTTATCGTCTTCAGTCGTTTTCTGCTTTTTTCGGACAGTCGTTTTTACCGGTCCGGTCTGTGTTGACACAGGCAAAACGCCGTCTGAAAATTTTAACGTCAATTCTTGACGTCCGGCGGCTTCCGCAACCGTTGCCAGCGGTTTTCCCTGTTTGGTCAGCGCCAGGACAAAACCGCGTTCCAAAATACGTTCGTATGAAAAACTGTCTAGCAGACGGGCGGCCGTTTGAAAATGATTTTCTGTCCGGGTCAGCAAAGTTTGAAGCTGCGTTTCTAAGGGAAAAGCCGTTCGGAACAGTTTGTTTTTAGCTTGTTCCAGCAGAAAATCGGGGCGCGTCAGGCGCAGGGCGGAAGCGTCCAGAGAACTTTTTTTATCGGTGACAAAAGCTTTTAACGCATTTTCCAAACGTTCGGTCCTGTCGTCTAGCCGCTGCGCCTGTTCTTCGACAATTTGTGCCAAAGACGGCAGCCCGCGTATCAAACCCGTCAAAATATTGCTTTGTTCGGTTGTCAGACGATTGACGGCCGTTTTCAGCCGCATTTCGGCTTCGGAAAGCATCAGACTCAGTTCTTTGCGCACGGGAACGGCTTTTTCCGCGGCCCCTGTCGGAGTCGGCGCGCGCAGATCGGCCGCGTAATCAATCAGAGTCGTATCTGTTTCATGACCGACGGCGGAAATCAGAGGAATCTGAGATTCGGCCGCGGCGCGCACGACAATTTCTTCGTTAAACGCCCATAAATCTTCTAACGACCCGCCGCCGCGCGCGACGATCAGCACGTCGGGACGCGGAATCAGACCGTCCGGCGTTTGTATTCCTTCCGGCGGAATGGCGTTAAATCCGCGAATGGCCGCGGCAACCTGCTGTGCGGCTTCTTCCCCCTGCATCAAAGACGGCCACAATAAGACGCGCCGCGGGAATCGGTCGTTTAAACGATGCATGATATCGCGGATTACGGCGCCGGTCGGCGAAGTGACAACGCCGACGACTTCAGGCAGAAAAGGGATTTTCTTTTTGCGTTCGGAAGCGAACAGTCCTTCGGCTTCCAGTTTTTTACGTCGTTCTTCCAGCAGTTTCAGCAAAGCGCCGACGCCGGCGGCCTGCATGGTTTCCACGATCATCTGGTATTTTGACCGGCCGGGATAA
Organism: Alphaproteobacteria bacterium; assembly: GCA_051888155.1. GTDB lineage: Bacteria > Pseudomonadota > Alphaproteobacteria > CAAGCB01 > CAG-977 > UBA11549. Next base: position 5,092 of record JBJFAY010000139.1, read on the forward strand.
GTCGTAATTTTGCCGGTGCACACGACTTCCAGCCCGTCTTCGGGAACGACGCCCAGCTTTGACGCGCCGCCGCGCCAGCATACGCCGTCCAGAACGGACTCTTCGTCTTTCAGGGCAAAGTAAATATGTCCGGACGCCGCCCTTTTCAATCCGGATATTTCACCTTTGACGCGGACAAAAGCGAAGTTGTTTTCCACCAGCCCTTTTAAAGCCAGAGAAACTGCCGTTACGGACAACGGTTCGGGAGTCGTTTTTTCAACGACGGGCAGATCGGCGGTTATTTCCGGCAAATCAACAAACAAAGGCTTGGTCGTCATTTATCCTCTCCGCGCAGAGTCTTGAAAAAATCCGTCAGCAAATCGGCGCAGCGCGTCTGCGCCATACCGCCGTAAATTTCGGGAACGAACAGGTTCGGCGCGCGCTGATAAAGCCGGCAGCCGTGTTCGACGCCGCCGCCCTTGACGTCATAAGCCCCGAAATACAAACGGCGCAGGCGGGCGAAAGAAACCGCCGCCGCGCACATCGGACACGGTTCCAGAGTAACATACATGTCGTATCCGTTTAAACGGGTTTGTTTTGTTAAACGGCAGGCTTTTCTGATCGCCAGAATTTCGGCATGAGCCGTCGGATCTTTGTCGCGTTCGGTCCGGTTGACGGCCGAAGCGATAATCTGCCGGTTTTCGGAATCGAAAATGACGGCGCAGACGGGAATTTCCCCGTATTTTATTGCCGCTTTTGCTTTTTTCAATGCCGCGTCTATAACATTTTTTAAAAAAGTATCCATATAATGAAAGTGTCTTTCTTAAAAAAGGAAGTCAAGAAAAACCTCTTTTAATCGGCATAAGGGGTGATATACTGCTATACTTTACAAAAGGATAAAAACGTGGCGGCGGACGTTGCAATAGAAAATACGGTTTATAAGATCGGCGGCTTTAAAGTTGACCGGGAAATCGTCCGCTATATCCGGGAAGCCAGCGAAATCAGCGGCGTCAGCTTTGATTACATGATGGCGAAGGCCGGACATGAAAGCCGGTTTGAAGTCAACGCCGCCGCCGAACGTTCCAGCGCGGAAGGATTGTATCAGTTTACGGCCGATACCTGGCTGCAGCAGATGAAACTGCACGGGGCCAAATACGGCTATGCCCGTCTGGCGTCGCAGATTTACCGCGACGGGCGGGGACGATACCGCGTTAAAACGCCGGAAGACCGCGAAGAAATTTTGTCTTTGCGCCGCTCTCCGCGCATATCGGCTTTACTGGCCGCCGAATTTGCCAAAAGCAATCAGAAAATTTTAAGCGACCAGATCGGCGGGGAAATCAGTCCCGTCGATTTGTATCTGGCGCATTTCATGGGACCGTCCGGAGCCGTCATGCTGCTGCGAGCGGATAAATTTACGCCGTACAAATATGCGGCCGATCTGTTTCCCGAAGCCGCTCTGGCCAATCCGCCGATCTTTTATACGGAAAAAAAGAAAATGCGTACGGTTCGTCAAGTCCGCCAGAGGATTGAGGAAATTTTTCAGGATAACATCGACCGTTTCGCCGTTTTGCCGAAATCGCTGAAAGTCTGGTTGGACAGGCAGCCCGGAGAACGTAAAAACAAAAAGTCTTCCGTCGTTGTCGAAGCGCCTATTTTAAAAATGGAAGCCGGCCTGACCGGCGTGGCGTCCGGCCAAGCGCCCGCGCCGATGCCAAAAGTGGTCGAAAGCTTTGAATTGGCAAAAATTCTGCCCGGAGAAGGCGTTAATCTGGACGATGAAGACGCTTTGAGCGCATTAAAGCAAACTTCTTTTGAGCTGGAGGCTTGCTCCGGCGGCAGCGACACCGTTTCCGCCGATTTCCTGCCGTCCGTGCGCGCCAGCTATCAGCTGAAAGGCATTACGTCTTTGGAAACTGAAATAGATCCCGAAAAAAGACCGGTTTATACGGCGGATCAGGTCACGTTTTTTGAAACGGACGAATATATCGTTCAATCGGCTCTGCCTGTTTTAATGACGGCCAGCGCCGTTCCGTCAGCCCCCTTTGAACAACAGAAAAAGGAAACCAGATGAATACCCCGAAAGGTGAAAGAATCGCCAAAGTCGTTGCCCGCGCCGGCATTTGTTCGCGCCGCGAAGCCGAACGCTATATTGAACAGGGCCGTATCGCCGTCAACGGCTGCGTGCTGTCCTCGCCCGCCGTCGTCGTAACGCCGGCCGATGTGATTACCGTAGATCGGAAACCTTTGCCGGAAAAAGAAAAAACGCGCGTCTGGCGGTATTATAAACCGGCCGGGCTGGTAACTTCGCACAAAGATCCCGAAGGGCGGCCGACGGTTTTTGATTCTCTGCCCGATACGCTGCCGCGCGTTATTTCCGTCGGACGGCTGGATCTGAATTCGGAGGGGCTGCTGTTGTTGACGAATGACGGAGAATTCGCCCGTCAAATGGAATTGCCGTCAACGGGCTGGACACGGCGTTACCGGGTGCGCATACATGGAGAAATGACGCCCGAAATTATGGAAAAGCTGGCGGCCGGCGTTACGGTTGAAGGGGTGCGTTATGCCGGCGTTCAGGTCGTTATTGATAAAAAACAGGGATCGAACACGTGGCTGACCGTTGCGTTGAAAGAAGGAAAAAACCGTGAAATCCGCCGGTTAATGGAATTTTTCGGATTTCAGGTCACCCGTCTGATCCGGATTGCTTACGGTCCTTTTCAGCTGGGGAATCTGGAAAAAGGCGCCGTTGATGAAATTTCGGGCAAGGCTCTGCAGGAACAGACCGACGGCAAGATCAGCATTGAAAAGCAGCCTCGTCACAAAAAATAGGAAAATTTGTTTTTTATGGTAAAAAAAGAAAGGAGGTTATGTAAACCTCCCTGAAAGTTTTTTGGGAAAACGAAATGAAAAATTACCTTTCCAAACCTTTTATTCTGGAAATTCTCTGATATCCGATTTTTCGGGCGGGTTTGGCCGGCTGAGCCGCCGGTTCGCCGCTACGGCCGAAACCGACGGCCGTTTCCCTGCCGGAAGGGCCGTTTTTAATCAGCTCGCCTTCACGGCCGAAACCAATGGCCCGCCGCATGCCCAGCTGTTCCAGAAAAATGTTTTCGGGAGATTTTGAAATGAATTCCCCTTCACGGTTAAAGCCGATCGCACGGCGTTTTTCACCCGCCTGCACAGCCTGTGCGCCGCTGGGCATCAAGTCGCATAAAGGGTATGTTCCAAGACAAAATTCCGTTACAGACTTAACCATGAAAAGCTCCTGTTCCCAAAAGGTATTTTTGACAAAAATACTTGATTTTGTCGTTTTTGTCAAATAAAAAAGGAAGAAAGGATTAAAAGAATGCGGATCATTGCTGGAAAATATCGGGCGAAAAAACTGTCTGCTCCGGACGGTATGACGACGCGGCCTACTTCGGACAGGGCGCGGGAAGCTGTTTTTAGTATGCTGGATTCCAAACTGCGTAAAAACGGCGTCAGCTGGAGCAATCTGGTTATTTTAGACGTTTTCGCGGGGACGGGGGCAATGGGGATTGAAGCTTTGTCCCGCGGGGCAAAGGTTTTGTTCGCTGCGGAAAAAGATCCGGCGGCCGTACGCTGTTTTTATCAAAATGCCGATTCTTGCATCAAAGACGGTCTGCAGGTTTGTTTGTTTCCCGATGCACTGGATCCTCCGCCGGCGCGTGTCCCTGCCGCTATCGTGTTTATGGATCCGCCGTATAATCAGGGATTGGTTGCCCCTGCGCTGGAAATTTTAATAAAAAAAGGCTGGATTGACAGGCAGACGGTGTGCGTTATTGAAATCGCGCGTCATGAACAAAATGTTTTGCCCGCCGATTTTGAAATGACAGATTGCCGCGTTTACGGAAAAGCGGAAATTTTATTTGCCCGGCTTAAATAAGTCCCAGCTGTTGAGCAATTAATACGGCTTTTGTTCTGTTTTCCGCCTGCAGACGTGTCAACAGCGAATTAATATGCAGTTTTACCGTGGATTCGGAAATATTCATTCTCAGCGCGATTGTATGATTGGAACAGCCTTCGCCCAAATGCTTTAGCGTTTCAATCTGTCGTGACGTCAGGTTGTATTTTTTCTGAAACGATTTCTTTTTTCCCGGTTTATAACGGTCGGGCAGGCTTTCCAATATTTGTGCCGGCAGGTACGGTATGCCGTCTAAAATCAGGCGCAGCACATTTATATTAAGAGCTTCCGGGCTTTTTTTACAAATATATCCGCTGATACCGAACGTAAAAAGGCTGAGAATGTTTTTTGTGCTGTTTGACATTAAAACAATTTTTGTCGACGGCATTAAATCCAGCAGTTCCGTTATTTTTTCTTTGCGCGGAGAAACAACCAGCTCTTTTTCAATAAACAGAAAATCTGTTGCTTTTTGTTGATTGCCAAATAAAAGCAATTCCTCAAAACCGGTAAATTCATTAATGTCCGTCACGTTATTGAACGTACGAAAAACGGTAATCAGCTGTTTTTTAAATTTCGAATCTTTGCCTGCAATTAATATTTTCATATCTTTTTCCCTATTTTTATAAAACTTTAGTCGATTTTTTCGATGAGTCAAGTAAGCTTCTATTTTCTTAATATACGTTATGATATAATTAAAAGTATATTTTTTATTTAAGAGAATGTTGTTTTTTTATTGTGTTTAATGTAAATAAAAAAAGATTATATATTTAATATTTCGGTATGCGTGTTTATTTAAACTTATTTTATCTTTTTAAAGAAAGGAGATGCCGTGCAAATCCAAAATATTTTTTACGGCAAACGCTGAAATGGAAAAACCGGTGTGAAAATAGTATAAAAAAACAGCTTCCCGCAATGTGGAAGCTGTTTTTTTCAGTCTTTATTCTTCGGGCTGTTTTCCGTAACCGCAATAGGACGGTTTTTCATAAATACGGATATTCTGCGCGTTTTTAAACGTCAGCTGCGCTTGTTTATAAGTAATAACGCCGCCGCTGTCAGGTAAAACGCCATGCTTGCTCTGGTATGTGCGAACGTCCGCCAGACTCATTGTCTGGCCGTTGGCAAACACGACGTTCCAACCATACAGACTGTATCCGGTTTTAACCAGAATGACAGTCCGGTCTGTTTCAACCGTACCGCTGTCAGCCGTAAATGTGAAAATATCCTGTTCCTGTTTTTGGCGACGGGGCAGGGCATAGGCGACAGGGCCGTCTTGCGGGCCTGCCGCGGCCGTTTGTGCGGGAAGAGCAGGAATTGTCAGTTTGTTTAAATGGCTGAACATCAACTGAACGCCGCCGGGGCCGATCAGCATACCGGCCGAATTTTCCAGCTCAATCGTCGAATTTTCCTGCCCGGCCAAAGGTATGACTTTCATACCGCACAAAGCCAGATTTGTCTGATCCGCCGGAACATTCAAAGATGAACTGTTCGCAAAGGAAACGGCCGATCCGTCTGCATTAATAAAAGCCCCCTGACAAAAAATATCGTCAGATAATGGAATTTCAGCGCCGTTTTGACCTGCCAGCGGCGTAACGGAAAATTCGCTGATCAGCAGGTACCATTCCGAAATGTGATCAAAAGCGTGCATGACGTTTGTTAAAATAACCGTATCCGTTGTTGCCGATCCGGTAAATGACTGCGTCATTGTTCCGTCAAATGAAAAAGCGCCAGTCGGGGCAATCATGTCCGAAACGTCTTGCGGGTCGTGTTCTTCCTGTGTTTCTTCGGCAACAATCCGCGCTTCATCGACGGGACGGTTTTCTTCTTTGATCGCTTCATCGGCCAATGCGTCAATGGCGGCCGTATTTTCTGCCGGTTCATTCTCTGTCTGCGGCAGTTCCGGTGCCGCTGCGGCTTCATGCGCAGGCGGTTCAACTGTTTCCAGTTCTTCTGCAGAAATGGTATTTTCTACGTTTTCATATTCTTCGTTGACGCGGGATTCCGAAACGGCTTCCAATTCTTCAAAACCGGCGGCTGGATTTTCTTCCGGCGGTAATTCGGGTTCTGCTTCAACCGCGGCCGGTTCGGCAACAGGAGCCGCAGGCTGCGGTTCTGCCGCCGGTATTTCCGCGACGGGCGGGACGATTTCTTCTTCCGGCGGTAACTCGGGTTCCGCTTCAACCGCGGCCGGTTCGGGAACCGGAACCGCAGGCTGCGGTTCTGCCGCCAGTATTTCCGCGACGGGCGGGACGATTTCTTCTTCCGGTGGTAACTCGGGTTCCGCTTCAACCGCGGCCGGTTCGGCAGCAGGGGCTTCGACATATTCGTATTCGACGGCTTCTTCCGCGGCGGGGGCTTCGGCAGCAGGCGCTTCTACATATTCGTATTCGACGGCTTCTCCCGTGGCCGCAGGTGCTTCTGCGGCAGGAGCTTCGACATATTCATATTCAACGGCTTCTTCCGTGGCAGAGGTTTCTGCGGCAGGGGCTTCGACATATTCGTATTCGACGGCTTCTTCCGCGGCGGGGGCTTCGG
>JBJFAY010000139.1:11748-11848 GCA_051888155.1 Alphaproteobacteria bacterium
ACGGCTTCTTCCGCGGCGGGGGCTTCGGCAGCAGGAGCTTCGACATATTCGTATTCGACGGCTTCTCCCGTGGCAGGAGCTTCTGCGGCAGGAGCTTCGA
>JBJFAY010000139.1:11948-13261 GCA_051888155.1 Alphaproteobacteria bacterium
CATATTCGTATTCGACGGCTTCTTCCGTGGCAGGAGCTTCTGCGGCAGGCGCTTCGACATATTCGTATTCGACGGCTTCTTCCGTGGCAGGAGCTTCTGCGGCAGGCGCTTCTACGTATTCGTATTGAATGTCCTCTCCCTCAGGCACTTCAACATATTCATATTCTGCTGCTTCGCCTTCAGGCACTTCGACATATTCGTATTCGACTTCTTCTGTTGCGGCCGTAGGATTTGTTTGTTCTGGCATTAATGGAAAGCTCCCGTAAAATATCTTTTATATTTTAAGCATTTTCCTAAAAAAACATCAAAGAAACAAGTCTAAAACAAAAAAAGGCGGAAAAATCCGCCTTTCTTTTAGTTTATAGAAAAACCTAGACAGGTTTCCATTCTTCGTCGGAACGTTCAAAACGTAATGACAACAGGCTTAATTCGGAAACAAATTCCTTCGGCAGGCGCTGCTGTTCGACGAACGGACGGAAATATTTGGCCTGATCTTCCGTATCTTTCAATCCTTCAGCTTTGTCAATCGCCATCAGGTCTTTGAATTTTTCTTCGGTATAATCCAATCCCGTCAGATCCAGATCCTTGTAATAAGGCATCAGACCGACAGGGCCTTCCTGAGCGCCGACACGGTTATGAACACGGTCAATGATCCATTTCAAAACGCGCAGGTTATCGCCGTATCCCGGCCACATGAAATGTCCGTTTTCGTCTTTGCGGAACCAGTTGACGCGGAAAATTTTCGGCGCGTACGGAGCCAGCCGTTTCATTTCCAGCCAATGCGACCAGTAATCGGCCATGTTGTATCCGCAGAACGGCAGCATCGCAAACGGGTCGCGGCGGATACCGCCGGCGCCTTCGGCCGCAGCCGTTTTTTCGGATCCCATCGTTGCGGCCAGATAGACGCCGTGGCTCCAGTTAAACGACTGATAAACCAGCGGCGTATTGTGTGCCAGACGGCCGCCGAAAATGAAAGCCGAAATGGGAACGCCTTCCGGATTTTCCCAGTCGGGGTCGATCGTCGGGCACTGACGCGCCGGCGCCGTAAAGCGCGCGTTCGGGTGCGCCGCCGGCGTTTCGCAAGCAGGCGTCCAGTCGTTGCCTTTCCAGTCGATCAGGTGCGCCGGCTTTTCGTCCGTCATGCCTTCCCACCACACGTCGCCGTCATCTGTCAAAGCGACGTTTGTGAAAATCGTATTGGCGCGGCAGGACTGCATTGCGTTATAGTTTGTTTTTTCCGATGTTCCCGGAGCAACGCCGAAGAAGCCTGCTTCCGGATTAATGGCGTACAAACGGCCGTCTTTCCCCGGTTT
>JBJFAY010000140.1:0-3045 GCA_051888155.1 Alphaproteobacteria bacterium
ATTTAAAATAATCATTTTGCCACTTGCTTTTTAATATATTTTCTTATACTATGATTTCGATAAGAATGCTCAGGAGAGGTTCTTTAAACACAGCAATGTCATGTTGCTTATGAAAGGATATGACGATGACAACAACTTTACTACCTGTCGTTCAAAACGGCATACAATCTTATTTGGCGTCCATACGGCGCATTCCGGTTTTATCGGCGGAAGAAGAATACATGCTGGCGAACAGATTTCGCAATCATGGCGACTTAACGGCTGCGAAAAAGCTGATTTCGGCTCATTTGCGTTTGGCGGCAAAGATTGCTTTTTCCTACCGTTTTTACGGTCTGCCGCTGGAAGACCTGATTTCCGAAGCCAACATCGGCCTGATGCAGGCGGTCAAACGGTTTGAACCTGATAAAGGCAACCGTTTATCGACCTATGCGGTTTGGTGGATCAAGGCTGCGGTCAATGAATTTATATTAAAATCCTGGTCGCTGGTACGGATCGGAACGATCGCGGCGCAGAAACGTTTGTTTTACAATCTGCGCAAGATCAAGGCGCGTCTGGGATTATACGGCGATACCTCTTTGGACGCCGACAGCATCAAAGAAATATCGCAAGATCTGAACGTTTCCGAAGAAGACGTTACCGCGATGGACATGCGTTTAAACGGCGACGTTTCGCTGAACACGCCCGTATTTGACGACGGTTATGCCGAACGTCAGGATTTTTTAACGGACGAAACGAACATTGAAGACGATCTGGCCGACCGTCAGGAAAGCAATATTCGTTTACAGCTGCTGGCGCAGGCGATGAACAAGCTGAATGAACGTGAAAAGATCATTGTTCAGGCCAGACGTTTATCGGAAAATCCGGATACGTTGGACGCTTTAGGCGAACGCTTAGGCATTTCCCGCGAACGTGTTCGTCAGATTGAAAACCGCGCTATTGAAAAAATGACGCAGTATATTCAAAATCGCTGCTAGCGTACCGGCCGTACGGGGTACTGGCCGTACGGGGTACTAGCCGTACGGGCGTCAGTTTTTTTGTTTTCTTATCATCGGCACGACTGCTAGCCGCAGGGGCATCAGTTTTTTGTTTTCTTACCGTCGGCACAACCTAATCCCCGTCGGGAGAACGTTAAGCCTCGGCCGCCGGCCGCGGGAGGACGTTTTCCCCCTACGGGTAGTAGCCGCCGGGGCGTCAGTTTTTTTCTTGCCGCCGGCAGGGCCTAATCCCCTGTCTGGAAGACGTTATGCCTCGGCCGCCTGCCGCCCGCCGGGAGGGCGTTGTGCCCGTAGCGCCGCCACCTACGGGCAGTCGTTTTCGGCTATTTTCTGCGCCGTAATATAATCAAACTTACCCGACCCCAAAACAGGCGGTTCCTTGACATAAATAAACTGCGACGGCGATCCCAGCTCGTTAAATCCCTGTTCTTTGATATAAGCGCGGATTTCCGATAAATCAGCGTCCTGCTTTGTCGTAATCAAAACCAGCCTTTCGCCTTTCTTCGGATCGGGAACCGCAACAATTCCCTGCACCGCGTCGGGATATAATTTCGACAATACTTGTTCTACGGCCGTCAGAGAAATCATTTCTCCGCCGATTTTGGCAAAACGTTTCGCCCGTCCCTGAATAAAGACAAAACCGTCTTTGTCAATCGTAACAATGTCGCCCGTATCGTGCCAGCCGTCTTTCGGCGGAACCAAAACGCCCGGATTGTCCGCAAACATATACCCCTGCATGATATTATCGCCGGATACCAGCAGCTTTTTGCCTTCTTTAATTCCGGGGACTTCTTCCAGTCTGGCCGTCATTTTGGGGAACAGACGGCCGACGGAACCTTCGCGGATATACATCGGCGTATTGATCGAAATGACGGGACTGGTTTCAGTCGCGCCATAGCCTTCCAAAATACGAATGCCGAATTTGCGCATCCATAGTTCGGCCGTACTGGCTTTCAGCTTTTCGGCTCCGACAATCGCATAGCGCAGCGCGAAAAAGTCATACGGGTGCGCCATTGCGCCGTAACCGGCAAAGAATGTATCCGTCCCGCATAATACCGTCGCATTGGTTTCATATACCAGTTCGGGAACAATGCGGTAATGCAGCGGCGACGGATAAAAAAACGTCCGTACGCCGGTCAAAATCATCAAAAGCGTGCCGACCCCCAGCCCGAACGCATGGAACATGGGCAAAGCGTTAAACGATACGTCCGCAGAGGTCAAAGCAATCACGCTTAACGCCTGATAACGGTTCGCCTGAAAATTTCTGTGCGACAGGAAAACAGCTTTCGGCAGCCCTTCGGATCCCGACGTAAACATAATGGCGGCGGTGTGTTCCGCGCTGTTTTTCGGCTTGCGGGAAAGAAGATAAGACACAACCCCTTTCAGCTTATCGGTCAGCAGAATCTGCGCCGCAAGGTCTTCCAGATAAACGATATTAATGCCGTTTTCCTTTAACGCTTCTTCCAGTTTTTCCAAATGAGCGTTTTCAATAAACTTTTTTGAGGTCAGGACGGTTTTCAGCTGAACGGTTTTAACGCACGACAAAACTTGCGCCACGCCTGTTGAAAAATTCAGCATGGCGGGAACTTTATCAACGCTTTGCAGCGCAAAAAAAGCAACGACGTTCGCCAAAACGTTCGGCATCAAAATGCCCAGCCTTTCGTCTTCGGGGAAAGAACGTTCTATGGCTTGCCCCAAAACGTAACTTTTTAAAATCAAAGTCTTGTATTTGATCGGCTTGCGGCTGACGTCTTCGGCGATCACGTGATTTCTGCCGTTGATCTTGGCCGCGTTCAACAAAGAAACAAACAGATTTTCATTGATCTTTGACGATTCGTACAGCATTTCAACCATCATGTCGTACAGCTGGTTGGATACTTCGTGCGATCTTTGCCGTCCCGTCCATGACGGATCAATATCAAATTTTTTCGGCGGCAGAATATTCATTGTAATCTTGGGAAAATACTGTGTGCGGACTTTGTTTTTCAGCAAAGATAATTTTGAATACTGCGCGCCGTTAATCCGGATCGGCAAAATATTGGCGTTGGCT
>JBJFAY010000141.1:0-13054 GCA_051888155.1 Alphaproteobacteria bacterium
ACCCCGGCAAAGAAGACCCGTCAAACATCAAACCGTCTTCCAGAAAATCTTCGTTTAAAACGGAATGATGATAGCTGACGTGGTGCCATTTTCCTTTATAATCCGTAAAACGAAAATCAACGTAAACAATTGATTCTTCTGCTACAAACTGCAGCAGGCCTTCAGCATCCTTGATATCTTTAACCATGTTTTTTTCCCTTTTTAAAAAGCGGCTGGCTTTATGGTACAACAGCCTTGATTACAATGCATCGTCACCGCGTTCCAAAGTACGAATACGGATAACGTCCTCAACCGGCGTGATAAAAATTTTTCCGTCGCCGATTTTTCCGGTGCGCGCCGTTTGAACAATCGTTTCCACAACCGGTTCGCAGCGTTCGTCTTCGACAACGATTTCCAGTTTGACCTTCGGTACAAAATCAACAACGTATTCCGCCCCGCGGTACAATTCCGCATGTCCTTTCTGGCGGCCGTATCCTTTGACTTCGGTAACGGTAATCCCCTGCACGTCTATTTCTTGCAGGGCTTCTTTGACTTCGTCCAGCTTAAACGGTTTAATAATGGCTTCGATTTTTTTCATTTCAGCGCCTCCGCAAGGAAAGTACACCAAAACACCCCGCAGGAAAACAAAGAAATACAGATTTTACCAAAAATAAGCTATTGACACTTTCTGATAAAAACAGTAGATAAAAAGGGCTGGTGGCGAAAGTAGCTCAGTTGGTTAGAGCGTCGGATTGTGGTTCCGGATGTCGTGAGTTCGAATCTCATCTTTCGCCCCATTTTTTATGCCTGAAACAAATTATTCCCGGCTTTTTTGTTTTTTCCGATAATCCATGCCGCGTACAGCGCCGACAAACAGCCGGCCAGCGTATAGGAAAAAGCATCTGACAAACCGAATCCGATATCCTGATGCAGGATATAACTGGTCACAACAAAGAAATAAAACGTTCCGGGAATTAAGACGAGTAAAAATGTTTTTCTTTGTTCAATCAGATATAACGCCGCAATCGTAAATGTAAAGACGGCTATGGTCTGATTGCTCCAGGCGAAGTAACGCCACAGTTTGATAAAATCATCTCCGTTTAATTTGGCGAAATACAGCAAAAACGCCACCCCCGCCAGCATAACCGAAGTAATTGCCAAACGGTTTTTCTTCGGCCTTTGGTCAATGTTTAAATTTTCGGCAATAATCAAGCGCATCGCGCGCAAAGCCGTGTCGCCCGACGTAATCGGCAGAATAATCATGCCGAAAATAGCAATCGTTCCCGCCAAAACGCCCAGCAGATCTTTGGCAACCAATCCGACGACCGCCGGCTTGCCGATATGTTCCGGCGCTATTCCCTTGTTATACAGCCCCATGGCCGCCGCGGCCCAAATCATGGCGACGACGCCTTCCGCCACCATCATGCCGTAAAAAACAAAGCGTCCCTGCTTTTCCGATTTCAGCGTTCTGGATATCAGCGTCGTCTGGCTGGCATGGAACCCCGACACAATGCCGCAGGCTACCGTTACGAAAAACATCGGCACCAAAGCGTCTCCGTTCGGATACAAGCCTTTCCAATTTAAAAAACTCAGTTCATCAAGCAGATATCCTTCAACGAACAGCCCGACGCCTATTGCGACGGAAGAAACTAACAGCAGCCCGCCGAAAACCGGATAGAGCCTGCCGATAATCTTATCAATGGGAAACAACATAGCGATCAGATAATAAATAAAAATAACGCCATACACTTCCCACAGCAACGGTTCGGAAACGACGGCTTTCCTGCCCATTATCTGCTCAACAAACAAATCTCCCGGCAGATACAAAAACACAGCGCCGACCAGAAACAAAGTCAGGCACAAAAATACGTTATATACATTAAAAACTTTCGCGCCCAGATACTTTTTCACCAGTTGCGGCATTTGTTCGCCTTTATTACGCATGGAAATCATGCCGCAAAAATAATCATGTACGGCGCCGGCAAATATATTTCCCAAAGGAATTAAAATAAAAGCGACCGGACCGAATAAAATGCCTAAAATAGGCCCCAGAATAGGCCCTGTTCCCGCTATATTCAAAAATTGGATCAAAGCGTTGCGGCCTTCGTCCATCGGAACGAAATCAACGCCGTTTTCCATAGTATACGCAGGCGGCGGACGATCGTCCGGAGCAAAAATCCGTTCAACGCGGCGCGAATAAAATACGCCGCCGATTAATAAAATAAAAAGCCCTGCAAAAAATGTAATCATTTTTTCCTCTAAGACAGTTACGTTTTAAAACGTTTTCCGCAGCGTCAAAATATTTTTAAAATCTTTATATTCGTATGCCACCGAAGTCATAAGCCGTTTTACCATAAATATGCCCAAATGACCAATAAATATCCCGACTTTCAATCCCGCAAGAAACATCAGGATCCTCCGCTTCCAGCGGATTAAACGGCTGTCCCGAATCCATGAATGTCAAAGTAATCGTTTCCGGATCGCTGCCGGGACAAACCAAAACAGAAACGCTGCCTTTGGATTCACGGTAAGCATACCGGACAATATTAGAATAGATTTCATCAATAACAATTCCGATTTCCGATATGGCTTGATTGGAAAAATTATGCTTTTTCATCAGATTAAAAACAAAATCACAGACTGTTTCCAGATTTTCCGCCATAGCGGAAACATCTATCCGATAATCATTAAAATAAAATCCTGACATTGTTCACCCGCTTGTTTGTTCGTTTCCCCAATCCGTTTTATTTTTAAAAACCGGATAACTTCAGCATTTTTCAGGCGGACAAAATTTTTACCCCGCTCTGATCAACGGATATCCAAAAAGTCTTTCAATCCCGTTATTTTCAGAACATTCATAACAACAGGGTTTACATTCCAACCCATCGGCAGTCTTCACACGTTTCGAAGTCACTAATAATGTCCGTATTCCCGAAGACGCCATAGAATCAACGCCGGAAAAATCCAATATCAACTTGTTATCTTCATCAAGGACGGCGTCAATCGCGCTTTCCAAAGCGGCAACAGTCGTAGAAACCAGCCGCCCCGTAATATTTAAAACCGTCACGCCGTTTTCTGTCGTTTTTTGTATCTGCATTCTATATCCTTCCCAAAAATACAGCAGAAAGTCCACTTACCTATCAAAACAAAAAAAAGACCCCGCAAGGAAACGGGATCTTTTTTTAATTCGGCTAACGGCCTCCAGTCTTAATTCGCAAAGCAGCAGCTCTGGCAGCAGCGTCATTTTTTGCCGGCTCTTTTTTATCAGCAGCCGGTAAATCATTGTGAACCATGCCGCCGCCCGGATTACCAAAACGCGCGTACGTTTCCTTGACTTCCTGCCAGTAAGATTTCTTTTCTTCTTTCGCCGGTTCCGCTTTTACGGGTTCGGCCGCCTTTTCGTCCTTAGCCGGCAGATCATTGTGAACCATGCCGCCGCCCGGATTACCGAAACGCGCATACATTTCTTTAGCTTCCTGCCAATAGGATTTCTTTTCTTCTTTTGCCGGTTCCGCTTTTACAGATTCGGCCGCCTTTTCGTCTTTAGCCGGCAGATCATTGTGAACCATGCCGCCGCCCGGATTACCGAAACGCGCATACATTTCTTTAGCTTCCTGCCAATAGGATTTCTTTTCTTCTTTTACCGGTTCCGCTTTCGGCGCCGCGGCGCCGGAAACCGGAGCTCCTGCCGTCATGGGAGCCTGAACCAAACCGCCGCTGGGCTGGCCGTAACCGGCCGCGAATAATTTGGCAATATCTTCTTTGTACTTAGCTTTTTCAGCGGCTTTTAAAGGAGCTTCAATTTCTTTTTTCAACAGTTTCAAAGCCAGCTGAGCGTGTTTAACCGTAGCATATTCCCGCGCCTGTTTTTTCTGTTCCGGCGTTTTAGAAGCCGATAATTCAGCCGCGGCGTTTTTTGCCGCTTTTGTTACCGTATAGGCCGTGGCCGCTGTTAAAATGGCTGCCGACAAAGCCTGCGGATCAGCCGCGGCAATCGGGGCAAGCATTGATGTAGCAACAGCGCCGACCCCCATGGAAATCACGTCGGAAATATCAGAAATGTCAGCGTCGGAAGCGTAATTGATTTTCGTTTTCAAGCCGAAAGAAGAAGCTTTTTCTTTCAGGCTTTTTTCTTTCGCTTCAACAACCTTTAAAGCGTCGGGAGAAGATTTCAAAGCCTGCGTATCTGCCTGCTGATGATAGTCCTGAAGAATTTTCTTTGCTTCAGCCTTTGATTTACCGGAGGTCAACCGGACAGCCTCATTCAAATATGCTCTCAGCATTTTACGTGTAGCCATATCTCCGACGGGACGTTCAGCGCTTTCGCTTTTCTGAGGTCTGGAAACTTTGATATAAACCGTCATCACACTTCTCCTTTATAAAAACTGTTAGTATTAACATAGAATCGATTCGTTTTTTTGTCAAATAGTTTTCCAAAAAGTAAAACGTCTTTTCCCGCTGTTTTTCTGCTCATATCATCAAAACAGGAAAAAGATATTTTTATTTTTTGTCAAAAAAAATAGATCAAAAACCGCTTTTTCATTTTTTTGACGGGATCAGAAAAAAAACGGTCATATATAAAAAATGAAAGGCGTATCAAAAAATACGCCTTTTCCTATATCGCATCGCACTTGAAATAAAAACGGACTATACGTTAACAGTCACTTCGTACGCCCGTTCAATCGTGTCCATAATTTCGTTCTGCGCTTCTTCCTGATCTGGTTCCTCGGACTTTATATAAGCAGATAAAGCTTTATCCAAAACGTCAATGCTTTTTAAGACATTTGTTTCGATAACCAGTATTTTTTTCACGCCGGCCAAAGCCTGCATCGTCGCTTCGTCAATTTCGGTCAACAGGATATCCCCGTCGGCTGAACGTTGAAAATGCAGCGTTTTGTCATCTTTCTTAGATAAAACGGGCGTTGCGGGCTCACCTTCAAAAGCGGGCAAAAAAACCGAAATCATTCCGGCTTCATTAATGACAAACTGCGGCGAAGGCAATTCATTGATATCCATTTTTTCAATATCCTATGCTATTAAACTATGCGTTATTATACAGATTTTTTTTAAAATTTCAATCCGTTGACGGAAATTAAGCCAAAAACAGATCCGACAGCTTAAATAAAAAAAACCGCCGGAAAAACTTCCGGCGGTTTCTTATCAAAAAGATCACTATGCTTCGCTTGAAGCTTCCGCTGCCGGCAAAGCCGCCGGAGCTTCCGTTGTTTCCAGATTTTCTTTGTCGCGCTGAGCGGCCAAAGCACGCAGACGGTTGATCACCGATCCCGTACCGGCCGGAATCAGGCGGCCGACAATAACGTTTTCTTTCAATCCGATCAAATCGTCGGTTCTGCCGGAAACGGCGGATTCCGTCAACACACGGGTTGTTTCCTGGAACGAAGCCGCAGAAATAAATGAATTTGTCTGCAAGCTCGCTTTCGTAATACCCAGTAAAATCGGCGAAGCTTCCGCAGGCCGTCCGCCCGCAGCGACAGCTTTGGCGTTTTCTTTTTCCAGCGTAGCCTGATCAATCTGTTCGCCCTGCAGCAAAGTTGTGTCGCCGGCGTCCGTGACTTCCAGCTTCTGCAGCATCTGGCGGGCAATGACTTCAATGTGTTTATCATTGATCTTCACACCCTGCAGACGGTAAACGTCCTGAATTTCCTTCACCAGATAATGCGCCAGTTTTTCAACGCCCATAACGCGCAAAATGTCGTGCGGAACCAACGCGCCGTCAACCAGAATATCGCCTTTGTTGACGAAATCGCCTTCCTGAACGGTTACCAGCTTGCCTTTCGGCAGCAGATATTCGCGTTCCTGACCTTCGGCGTTCTTGACGATAATACGGCGTTTGGCTTTATAATCGCGGCCGAATTCGACAACACCGTCAATTTCGGAAATAATCGCGCAATCCTTGGGCTTGCGGGCTTCAAACAATTCCGCAACACGCGGCAGACCGCCGGTAATGTCACGGGTTTTTGAGCTTTCACGCGGAATACGCGCCAAAACGTCACCGACACGCACTTTCTGTCCCGGTTCAACCGACAAAATCGAATCCACAGCCAGGAAGAAGCGGGCTTCCATACCATTGGCAAAGCGGATCACTTCGCCGCTGTCGTCCGTCAAAGCAATGTGCGGTTTACGTTCGGCCGCGCGCGAATGCTGCTTCCAGTCCATAACGACCTTTGACGTCAAACCGGTTGCTTCATCGACAACTTCACGCATCGTTTCGCCGTCCACCAGATCTTCGTACTTAACAATCCCTTCCTTATCCGTAATGACAGGCAGAGTGTACGGATCCCATTCGGCAATACGGTCGCCTTTGGCAATTTTCTGGCCGTCTTCAACTTTCAGGTGCGATCCGTAAGGAATACGGTGACGCGCCTTTTCACGGCCGTTTGCGTCAATCAAAGCGACTTCGCAGTTACGGGTCAGAACGATCGCTATGTTTTCAGAGTTCAACACGGGCGTATAGTTCAATACCTTGACTGTCGCGTCAAAAGCGGAATCAATACCGGATTGTTCGGCCCCGCGCTGCGCCGCACCGCCGATATGGAAGGTACGCATCGTCAGCTGGGTTCCCGGTTCGCCGATGGACTGCGCCGCGATAACGCCGACGGCTTCGCCGACATTGACAGCCGTGCCGCGCGCCAAATCGCGTCCGTAACATTTCGCGCAGATTCCGTCTTTGGATTCGCAGGTCAGCGGAGAACGGATATAAACTTTATCCACGCCGGCCGCTTCAATCTTTTCGACGTCAACTTCGTCAATCAGTTTGCCGCGTTCGACAATAACGGCTCCCGTCGCGGGATCCAAAACGTCTTCCTGCGCCGTACGGCCCAGAACACGTTCCCCGATCGTCGCAACGACGTTACCGCCTTCAACAACGGCGGAAACCGTAATGCCCTGCGTCGTGCCGCAATCATCTTCGGTCACAATGGCGTCCTGCGCCACGTCAACCAGACGGCGCGTCAGATAACCGGAGTTAGCCGTCTTTAACGCCGTATCCGCCAGACCTTTACGCGCCCCGTGCGTCGAATTGAAGTATTCGGCCACCGTCAGACCTTCTTTAAAGTTGGAAATAATCGGCGTTTCGATAATTTCACCCGACGGCTTGGCCATCAACCCGCGCATACCGGCCAGCTGTTTCATTTGCGCGGCGGAACCGCGGGCCCCGGAATGAGCCATCATGTAAACAGAGTTCACCGGTTTATCCGGATCGGTTTTTGAAATTTCTTTCATCATTTCTTCGGCGACCCGGTCGGTGCAGACAGACCAAGCGTCAACAACTTTGTTGTACTTTTCGCCCTGCGTAATCAGACCGTCCTGATACTGCTGTTCAAATTCCTTTACTTTCGCTTCGGTTTCTTTGATCAGCTTCTGCTTTGTTTTCGGAACAATCATATCGTCCTTGCCGAACGAAACGCCGGAAATCGCCGCGTACTTATAGCCCATGTTTTTAATACGGTCGGCAAAAATACACGTTTCTTTCTGGCCGCAGTAACGATAAACCTGATCAATGATATCGGTAATTTCTTTTTTACGCAGCAGACGGTTGAACAGGCTGAACGGAATTTTCGGGTGTTTCGGCACAACTTGAGACAACAGCACGCGCCCCGGAGTCGTTTCAATCGTTTTGCGAATGATCTTGCCGTCTTCGCCCATAAATTCCAAACGGCATTCGATAATCGAATGGTAATTGACCAAATGATTGCTCAAAGCCATTTCGACTTCTTCAATGCTGCCGAAGCGAAGCATATGTTCTTCTTCGTACGTTTTGCGCACAAAGTTGCGGAAGTCGTCCATATCTTTAAATTCATGGTGATATTCATCAGCCCACTTTTTACGGTCGGCTTCCGTCATGTTTTTAATTGCTTCCAGTTCTTCTTTGGTGCATTCGCGCTTGCCGCCCGGCTGATTCGGCCGAGCCATCGTAATGTAATACAGTCCCAGAATCATATCCTGAGTCGGTACGATAATCGGCTTGCCGTTTGCCGGCGACAAAATATTGTTTGTCGACATCATCAAAACGCGCGCTTCCAGCTGCGCTTCCAAAGACAGAGGAACGTGAACGGCCATCTGGTCGCCGTCAAAGTCCGCGTTAAACGCCGTGCAGACCAGCGGGTGCAGCTGAATGGCTTTGCCCTCGATCAGCACCGGTTCAAACGCCTGAATCCCCAGTCGGTGCAAAGTCGGCGCACGGTTGAGCAATACAGGGTGTTCGCGGATCACTTCTTCCAGAATATCCCAGACTTCCGGACGTTCTTTTTCGACCATGCGCTTGGCGGCTTTGATTGTCGTCGCCATGCCGTACAGTTCCAGCTTGGAATAAACAAACGGCTTGAACAGTTCCAGCGCCATTTTCTTGGGAATACCGCACTGATGCAGTTTCAGTTCGGGCCCGACAACAATCACGGAACGACCGGAATAGTCAACACGTTTACCCAGCAAGTTCTGACGGAAACGCCCCTGTTTGCCTTTGAGCATATCGGCCAGAGATTTCAGCGGACGTTTGTTGGCGCCCGTAATCGCGCGGCCGCGCCGCCCGTTATCAAACAAAGCGTCAACGGATTCTTGCAGCATACGTTTTTCGTTACGGATAATGATTTCCGGCGCGCGCAGTTCAATCAAGCGTTTCAGACGATTGTTACGGTTAATGACGCGGCGGTACAAATCGTTCAGGTCGGACGTGGCAAAACGGCCGCCGTCCAGCGGAACCAAAGGACGCAGTTCAGGCGGAATAACCGGAATAACGTCCAAAATCATCCATTCCGGCTTGGAACCGGATTCCAAAAACGCTTCGACCAGTTTCAAGCGTTTGACCAGTTTTTTGCGCCGCGCTTCCGAAGAAGTAGAACGCAATTCCGCCCGAATTGTTTCTGCTTCCTGTTCCAGATCAATCGCGGACAGGATTTCTTTTAACGCTTCGGCTCCGATGCCGGCGCGGAAAGAATCTTCGCCGTATTCTTCAATCGCGCGCTGATACTGTTCTTCAGTCAACAGCTCGTTGACTTTCAACGGCGTCAGCCCCGGTTCGATCACGATGTATTTTTCAAAATACAGAACGGATTCCAAATCTTTCAGCATAATATCGACCAACAGACCGATACGGCTGGGCAGAGATTTCAAAAACCAGATATGCGCAACCGGCGCGGCCAGTTCGATATGCCCCATGCGTTCGCGGCGGACTTTGGACAAAGTAACTTCCACGCCGCATTTTTCGCAAACGATCCCGCGGAACTTCATGCGTTTGTATTTTCCGCACAAACATTCATAGTCCTTCACCGGACCGAAAATGCGGGCGCAAAACAAACCGTCTCTTTCCGGTTTGAAAGTACGGTAGTTAATCGTTTCAGGCTTTTTCACTTCCCCGTACGACCAGGAACGAATCCGTTCCGGAGACGCCAGAGAAATCTGAATCTGATCAAAAGACTGTGTCCCCGACACAGGCCCAAAAACTTTCATAAGTTCGTTCATTACTTTCCTCTTTCCTTCAAGAGATGTTTTTAGAATTCACGCTGATTCAATTCGACGTTCAGGCACAAAGAACGCATTTCTTTGACCAAAACGTTGAACGATTCGGGAATACCGGCTTCAAACTTATCATCGCCGCGCACAATGGATTCGTAGACCTTTGTACGGCCGGAAACATCGTCCGATTTAACGGTCAGAATTTCCTGCAGCGTGTAAGCCGAACCGTAAGCTTCCAAAGCCCAGACTTCCATTTCGCCGAAACGCTGTCCGCCGAACTGCGCTTTACCGCCCAGCGGCTGCTGCGTTACCAGAGAATACGGACCGATCGAACGGGCATGGATCTTTTCGTCAACCAAATGGTGCAGCTTCAGCATGTACGTTACGCCGACGGTCACGGGACGTTCAAACGCTTCGCCCGTACGGCCGTCATACAACGTCACCTGACCGGATCTGGGCAGACCCGCTTTATCCAGCATTTCGTTGATGTCGCTTTCGCGCGCGCCGTCAAAAACAGGCGTTGCGATCGGCAGACCGGACTTCATATTGTCGGCCAGTTCCAGCACTTCGTCATCAGTCAGTTTGGAAATATTGTCTTTGTATTCCTTCTTGCCGTAAACGTCTTCCAGCTTGACGCGCAATTCATCAACAGATTTCTGTTTTTCAGCAACCTGTTCATACAAATCGTGCACCTGCTTGCCCAATTCACGGCAAGCCCAGCCTAAATGACATTCCAAAATTTGTCCGACATTCATACGCGACGGCACCCCTAACGGATTCAAAACCAAATCCACAGGCGTTCCGTCCGCAATATGCGGCATGTCTTCAATCGGCAGAATACGGGAAACGACGCCCTTGTTGCCGTGACGGCCGGCCATCTTGTCGCCCGGTTGCAGCTTACGCTTCACCGCGATAAAGACCTTGACCATTTTCAAAACGCCCGGAGGCATTTCATCGCCGCGCTGCAATTTTTCCACTTTGTTTTCAAAGCGTTCCTGCAGCTGTTCGACACTGGCGTCAAAGACTTTCGTCATCTGTTCGATTTCCGTCATGACTTTATCGTCTTCAACGGCGATCTTACGCCATTGAGAAGCCGGCATACCGTCCAAAACTTCTTCGGTCAACACCGTTCCGGCTTCGACACGTTTGATTCCGGCCGTTGCCTTCTGACCGATCAAAGCCTGTTTCAAACGATCATAGAAAGAACCTTCCAAAATCGCTTTTTCGGCATCGCGGTCTTTGGCCAAAGCTTCAATTTCCGACTGTTCAATCGCCATAGCGCGCTGATCTTTGTCAACGCCGCGGCGTGAAAAGACGCGGACTTCAACGACCGTACCGGAAATGCCGGGCGGCACGCGCAAAGACGTATCGCGCACATCAGCGGCCTTTTCACCGAAAATCGCGCGCAGCAGCTTTTCTTCCGGCGTCATCGGCGATTCGCCTTTCGGCGTCACCTTGCCGACCAGAATATCGCCGGCCTTGACTTCGGCGCCGATATAAACGACGCCGGCTTCGTCCAGCTGCTTCAAAGCTTCTTCACCGACGTTCGGAATATCGCGCGTAATTTCTTCCTGTCCCAGCTTTGTATCGCGCGCCATAACTTCAAATTCATCAATATGAATTGACGTAAACACGTCGTCGCGGGCAATGCGTTCGGAAATCAGGATCGCGTCTTCGTAGTTGTAACCGTTCCAAGGCATATAAGCGACCAGAACGTTACGTCCCAAAGCCAACTCGCCCAGCTGAGTCGAAGAACCGTCGGCAATGATATCGCCTTCGGCAACGATGTCGCCGACTTTCACCAAAGGACGCTGCGTAATGCAGGTCGACTGGTTGGAACGCTGGAATTTATGCAGCTTGTAAATATCGACGCCGGATTCGTCGGCTTTGACTTTACCAGTTGCGCGCACAACGATCCGCATACCGTCGACGGACTGAACGACGCCGGCGCGTTTGGCGACGATCGAAGCTCCGGAGTCACGCGCGACGGAAGCTTCCATACCCGTGCCGACCAGCGGCGCGTCCGCCTGCAGCAAAGGAACGGCCTGACGCTGCATGTTCGATCCCATCAAAGCGCGGTTCGCGTCGTCGTTTTCCAAGAACGGAATTAACGCCGCCGCAACGGAAACCAACTGCTTCGGCGAAACGTCGATCAGCGTGATTTCTTCAGGCGGACACAACACGAATTCACCGTTTTTACGGCAGGCGACCAGTTTGTCTTTCACAAAACAGTCTTTGCTGTCCAGTTCCGCGTTCGCCTGAGCGATAACATGCTTGTTTTCTTCCATGGCGGACAGGTAAACGACTTCTTTTGTCACCTTGCCGTCAACAACCTTGCGGTACGGGCTTTCGATAAAGCCGTAACGGTTGACGCGAGCATAAGTAGCCAAAGAGTTGATCAAACCGATGTTCGGACCTTCCGGCGTTTCAATCGGGCAGATACGGCCGTAATGCGTCGGGTGAACGTCGCGGACTTCAAAACCGGCGCGGTCGCGCGTCAAACCGCCGGGGCCTAAAGCGGACAGGCGGCGCTTATGCGTTACTTCGGCCAGCGGGTTGTTCTGATCCATAAACTGCGACAGCTGAGAAGATCCGAAAAATTCGCGGATTGCAACGGCAGCCGGTTTCGCATTGATCAGATCATGCGGCATAACCGTATCAATATCGACGGAACTCATGCGTTCGCGAATCGCTCTTTCCATACGCAAAAGACCGATTCTGTACTGATTTTCCATCAGTTCGCCGACAGAACGGACACGGCGGTTACCCAGATTGTCAATATCGTCAATTTCACCGCGGCCGTCTTTTAATTCAACCAGAACGCGGACAATTTCCAGAATGTCTTCCTTACGCAAAACGCGGATCGTATCGGGAACCTGTTCTTTGTCAAAGTCCAGACGCGCGTTCATTTTAACGCGGCCGACGGCAGACAGGTCATAACGTTCCAGATCAAAGAACAATCCGCGGAACAAAGCGTCTGCAGATTCGACGGTAGGCGGTTCGCCCGGACGCATAACCTTGTATATATCGACCAGAGCGTCTTCGCGCGACATATTTTTATCGGCCGCCAACGTGTTGCGGATATACGGCCCGACGTTGACATGGTCAATGCGCAGAACGGCAAATTCTTTAATTTTGTTCTTGCCGAACATCGTTAAAACGTCTTCGGTGATTTCCTGACCGGCTTCGACCAGAATTTCACCCGTTTTTTCATTAATCATATCTTCGGCCAGATAAGAACCGATCAGTTCTTCTTTCGTAACGTAAATTTCGTTCAGGCCGTCTCTTTTCAGTTTATTCAGCTTGCCGGCCGTCGCTTTCTGCCCGGCTTCAACCAGCACTTCTCCCGACGCCGCGTCGACCAGATCATAACGCAGCTTCATTCCTTTCAGATATTCGGGAACAAAAGGCGTTTTCCACCCTTTCTTGTCAGCCGTGTAGACAACTTTGTCATAGAAATAGCTCAAAATTTCTTCCTGACTCATACCGCGGACTTCCAACAGGCTGACGTCGCGTCCTTCGGCTTCGCGCTGTTTGCGCAGTTCTTCGGTTTCTTTGGATTCCAAAGCATACAGCAACGTCGTTACCGGCAGCTTGCGGCGGC
>JBJFAY010000142.1:0-2963 GCA_051888155.1 Alphaproteobacteria bacterium
CAGCTTGCTCCTTTTAAAGGAGATGCTATATTAAGCTGATGAACTAAGTTGTATGGACAGAAAATGACAGAACAAAACGAACCGTCTATGGAAGATATTCTTGCTTCTATCCGTAATATTCTGGCAGAAGACGAAGAAAATAATCCTGAAGGGGAAAGCGTTAAAGACAGCTCGGTTATTCGAGGCAGTGCCGAAATGCCGGTTAATACAGACGCGCAGAATAAAACCGAGCCGCCGCGTTTTGATTCTGAACCGGAACAAACACTGCCGGCAGCTGAAACCCTGCCGGAAGAGCCGTCGGCTCCGGCAATGACGGAAACGCATGAGGACGTTATAACGTTGACGGAGGACATGATTGTGCCGCAGCAGTCCGGTATGCAGGAAACGTCTGACGCTGATGACGACGATGATGATTTTACACCGGAACCTGTTATTCCGCAGGAACCGATGAAAGAAGAAACATTGACTGATTTGATCAAAGAAACTGCCAAACGCCGCTTAGAGGACGATGATTCTCTGCTGGCTGAACCGACGGTCGCCGCCGCGGCGGAATCTTTGTCCCATTTGCGTGATATCGCGTCGGAAAAACGTCTGAGTCTGGGAAAGGGCGATATGACGATTGAAGCGATCGTGCGGGAAACGCTCAGACCCTACCTGAAAGAATGGTTGGACGTTAATCTGCCGGATATCGTTGAACGGGTGGTCAAAAAGGAAATTGCCCATGTGATGGACAGGCTGGATTTGAAATAATCTGTTGTGTAGTTTTTATTTCCTCAAGCCTGAAAGCAGCTTGAGGAATATTTTTTCATGAATATCAGAGAAGGTAAAGGAGGAACGGCGATGCTGGATAAGGTTTACAGCCCGGCCGCAGTTGAAGCTAAATGTTACGATAAATGGGAAAAGTCGGGCGCTTTTGCTTGTCACCCCGATTCGGATAAAGAACCGTATTGTATTATGATCCCGCCGCCGAATGTAACGGGAAACCTGCATATCGGACACGCTTTGACTTTTACCATTCAGGATTCTTTGATTCGTTACCAGCGTATGAAAGGCAAAGACGTTTTATGGCAGCCCGGTACGGATCATGCCGGTATTGCCACGCAAATGGTCGTTGAACGCCTGCTGGCTAAAGACGGTGTTTCCAGACATGATCTGGGGCGTGAAAAGTTTATTGAAAAAGTCTGGGAATGGAAAGCAAAATCCGGCGGGCAGATTACTAATCAGCTGCGCCGTCTGGGGGCTTCTTTGGATTGGCCGCGCGAACGCTTTACCATGGACGAAGGACTGTGCCGCGCCGTACGTCAGGAATTTGTAACGTTGTATAAAGAAGGGCTGGTTTACCGCGCAAAACGGCTGGTCAACTGGGATCCGTATCTGCAGACGGCCATTTCCGATCTGGAAGTGGAACAGCGCGAAGTCGTCGGTAAAATGTGGTACTTTAATTACCCCGTGGAAGGGGAAAACGGCCGCTTTGTGACGATTGCGACAACACGTCCCGAAACGTTGTTCGGCGATACGGCCGTCGCCGTTTCGGCCGAAGACGACCGCTATAAAGACATTATCGGTAAAAACGTTATTATTCCGATCTGTAACCGCCCGATTCCCGTGATTGCCGATGAACATGCCGATCCGGAAAAAGGGACGGGGGCCGTTAAAATTACGCCGGCGCATGACTTTAACGACTATGAAGTCGGTAAACGTCATAATCTGCCGATGATTAATATCTTGGACGCAACGGCGCATTTGAATGAAAACGTGCCGGAATCTTACCGGGGGCTGACAACGGCCGAAGCGCGTGCCAGGGTACTGGAAGACGTTAAAGCGGCCGGATTATTTGTCAAAGAAGAAGATAATCCGATGACGATTCCTTACGGCGACCGTTCAGGCGTCGTGATTGAACCGTGGCTGACGGATCAATGGTTTGTCGATGCGCCGAAGCTGGCCGTTGAAGCGATCAAAGTCGTTGAAGACGGGCGTATGCAGTTTGTTCCGAAAGCTTGGGAAAAAACATATTTTGAATGGATGCGCAATATTCAGCCGTGGTGCGTTTCCCGCCAGCTGTGGTGGGGACATCAGATTCCTGTCTGGTATGGTCCGGACGGTCATTTCTTTGTTGAAGAAAATATTGATCTGGCTCAGGCCGAAGCGGACAAACATTATGGAAAACGGGTGGAATTAACGCAGGATCCCGATGTATTTGATACATGGTTTTCTTCTGGAATATGGCCGTTTTCTACTTTGGGCTGGCCCGATGAAACCGCGGAATTAAAGCGGTATTATCCGACAAATGTTTTGGTTACGGGATTTGATATTATCTTTTTCTGGGTGGCGCGCATGGTCATGCTGGGGCTGTTCTTTAAAAAAGAGATTCCGTTCAAAACGGTTTATATTCATGCCTTGGTGCGTGACGAACAAGGCCGGAAGATGTCAAAATCGAAAGGAAACGTGATTGATCCTTTGATTCTGGCGGACAAATACGGCGTTGACGCCATGCGTTTTACGCTGGCGGCCATGGCGGCGCAGGGACGCGATGTTTTAATGAGCGAAAGCCGTGTCGAAGGGTACCGTAATTTTGTTACAAAGTTATGGAATGCGGCGCGTTTCTGCGAGATGAACGAATGTGTTCCGGTCAAGGGGTTTGATCCGAAAGCGGTCAAAGATCCGTTGAATAAATGGATTGTTTCCAAGGCGGCGCAGGCACATGCGAAAGTAACGGCTGCGTTTGACGAATATAAGTTTAACGAAGCGGCAAACGCGGCGTACCAGTTTGTCTGGGGGACGTTCTGCGATTGGTATTTGGAATTTGCCAAACCGTTATTTTTCGGCAATGACGAAGCGGTTAAAGCGGAAACGCGGGCAACGGCGGCATGGGTGTTGGATCGTATTTTGATTATGCTGCACCCGATTATGCCTTTTGTAACCGAGGAGTTATGGAGCAGATTTGAACGCGATCAGATGCTGAT
>JBJFAY010000143.1:0-12603 GCA_051888155.1 Alphaproteobacteria bacterium
CATTCGCCTTCGGGAATAACGGGCGAAGTTATTATCCAGTTTTTGTATTTGCTGTCGGGATTATTCAGAATATCCTGAAAGAACGGGTGTTCTACGGAAATTACGGTTGTGATAAAGTCCAGAACAATATGCAGCCCGCGTTTGCGCGCTTCTTTGGCCAGCGTTTTAAAATCTTCCATCGTTCCGTAATCGGGGTGGATATTTTTAAAGTCCGTAATTTCGTACCCGTAGTGGCTGCGCGGCATTTCCGGCACGTTCAAAGCCGGCGTGATCGGCAGCATATAAATCGTATTGACGTTCAGGCTGCGGATATAGTCCAATTTTTGGGTCAATCCTTTCAAATCGCCTTTGCCGTCGCCGTTCGAATCAAAAAAGGATTTAACGAAAACATGATACATTGAAACCGTTTCATACCACGGATACCGCGGCTTTTCGGAACAGCCGGCAAAAACGCCGCAAAGAACAAATGCCGTCAGGGAAAACTTTAGCGCTTTGAAAAAATGCCGCGGAAAAATCATTTCTGCCGTATCCTTATGTTAAAAAATTCTTTGTTAAAGGATATAAGAGATCCGGAAAAAAGGCAATCTTTATGACAGCTTTTCGACTTTTTCAGCCGCGCCGGCATTAACGGCGCTTTTCCAACGCAAGCAAATCCTGTTCCGCGTTCGACAGCATTTCAGCGCGCGCTTTGTATTTTTCCAAATCGCCGTGCGTATTGATATCCGTCAAGGGCAGGTCGTCTTTTAACACGACTTCCTTAATATAATCGGAATGTTCGATCAAAGCCGGCGTCCAATGAGAATCTTCGGGAACAATTTTAACGGCTTTAAACAAATCGCGCGGCCATAAAACAGGGTTATGGCGCACGGAATTAAAAGACGGCAGAACAACCGGAGGACGCTTTGCTTTGAAATCGAACGCTTCAATCAGTTTGTCAATGTATTCTTCGGTGAAAGCGGGCATGTCGGCCGGCAGGACAACCGCCGCGGCAATGTCGGGCGGCAAAACGGCCAGCCCCAGACGTATGGATCCTAAGACGCCCGAAACATAATCGGGATTGCGTACGATCTTAACGTCGTATTTTTCCAGTCGTTTTTCAATGAATTTAGCGTCGTGTCCGGTAACAACGGCGACATAATCGGCTTGTGACGACAAAGCCGACTGCACGACGTGTTCAACCATCGGCAGACCGTTTAACGGTTCCAACAGTTTATTTGATCCGATCATGCGCCGCGCCGATCCGGCCGCCAGAATGACAACGGCGATTTTTTCGCTGCCGGATACCGATCCGACGCTGATGGATTTTTCCGTTTGCTGCGGCGTTATTCTTTTTGCCAGACGTTCCAAAGAAATGCCGTTCAAGGCCAGAGTAGGAAAAACAGCCGCGTCCGGCAGAGATTTTGTCGCCAAAAAACGCATTAATATATCAAAAGCCGGCTGATCCGCGTCTTCGGCGCAGTATCCCAGCAGCTTTACGTCATTTTTATGCCCGATGACCAAAGACACCCCCATATCCATCGGCCAGCCCAGACGGTCGATATCGCCGGCGGCTTCTCTAAAGCCTTTCGGAACGACGTCGTCACGGTGCAACGGCGGAAAAGGGCTTTCCACTAAAACAATTTCCGCCTGCGCGTCAATAGCGTCGCGAACGGATTTTTCAACCTGCACGGAGCTGTGTTCGCATAAATCATGAAAAACAACGTCAAAACCATATGCGCCGAAACGCTTTTCCAGTTCTGCCATGTCCTGCGGCTGTATATGGCTTTTATCGGAAATTGTCCGGATAAATCCGATTTTGCAGAACGCATACGGCGCAACTTTTAACAGCGGGCCTGTTCCTGAAATTTTCGTAATCGCTTCATTTAACGTTTCCGCCGTTACCGCCGGTCCGAATAAACGCAGATTGGCGACAAATTGTCCTTTATAAACAGGCATATAAGGCTGAACGGCTGTCAGGGAAATATTTTCACTGTGCGCGTTAAAACGGTTCAGTCTTTCCCGATCGAAAACAAAAACGCCGTCAATATCGGCGAATATTTCGCTGTAGCCGTTTTCATCGGGCAGCGTGTAGCGCAAATAGTCGCCGGCCATTGTTTTTAATAAGATATCAGCCGCTGTTTCAGGGTGAATGTCTTCGGAAGAAAACTGAACGCCGATAACCGTTTTGATACCGGCGTACTGCAGCTGTCCGATATCCGAAGACGTTAAGATATGGCCTTTTTTCAGAGTTTTTTCCTGACACTTGACAGGGTGGGTCAGTTCAATCCCCAATGCGTCATAGACAGGAAATTCCCCGAATTTCATGCGGCCTCCCTTTATTTTTTCGTAAATTCTTGCAATGAAAGCAGAATATCTGACGGGATTTCAAGCAAGCCGCTGTCTTGTTTCAGGAAGTTTTTAAAGCTGCCTTTGAAATCAAAAGAAACGTCTTGATCGTTTTCTTCGGTTTCCAGCGGCGAATGCCCTTCTATGAATACATCAAAAGCAAGCTGGCCGTCTATCTGACCTTTGGCTGTAACCGTCATATTTTTAACGATAACGTCTTTTAAAAAGGCCAGCATCTGCGGATCCATCTGTTTGCCGAGCGCTTCCGACGGCGAAAAATGCAGCGTGCCGGGCAGTTTTGATGTGAATTTCACATTATTGATGTTCAGTTTTTTATCGGCATACGACAATACCCATTCGGAGTTCATCACGCCGTCAATCCGCAGCGCGGACGATTTCAGGTTGCTTGTGACGGAAGACAAGTCAATGCCGCTGCCTTCAAACAAAATCTGAGACGTCTGGCCTTCATAAGGAATAAAGAACGATTTAATCGTTTTGAACTGGCCGTTGGCGTATTTCATTCGCGCATTTGCGACTTCAACCCCGCGGTTTGCCTGAATGCGGAAGTTAAACAAAGCGTTTTGGAACGGTATGCCTACGTTCAGCGTGCCGATGAACAGCTGCTGGTTTTCGGGGGTTTCCAAAGGCAGGACTGACGATAAGGTCATAACGCCGTTTAAAGCTTCAATTTCCAAACCGTTCCATGTCGTTTCCACATTTTCCATTAAAACGTCGATCGGACCGGCGACTTTTCCGCCTTTGATCGTCAGCCGTCCCTTAGCGGCCAGACCGCCGGAAGTTGATTCAGGCAAGTATTTCAGCATGAACGGCATGACATTTCCCAAATGCAGTCCCGATTCCGACAGAATGAATTTCGGAACAACGACATACATGTTCCATTCATGCGTGGGCAGCGTATAAGATCCGTTGATTGTCGCCGTTACCAGACCGTTTTGAATGGACAGTGTGGAATCTAAGCCGAATTCGATCTGACTCATCGGGCGGAAGCGCAGATCTGCCGAAAATTCGGGCATGATATCCGGCTGAGTCAAGGCAGCCTTTGCGACGCGCAGCCGCACGTCGGGCAAAGTCTGGCTGGTAAAGGAAACAATTCCCTGAATACCCGTCATTTTTATATCTTTGCTGGCCAAGCCGGACTGCACAAACGTTGCTTCGCCGGAGTAGGCGCCCGAAAAGATATTATATTGAGCGCGCGCCTTAAATCCGTTGACGGCCGTCGCTACCTGCGTACTGGAAATGCTGTCGGCAATGAAAACGTGAGTTGAAAAAGCCGATATCGGCAGCGTAAAGGATAATTTGCCGCCGTCTGATTTTAAAAACGGATCATTCGGATCGGGATTAATCGTTAATTCCAGCGGTGTAAACAATTTGATTTGTCTGAAATTACTTGTCGCCTGCAAGTTGGTGAAAGCGAATTTCATCGGTTTCGTCAAAGTCGCCGTACAGGCTGATCCCGAGCAGGAAAATTTAATATCCATTTCCGTCTTTAAATCCTGAACGGCCATAGATCCGCTCGTCAGCGACGGCGCGTTCATGCGCAGCGGCAGTGTGCCTTCAAAATTTTGGAACGTTCCTTTGACGGTTACGTCGTTCGCCTGCAAGGACAGGATGCCGACGAATTTTCCGATCGCGTCCTGCGGATTTTCAAAAGAACGGTCCAGATTGACGGAAATGTCAAAACTGTCGTCTTTCGGAGTAACGTCGGCTTGCAATTTCAATTTCTGCGATGAAGAAGACAACAGTAAATCCGCCTGTCCTTTTGATAAAACGCCGTTATTGACGGAAATTTCCAAATTACCGGAAACGGATCCGACGCTGTTGGAATCCTTTAACAGGTTTCCTTCCGTGATTTCCGTTTTAATCTGTGACGTCATTGCGGTTTTATTTAATGCCGTTTGCGTTTTAACGGCCATCTGCGGCGAAGAATAATCCGTTGAAATCTGCATATTCAGTCCGGTTTTGCCAAGTGTGCCGTTCGCCGTGAAATTTACAATAATCGTATTATCGACTTCTTCTTCTTCACCGTATTCGTTGATTATTTTTTCGGGCGGGGCGTCGTTTTTCAAAATGAAGCGGCCGTTTTTCATCTGCAAAGAATTAATGGTGATTTCTTTTCCTTTTTGCGCATTGACAGGGGAATAGATCAATCCGCCCAGCGCCCCCAGAGAAACGCCGTCGGATCTTTTTTCGCCGCTGATATTGATGCCCGTTAATTCCATAGACCGGATAATATTGCTGGAAAACAGACTGAACAGAGAATAATTGAATTTCATTGACGAAATGGTCATGGTTCCCGTTTTGTCGGAAACGTTAGTCAATTCCATTGTGTCGATTGTGATTTGTTTGATTTTAAAATTCCTGAACGGCATTCCGTTCGCCGCGAAAATTTCAGGCAGCTTTTTTTCGGCGATTATCGGCAGAGAAGAATAAACGCCGAAGCAGATAATGCCCAGCAGGACGACCAGTATTCCCAGCCGGTTCCATTTGTTTGACAGGAAATTTTTTGCCTTTGCTTTCGCTTTATGCAGTTGTTCTTCGGCTTTTTTCTTTGTCGCTTCGTCCAAAGCGGGAAGAGCGCCGGCGGAAGAAGCGCCTCTGCGTTTTTTGCGTACGGGAGCTTTTTCGATTTCTTCGGCTTCTATGGCCTGAGGAACGACTTCTTTTTTATTTTCCGGAGGCAGCTCGGGTTCTTTTGTTTCGACGTGTCCGGCTTCCAATCGGGCGGCCGGATCCGTTTCGACCGCCGGATTTTGAACGGGAGCCGCCGCCGGCTGCGGCGGAGTCCCCGGACGCACCGTCGGGATTTTGACTCGTTTGACCAGAGGAGTTTTTACTCCGGCAGGGTTTTGCGCCGGTGTTGTTTTCGGATTGTTTGCATTGTTATTTTCCATGAAAAATAATTCTCCCCCTGACAAACTTTAACTATTTTTTTATCAGATAACGTTAAAGCTTAATAAAACTTACGCATTTTTTTCTTTTTATCTGAATTTCGGAGAAATTTCAAATGGAAATACCGTCTGCGGAGTCTGTTTTTGACGTGGCCGAGTGGTTTTTGGACGCGGCGCTGAACGACGGCGAATATCTGCAGCCGATGAAAATGCAGTATTTGATGTTTTTATCTCAGGGATATTACGCGGCTTTGACGCAGGGGAAACGTTTTGTTCCCGGGATTTTTCTGGCGGCTGAACGCGGCCCCGTCGAACCGAATTCGTATCGTTTGTACGGATCGCAGCGTCCCGTTTTGTCTTATCGGTCGATGAACCGCAGAACCGTTTCTTTTTTACAGACGATCTGGGCGCGTTTCGGCGCATATTCAACGGATTATATTTATCGGCTGCTGTCAACGCATGCGCCTTATGCCGAAGCTTTCGCGGCGGGAAAAGACGCCGAAATCAGCCTGCAGTCCATGGCCGAATTTTATGCGGGAATCGCTTGCAAAGACGAAAGGCTGCGCTCTTGCGAATCCGGGGCGACCAGAATTATGCGGTCTCAGACGGGAAAGGCCGTCGCCGTTAAAAAATGGATCCCGCAGAAAAAATAAACGTTTGAGTACGCCGGATTATTCATAGATAATTAACAAGTTATCTTTATTTTTAAATTAACGAAATTCCTGTTATCCGATGGAGCCGACAATGGAAAATTTAGAAGTACGCATTCAAAAATTAGAAAAAAAATACCGCACGTTAAAATATCTGGTAACGGGTCTGATGTGTTTTGCGGCATATACGGGGCTGACGGGGACGACAATGAATTCGTCCGCTTTCGCCCAGCAAAAAAAAGGACAAGCCGCAAAACAGGGAGAGGAAATAGATAAAAAAGACGCCGGTATCCCCGTCGTTGTCGAAGCGGAAGTTTTCCTGTTGAAAGATTCAGCCGGGAATATCCGCGGCGTTTGGACGGCGGATAATGATACCACGTCTTTTGCCATGATGCATAAAGACAAATATCCGATTGCCGCCATGGCCGTTGACCGTAAAAACGCGACTTTATCGCTGACAGACGTATATGCGGGTAAAATCAGTCTTGGATTGACGGATTCCATTCGTTCCATTTCCATTATGGACGATACGAAGAAAAACAATATTTATCTGGGCTTGACCGGATCGGGCGAAGCGGCGTTTGACATGGTCAGCACGGGTAATTCCGCCATGGTGATCGACGGAGCGACTTCCAGTTTGGATATGTCCGGAGATACGGCCATTCTGGCTTTGACGGAAACGGTCGGATCCGCGGTGGCTTTAAAAGCGCAGCCGTCTTCTTCGGCGCTGACGTTCCTGGACTATCAGAATAAATCGACTGTGGATTTGACGACGATTGACGGCAAGACTCAGTTAAAATTGAGTTCTCCGGCAAGCAAGGACGAAAAAACCATTGTCACAACGCCTGAAGAAATTTTAAACTTTAATGAAGCAATGAATAAAGCTTTGGAAGACGATAAAGCCGGTTCACCCGATGCCGCGGCGCCGGAAACGTCCGGTGAAAAAAAAGACGGTGATAAAAGCGAAAATAAAAAAGATGAAAAAAAAGAAGAAAATAAAGTCGTCAATATGAAGACGTATTCTCCTTTTTCAAAATAACAGAACCAAACTGTAAACGGGCTGTTGAATAAAACGGCCCGTTTTTTTCGAGAGGCATCTATGAAACGTTTTATTTTATTCTTCGGAATTATTATTGTCGCGGCTTGTTTTCCAGAAAAAGCTCCGGATACGGCGAAAATAACATTTGCCAAGGAAACGATACGTATTTTACGGCAAGACCGGCCGGCTGTCGTATTAATGGTAGACATCGCCGATACGAATGCAAAGCGGGAACGCGGCTTGATGTACCGCACGGATCTTAAAGACGATGAAGGCATGTTATTTTTATTTCCCGTCGGCAAAAAGGTCGGTATGTGGATGGCGAACACGCCGACGTCTTTGGATATGCTGTTTGTTGACGAACATGGAAAGATTACGGAAATCGTTGAAAATACGGTGCCGTTTTCTCATGACGAGATCCGGTCGGCCCAGAGTGTCAAAGGTGTTTTGGAATTAAAGGGCGGTATTGCGAAACGGGCCGGAATAGAGAAGGGAGATATAGTCGTTCATTCATTTTTTGATCTTGAAAAAGCGGTTGGGAATATGTAGAGTTCGTTTAAACGGAGCGTAGCGCAGTCTGGTAGCGCTCTTGATTTGGGATCAAGAGGTCGCAGGTTCAAATCCTGTCGCTCCGACCAAAAACATATCCCCCGTTTTCGGGGGATATGTTTTCGGATTGGAGAGCCGATTTGAACCGAGAAGCAGGTTCGGCCGGAGCCTTTACGCCAGCGGATCTGGACAGAATGAAAGGGCTTCCCGGTTACCGGCGGGAAGCCGATATGCGCGCTTTCCGCTGTCAGGAAATAAAGATTTCGGCAAACGTTAAAGCGGAAGTCTATTATAACGGGCGGAAAGTCGGTCTGACTCCTGTCGTTGACGGCAATTTATGCACGGACGAGGAGCGGACGTTCATTTAAAAAAAGAAGGAATGAAAGACGTTGCCTTGACCGTGCGCCAAAATACGTCCGAAAAAGAAAAACGCTGGATAACATCGGCATACGGCCGTGATTTTTGGTGGTCGTCTTTCG
The DNA here is from genome assembly GCA_051888155.1 of Alphaproteobacteria bacterium. GTDB lineage: Bacteria > Pseudomonadota > Alphaproteobacteria > CAAGCB01 > CAG-977 > UBA11549. Next base: position 7,952 of record JBJFAY010000143.1, read on the forward strand.
GGTCTGTCGCAGGAACGGTTTATTTGGGGGGCTGCGCCGCTGACAACGACAATGCCGTGTTGGACGGAAAGCTGCCGCCGACGTTTTAATGATTTTTTTATTAAAGAGGAAGCCAACCTGATTTGGCTGTCGACCGTTTTTTTCGTCAAGGATCCGGCGCCGCAGTATTACTGGCAGTATGCGCCGGCGCAATACTATGTCGAAATGGTTCCGGAAGAAGAAAAGCCTCTTTCGGTCCGGCAGGTGCGCCTGCTGCAAAACAAAAAATTTCTGTTGAGTAATTTTGCGCAGATTCAAAGCGGTAATGCGGAATATATTGAAACGCTGTCTTTGTTGTCTTTTTTGCCTGCGGAAACGATCAAAGAGAATATTCAAACGGCAAAAACGCCGTCGCAGGCGGCCGAAAAACTGTCGGAAGAAATCGAACGGACCGCGCAGCTGCTGAAAAACGTTGATTTTGAAGGCGAACAGAATTTGTTAAATACGTCTTTATTTTTAATGCGCCGTTTTAACGATCTGAAAAAAGGCGGCAAGGCCGAACGGGCGCAGTTAATCCGGCTGAGCGGCCTGAAGCGGGAAACGTGGGACGATTTAATGAAACACAGCGGCACGCCGAAAGAAGCCGTTGATAACTATACCTCTCTTGTCTTTGAAATTATAATTGCCAAACGGGCGAAAGCCGACCGCTGGAAATGCAAGGAACCGCCGAGAACCTGCGAAGCCGTTTTGCGTTCCGTTCTGCGCGAAAATTTGAAAGAGGACAGGCGGCGTCTGCGGGATCTGACGGATTATCTGGCGGTCCGTCAGGCGGAACTTTGGGCTGCGCCGTCCGGTTCTGCGGCGGCTTCTTCGGCTTTTCCGCGCCGGTAAAGCGTCAATCCGATTTCGTCCAAAATTGCGTTCATTTTGCGTTCCAGTTCTGCCAGTTCGCGCTTTTCCCGGTTTTCCTGCGTGATCTCCAGCGTTTTTAATTCCTGATATGCTTCCATGATTTCTTCGCGCATCAGAATTATTTCCTGACGGTTGTCTTCCAGCGCGCGGTCAACTCGTTTGTTTTCTTCGACATGCCAGTCAACGTACGCGCCGAATGTCAGCGCGGCGACGGGACTGGCGTCGGCGGCTTCTTCTTCCTGTTTGAAACGTTCGGCCAGCAAAGCTTTACGATTGAGCAAAGCCTGTTCAAAACGCAGCAAAGCTCCCAGCTTTCTTTGCTTTTCGTCCAGCTCGAATTTGTGGACGCGGATCAGCGTTTTTAATTCGTTTTTGGCCATGTTCTACCGTTTATTTTCTTGCCGTGTTCTGACCGGGCGGCTGCTGGGACAATATATCCTTTAATTCTTTGTATCCCGTGACAAAGTCGACTTTGTCCTTTTTCTTTTGCGCCAGAAAGGCTTCCAGTTTGTCATAATAAAAAATCGCTTCGTCGACTTCCGGATTTGAACCGCGCTTATAGGCGCCCAGCCGGATCAGTTCCGCCATGTTTTCATAGGTTGCGATCAAAGCGCGCGCCCGGTTGACCAAAGCGTTTTCTGCGTCGTTGTTGCACCCGGGCATCGTACGCGAAATACTGCGCAGCAGGTTGACGGCCGGATAACGGTTCCGCTCGGCGATCGCGCGTTCCAAAACGATATGCCCGTCCAAAATGCCTCGTACGGCGTCGGCAATCGGTTCGTTGTGGTCGTCGCCGTCCACCAGTACGGTAAACAGCCCCGTAATCGACCCCAGCCCGATCGGGCCCGGTCCCGCGCGTTCCAGCAGCCGCGGCAGTTCGGCAAATACCGTCGGCGTATACCCTTTGGTTGCGGGCGGTTCGCCGGCGGACAGGCTGATTTCGCGCTGCGCCATGGCGAAACGAGTAATGCTGTCCATCATGCATAAAACGTTTTGCTTTAAGTTCCTGAAGTATTCGGCAACCGTCATGGCGACATAAGCGGCCTGGCGGCGCATCAGAGGGCTTTCGTCAGACGTGGCGACGACGACGACGCTGCGTTTCATGCCTTCTTCTCCCAAGTCGTCTTCAATAAATTCCCGCGCTTCACGGCCGCGTTCGCCGATTAGCCCCAAAACCGTCACGTCCAGCTGCGTATGACGCGCCATCATCGCCATTAAAGACGACTTGCCGACGCCGGAACCGGCGAAAATGCCCATACGCTGCCCTTTGCAGACGGTTAAAAACGTATTGATCGCCCGAACGCCCAAATCGGCTTTGCCCGCAACACGTTCCCGCGAATGTGCCGGCGGCGGCGAATTATGGATTAAGCAGGGAACTTTTCCTTTGATCAGCGGCCCTTTGCCGTCAACGGGTTCCCCCATGGCGTTAATGACGCGCCCCAGCCAGGAAACATCGGGAAACAAAACGGGCATGGCGTTGCTGACGTCCACCTGATTGCCCGGCCCGACGCCGTCCAGATTCATAAACGGCATGGCCAGCACTTTGTCGTTATTAAAACCGACGACTTCGCAGACGACTTTTTTTCCGCCGCGCGCGCAAATACGGCATCTGTCGCCGACGGACAGTTCCGCGCGTATGCCCGATATTTCCACCAGCATGCCTTTTACGGCGCAGACGGAACCGTAACAGCGGTATTCCGGCAAAGCGTTGATATCGTTAATCAGGTTTTTGACATAACCGTTCATGCGTTTTTTCCGAATTTTTTACTTAATATAGTCTTTCATCAGGAATTTGTCGCCTTTTTATCAAAAAAAATTTGTAAAAATGAAATTTTTTTATTTTTGGATAAATTAGGTACTTGTATTTGCGATTCATACAACATAAAGTTAATAAGTTATTAATTGTTCTGCCTGAAGAAGGAAAACCCGATGCGCGTTTTGTTGGTTGAAGATGATAAAGCAACAGCCCAGACGATAGAGGCTGTTTTGCATAAGGAAGGCATGGTCGTTGATACGACGGTTTTAGGCGAAGACGGTTTGGAAATCGGCAAGCTGTATGATTATGATATTATCATATTGGATTTAATGCTGCCCGACATGGACGGATATGAAGTGCTGAAACGTCTGCGCGCTTCGAAAATCAGCACGCCCGTATTGATTTTGTCCGGTTTATCCGGCGCGGATAAAAAGGTCAAAGGATTGTCCACGGGCGCGGACGATTATCTGACAAAACCGTTTGACAAGGCGGAACTGGTCGCCCGTATCCGCGCTTTGGTGCGCCGGTCGAAGGGACACCCTGAATCGGTGATCCGTACCGGGGCGATTGAAGTCAATCTGGATACCAGAACGGCCTTTGTCAACGGCAAGCCTTTGCATCTGACGGGGCGGGAATACGGTATTTTGGAACGTTTGTCTTTGTCAAAAGGAACGACCTTGTCGAAGGAACAGTTCTTGAATCATTTGTATAACGGCATGGACGAACCGGAATTGAAAATTATTGACGTGTTTATTTGCAAGCTGCGCAAAAAAATCGCCGAAGCGACGGGCGGGGACGATTATATTGAAACCGTCTGGGGACGCGGGTATGTTTTGCGCGAACCCAAAAAAGAAGGTTAAGGAAAAAAGCTCCCGAGAAATCGGGAGCTTTTTTTTATGTAATCCTCATCACGGAAAAGCAGCCGTTCGGTCTTTTCTGTCTTGAAAAAAAAGCAACAGAATGGCATTCTGTTTCTGTATCGGCAACATCGGGTTGTCGATAAAGTGCCTTAGCGGGTGCGGAGTTGTAGAAGGCTCTTTCAACAAGTGGTGTTTGATATGAACGCCATAACCGTTTTGCAAATAGCAAAGACGGAACATATCCCCGACTTCTTTAACGAGGGGCGGGGAGGTTTTGGTTATGTTCAGAACGTATTTACCCCGTCACTATCCTTGAAAGAACGGGACGTTTAAAAGCCAAACAATCATTCTTGTTGATGATCTTCTAACTCCCCGACCGCTGAAAGGCGGTCTTTTTTTTGAATGACGGAGAGTGAGTATGAAAAATAAAATACTGATATCGGGTGTGTTGATCGCATTATCAGGGTGTTCCGGTCCTATGATTTCTTATGACGCATATCTGGAACAACCTTATGTTTATTTATCAAACGATGCCATAAACAATGAAATAGTTCAAAAAGAATGCGGAATTAAAAAGTGTGTTGCTTCAGGGAATACAGTTAATTGCGATATAAGCGACGATGACAGGGAAGAAATAAAAATAGAGGACACGCATTCTAGGTATCGTTTCTTAGGAAAATCAGAAACGGAATATTACTTTTCAGCATATTATCCTTATACAGGTTCCAATATAGAAAAGATCAGAGAAAAGAAAAAATCGTATTCTCCATTAAAAAAGAGAGGAGCCTTCACCATTTTTTCAGTAAAAGATCGGTATAATAAATGTTTCATATCCGGTCGCGAGAAGATGAAAGAGCAGAAGACAGAGCAAGAGAAAGCGGAAAAAGAGTTGCAAGAAAAAGAGCGTAAAGTGCAAGAAAAAGAGCGTAAAGAAAGACAAAAACAATTTATCGAACAAAAGAGAAAAGCTTTGCCAAAATCAGAAAAAGATCCGGTTATTCAAAAATTGAAGAAAGAAGCCGGTGAATTTTTGACGTTTGAGCTTTGTCCCGCCCGTTATGGCGATTTACGTTGGGGAAAGCTGGCACTCGCTCTGGAAGCGGAGGTGGGGCGTTATTTACACTTACGCAACGATTTTCTCCATT
>JBJFAY010000144.1:0-2850 GCA_051888155.1 Alphaproteobacteria bacterium
TTTTGCCGGTCTAAAAATGATTGTCAAAAAGTCTAAAAATAATTGTCGCGCTACAGTTTCGTCTTACAATAACGGAGCGAAAAACGAAGCGAAAGGGAAAAAATCGGGTACAAAAAAACCGCAGTTTCCTGCGGTTTGATTGGTGAGCGTGCCGGGATTCGAACCCGGGGCCACTTGATTAAAAGTCAAGTGCTCTACCGGCTGAGCTACACGCCCTTGACAGAACGACAACATATAGACCTATCGGTCGGAGGTCAATAGTTTTTTTTCTTTTTTTGAAAAAAATTATGCCGTCAGCTCAGTAAGGACATTTTCCGTCGTTTCATTCCATGTCTTGAAAACGTCTATGTTGGTTTTATATGCAAAAGAAGCCGTCATCATATTGACGGTTTCTTCCATAAAAACGTCTTCGCTGGCGGTAAAGGCCGTTGACCGGATGCCGACGGATTGAACACCATTGATCGGCGCAATGCCGCTTTGTTCCTGTTGTTCGGGAACACTGAAAGCATTAACAATTTTATCCGCGCTTTTTTCAAAACGGACTTGAGCCGATTGTATTCCCGATAAAGCCGTGCGCGTAATCATCATGCCGATGCCCTCCGCTTATCCGAATCCTTGCGTTTTCTTTTTTAAAGGATCTTCGGATTGTTCAATCGTGCGTTCGTATGTTTCAATACGTCTTTCCACTTCCTGAACAGAAATGAAAGGAATGTCTTTTTCCTGAAACTGCAGCTGAATTTCTGTGGACATTTCGCCGTTCAAAGCCGAAAAGGGAACGGAAACGGCATTTTCCTGAGATTCCTGTTCGGGAACAAATACGAAAACGTCCTCTCCGCCCGGTAAATATTGCTCTGTCGCGGATCCGATGTTTGTCGAGTCGTTAATGGCGGAAATAGAAGCACTCACTGACGCCGGCGATGCCGCGCGGACGCCGTTCAGCTTGACTACCGAGGTCGTGTGCCCTACTGGCGCACCTGATGTGACCTTTGCAGATGACATTTCTATCCACCTTTAAAAGACTTCTTTTTCTTCAAAAATCTTCTCACGTTTTGTTATCTTTGTCAATGAAAATAGAAGGATTCGCGCCATAAATACGTTGATAAAACAAAAGAAATCATGTCGGCTTATTTTAATCCGCAGCGCAGCAACAGTTCATCATTATTTATGATGGTATTGACGGCGCCCGCGGCGGCAATGGCGCCATGGTCTAAAATAACGGCGTTTTGACAGATTTTCTGCGCTAAAAACAGATCGTGAGTCGCAACAATGCAAGTCTGCGGCAAAGAATTTAAAATCTCGGCAAATTCGCGTTTGCCGCGGGGATCCAACTGGCCGGTCGGTTCGTCTAACAGTAAAATATCCGGGTGTAACGCCAATACGCCGGCCAGAGCGGCGCGTTTTTTTTCTCCGCCGGATAGTTTCCGGCAGGGAACGTCCTTTAAATGAAAAATCCGAAACTGTTTTAAAACGGCTGTCATCTCCGCGTTAATTTCCGCTTCGTTTAAACCCGCGTTGATCAAACCGAAACGAATATCGTCGGCGACTGTCGGCATGAACAGCTGGTCGTCCGCATTTTGAAAAATAAAGCCTGTTCGTCCGCTTAAGCCGGTGATTTCTCCGGAATCGGGACGGATCAGGCCGGCCAGCACTGACAGCAGTGTTGATTTGCCGGCGCCGTTTGCTCCCAGCAAAGCTGTTTTTACACCGGATTGCAGCGTCAAAGAAATATCGGATAAGGCTTTGCGTCCCGTCGGATAAGTCAGACAAATCCTTTGCAGCGTAATCATAACAGCTCCTTTCTGAGCATCTGGCAGAAAAAAACAAAGCACAAAGAAACGGCGACGTCTTTAAAGCCGATGCGGGCCGAAGGAAATGAAGCCGTTTGCAGGTTGAAGTTCCGGCAATTCATGGCCTGGTGTATTCTGTCGGCCCGATCCAGACAGCGCAGCAGCAAATTTCCCGCCAGATATTTCCATTCTCCGATTTTGGGAATATTGCGCCGTGAACGCAGTTGAAAAGCCCGTTTTAAATTAACGGCTTCGTATAAAATCAGATCCAGATATCTGCAAATAAAAAATAATTGAAATATAAAGAATCGCGGGCATTTTAAAGTGTTAAAAACAGCCAGAACATCTTCTATGCGGGTGGTGGAAGCGAAAATCAAAGCCGTCAGACAGTAGGCGGCGGCTTTCAGCAGCAGAACCGCCGTAAAGACGGGCGGCGCAAAAAACAGGTTGCCCGCAGCCAGACAGAAAACAGGCGTCATAACCGGAATACACAAACGGGCAGGAATTTTGATTTTAACCAGGGATACCGCGGGAAAAAAGGCGAAAACGCAAGCCGCCGTCAAAGCGTCCGGTTTCAGCCCGGCGGCGGTAATCAGATATGACACGGTGAAAACCAGCTTGGAAAAAGGAGAAATCAAGCCGACTGCACCTTTCTTCCGCCGATTATTCTGATCAGCGCAAAGATGACCGTCGCCGTAATGACAACGCCGGCAATACCGGCCAGCGCCGTGCTGTCCGCAATATTGTAATCAGCGAAAACGGCTTGCAGCGAAGACGGCAGTTCAAAAGATTCTCCTGCTGTTTTTAAAATGCTCCATTCCAAACCGTCCGGCAGTTCGGAGGCCGTCAAAGATAACGCGCCGCCGGTTATTAACGCGGCCACCCCCACTCCAAAGCAGGCTTTCGGTTCGGCGTTTTGTTCGTTTTCTTTAAACAATTCGGGACGGTATTGATATAAAAAGGCCAAAATCAATCCCGTCGTCGCGCCTTCAACCAGTCCGATCGCCAGATGAATCGGCAGCATCAAAGCGGCAAAAACGCCGAAAGGAAGCTGCGTTACACC
>JBJFAY010000145.1:0-12375 GCA_051888155.1 Alphaproteobacteria bacterium
TACACAAAACGGCAAGGAGCGGATATGTTCAAAAAACTTTATCAGTTTATCCGGCGCTTTACGCTGCCGATCATCGTTTTTTTGTTTCTGGTTTACTGCTTTTCCGACAAAGGCCTTTGGACCGATTTCAACGGCTATATTTCTTCTTTCAGGGGACCGATCCGGCAAAGCGTTTTAGCCATTATGCTTTTTTTATCCATAACGTATATCCTGCGCCTGATCCGCGACGCTTTTATGCCGCGCCTGTTCAATCACCTGCATTTTAATAAAAATACCGAAAGCTCGGCGACGGCGCTTGTCGGTTACATCTCCATTTTAATCGCCGGATTGATTTCCCTGTCGGTTTTAGGCGTGAATCTGAAAAGCCTCGGTCTGCTGATCAGCGCGCTGTCTGTCGGTCTGGGATTCGGATTACAGCACGTGGTAAACAATTTCATTTCCGGCCTTTTAATTTTATTTGAACGGCCGTTCCGGATCGGCGACTGGATTGTCATTAACGACAAAGAAGGAATCGTTCGGAAAATCAATATCCGTTCAACCGAGCTGGAAACATTTGACAAAGCGCTGATTATCATTCCGAACGCGGATATTATTTCCGGCGTATTAACAAACTGGACGCTGACTGATTCCAAATGCCGTCTGATAATCAACGTTGGCGTCGGATACGATTCCGATCTGGAAAAAGTCCTGCAGCTGGCCGTCAGTATAATTAAAAACGATCCCCGTATTCTTTCGGATCCGCCGGCGTCAGCGATCGTCACTTCATTTGACGACAGCAGTATCGGGATTCAGCTGCGGTGTTACATCGCCAATATCATGCAGCGTTCCGTTGTCAAAAGCGATCTGATGATCCGGCTGCAAAAAATATTCAACGACAACGGAATAGAAATTCCTTTTCCGCAAAGAGTCGTACAAATGCTGCCCGAAAAATAAAGACCGGATTTTCCGGTCTTTTTATTTAACGTCCTTTGATCGCCGCGGCGGCTTTTAATAAAGCGGGCGAAGGCGTTTTTTGCTTTTGTTCGTTTCTGACCGGCAGCTTTGCAGCCGATTTATCGCCGGTCTGCATCAAAGTTTCTTTTCCTTTTTCCGACACGGCCATATTTTCGGCCCTGTCAAAGAAAGACACGGAAATATATGATTTTCCATTATGCAGACATACGGCGGAAATCTGTTCGTTGGAAAGCGGCGTTTTCTTTTTATCCGCATTCATTTTAATCTGCGGCAAAAACTGCTTTTCATAGGATTCCTGATAATTTTTATAACCGTACCACGCCTGAAAAGAGGCCCTCATCGCTTTTGTTTCATCGCCGGATTTTTCCATTTCCCCGACATAAGCCCGCATCATCGGCGTTTCCATTTCCTTTTCAAAAACCTGCGGATATTCGTCTTTCATCTGATAAGCGAAAGCCGCCTGATGCGCGCATGCGTCCGCTTCCAGCGCGCGGTTCAGCTTGATGAAATCGTATGCGTTCAACCCGCCGATAAAATCCGTTGCTTTATCCCGGCCGCTGACTTTGTTCAGCCGTTCCACCTGACGGATATGCGTACATTCATGAATTAAAATCGGCGCCAGTTCCATTTGACGGCGGTAAGAATTCAGCCGGACGACCTTATGGTCATAATCGCATGCGCCGTTAACGCCGAACATCGCCTGATACATATAGGAATACCCCTGAAAGGCGACGGCGTTCATTGTTTCCCGCCCTTTGGGAAACTGATAGGCGATATTCAGCAGACTGGTGAAATTTTCACGATCCGCCCCGCCCAAAGCATAAATCGAATTATTAAGCTTTGCAAAGCATTCAAAATTGGATTTTTGATCCGGCATTTTATCGTCCCCTTTGATTTATCGCTGCCGACACGACGGCTTGTTTATCCCCGGATTTTCCGGACGGAGCAATCAAATCTCCTTTTTCGCCGCGCAGACGCATCGACAGAACCGACCGGTCGGGTTTTGCCCCCGGAACAGCCGCGGCATAATCGTCAATCATGGCGGAGATTTCCTTTTGATCCGACTGCTTAATGGAAAACGGCAAACCGCTGTTTAAATCATCGGCCGACATATACGGTTTTCCTTTATAGCAGCACATTTTCAAAACGTCCGCGACGGGATATTCCTTTGAAAAGCAGTCGGGATCCTTTTCTTTTTTGGCATATTCGGCGATCCGTTTAAACCCGTCCTTGTGCCATTTGTCGTAATAGTCGCGGTAATAGTCGCATTCATACCATGCGGCGAAACAGGCCTGCATCGCTTTTCTTTCGTCATGGGACTTTTCCATTTCCCCGACATAAGCGTGAAACATCGGCAATCCGGTTTCCTTTGCCTTTTCATAAACGTTCGGCATGATCTCCTTGCATTCGTAAACGAAAGCCATTTCATGCGCGACGGCGTCAGCCTCTATCGCGCGGTGCATTCTGAGCGACGAAGCGACTTGCGTATGTTCGTAATTCGGCCTGTTTTCGCTTTCCCGGGAATACTGAATGGCGTGGCGGCCTTCATGCACGGCCGTTTGAAGCATATATTCAAACCCGAACGACGGGTTGATCACGACTTTTTTCTGATTCGGCGCGCAGAAACCGCCGAAATTTCCTTTTTCAAACGCGAAAGAATACCCCAGCTTTGACAGCGTCGTCAGCGTTTCGCGGCCTTTTTTGGTTTTCATTACGGAATCAATGATTTCTTCAAACAGAATTTCTTCTTTTACCGCGTTTTTGGCGTCAGAAGCCGTAAAAGCCTTTGTCAAAACCTTTTTTGCTTTTTGCGCCGCACGGCCGCAGGCATACTTTTTATATGATTTCTGCGTAAATCCGGCAACCGTTTCAACCATAAGAATCCCCTTTTTCTTTAAAGAACGGTATCAGGATATCATTTATTGGACAGCTGTCAATTCATTTTTGTCCATATTTTCTTTGTCTATTTGTTCCGCGCAGGCTTTTTTCAAAGCTTCCGCCCCGTTTTCGGAAACAAGGACACCGTTGACAAAAATCTGTCCGTCTTTGATATCGACTCTGGCAACGGGAATAAATCCGTATTCCAGATCGGAATTCCAGAATCCGAAATCTTTTTTCAAATCCAAAAAAACCGGCAGAGTCAACGTCGTCAGATCAGGCAGGTTTACGGGAACGCCGCCGTTTATATCCGCCGGCGCGACACGATTTCCCGTTGTGCTTAACGTCGAATCCGCTCCCAAATCCGCCGGCGCGACGGACCGTCCGTCAACGGAAACGCCGGGAACGTAATCCGCGCCGGACACGGCCAGCTTGTAACAATCCTGCGGCGATATTCTGATTTGAACGGGTTCCGCCCGCAAAACGGCCGGAAACAAACAAAGAAAAATCAAAATCCCCATCATATCCCGGCTCTTTCCTTTTTGATCAGATTCTGACCAGATGCGTTTCCACCAGCGGCCGGCGCCCGTGCGTTTCCATAACGACTTTGCGCACGGCGGATTTCACGGCGTCCGAAACGTTCTGATCGTCAAAGCGTTTTTCTTTGTCCAGCAGTTCCACGGCCTGTTTAACCGCCGTATCCATTTGTTTCATAACCGGATCTTCGCTTTCGATCAGACCGACGGCGGAAAACTGAACGCCGCCGACAACCGTTCCTTTTTTATCCAGAACCAGCGTCGCCACGACGGTTCCGTCGTCAATCATACGGCGACGCTGTTTTAATATACCGGCGTTTAACGGAATAATTTGTTTTCTGTCGCGCGCCAGAACGCCTGTTTTGACTTCGCCGATAATTTCCGGCTGCCTGCCGTCCAGACGCAGGACGTCGCCGTCTTTGATAATCACGGTTTTTTTTATGCCGCAGCTTGCCGCCAGATCGGCATGTTCATACAAATGAGCCGCCTCGCCATGAACGGGAACGGCGATTTTCGGCTTTAAGAATTCGTATAATTTAGCAATATCCTTGCGTCCGGAATGGCCGGACACATGAACCAAAGCGTCTTTTACGGTGACGATTTCAATCCCTTTGGCAATAAAGCGGTTTTGTATGTTGGCAATCGCCTGTTCGTTGCCGGGAATGACGCGCGAAGAAAAAACGACGACGTCTCCTTTGACGGGTTTTACCGCTCCGGTGCCGTAAGAAATATTCGACAAAGCCGCTTTCGGTTCCCCCTGGCAGCCCGTACACAGATACAGAACTTCCGCCGGATCGTTTTCCGCGGCTTCTTCGTCGGTCAAAAAGACATTAACGCCTTTAAAGTATCCGGCGGCGCGTCCCGCCCCTTCGACCCGCCACAGCGACCGGCCCAGCAGACAAACCGTCCGGCCGTTTTTTTCGGCGGCTTCGGCTATGCTTTCGATCCGCCCGACATTTGAAGCGAAACACGTCACGATCAGCCGCTTTCCTTTATAAGCCGCGAACAGCTCTGTCAAAGCGGTTTTGACCGCCGTTTCGGACGGAATGTCGCCTTCGACGAAAACGTTTGTCGAATCTCCGACCAACGCCAGTATTTTTTCTTTTTTCAAAGCTTGCAGAGCTTTGTAATCCACGGGCTTTCCGACAACGGGGCCTTCGTCAAAGCGCCAGTCGCCCGTATGAAATACGTTGCCGCGGGGCGTTTTGATCAGCAGAGAGGACGCTTCGGGAATAGAGTGGTTAATCGACACCAGTTCGATTTCAAACGGAGCCAGATCCAACAAGTCGCCCTGTTCAAAAATACGGACGGGCACACGACCCAGCAACCCCGCTTCGTCCAAACGAGTTTCCAGCATTTCCGCGGCAAAAGCCGACACATAAACGGGGCAGCGCAGAACGGGCCAGAATGTCGCCACCGCGCCGATATGGTCTTCGTGCGCATGCGTAACGACCAGCCCTTTTAACCGGGGCGCGATTTTTTCGGCAAACGACGGATCGGGCAGCAGCATATCGACCCCCGGCAGCCTGTCGCCGGCAAAGCCGACGCCGCAGTCCACGGCCAGCCAGTCGCCGTCGCAGGCATAAAGATAAAAATTCATACCGATTTCGCCGACGCCGCCCAAAGGAACAAAAAACAATCCTTCATCAGGAACGTCAATATATTCAGCTGTTTTTTCACCGGACATTTTCATTCTTTCCCGTTTGGCCGAAAAAAATGTCTCCGGCCGTAATTTTTAAAATTTCGCCTTCTTTATTTAACAAAAAGCACCCGTCCTGATCAAGACCGTAAAAAGTTCCTTTCAGCTGCCTGTCCGGCAGATTGACCGTCACCGGCCCGCCGATCCCGCAGGCTTTTTGTTTCCATGTTTCCAAAACCGGCTTTATCCCCAGCGACAGCAAACATTTCTGCCAGTTGTCAAAGCAAGCCAGCAAAGCTTCCAGCATCTGCGCCCTTTCAATATTAAAACCTTCCTGACACAAAGAAGTAACCGGATATAACATCTGCTTTTCATCAACCGGCGTCAGATTAACGCCGATCCCGATAATCAATCTGTCCACACCGTTTGTTTCCAATAAAATGCCGCTTACCTTTTTGCCGTTAATCAGCAAATCGTTCGGCCATTTACAATTAACCAGTAATCCGGGACAAAGCTTTTCGATCGCCTGCATCAAAGCCACAGCGGACAAAAAACTGTACACGCCGGCTTCTGCCGGACGGACCGGTTCCAGACAAAAAGAAACATACAAATTTCCTTCGGGACTGACCCAGCGGCGCCCCATTCGCCCGCGCCCGCCGGTCTGTATCCGCGCGCAGACAGCCGTTTTATCAGACCCCGGCGGCAACCGTTTAACGTCTTCGTTCGTGCTGCCCGTTTCTGTTTTTTCGATCAAAGACCAACCCTGCGGCAGTTTTATTTTCATTTTTCCCTCTTAAAAATTCATTGCGGCCGTCCGAACGGCATTCAGCAGCGGTTCGGCCGCGATAAATGAAAAAGCCGACAATACGGCCGACATGACAATCACGATTTTCATCGGCGCCGGCGCAAAAGACAACTCTTCTTTTGTCTGAACCATATACATCTGCCGGATCAATTTTAAATAAACATACATGATCAACAATCCGCCCAGCATCAGCGAAACGGAAAAAAAGACCATATTTTCGGCCGCCGTTTCCTTAAACAGCCGGAACCGCGTCCAAAATCCGGCGAACGGCGGCGCGCCGGCCAGCCCCAGAAAAATCAGCGCAAACAGTCCGCCCCGCACGGGTTTTGACTGCCCCTGTCCGGACAAGACGCGGATTTCTTCGCTTAATTCGTCGCCGATGCGCAGCGACAGGACGACCGCCGACATTCCCGCCAGCATAACCAGATCAATCGTCAGCGCGAACTGCAGCAGCTCGGCGCTTCGCACGACCAGAGCCGACAAAGCGAAACCGTTTAAAACAATAACGGTATAAGCCGTCAAGCGCTTAATATTTGTCTGCACGATCGCCCCGAATCCGCCGATGCAGACAGACAAGAGGGCGACAGTCGCCAAAACGGGCCGCCAGTAAAAAGTCAAAGAAGCAAAAGGTTCCAGCACAACTCTGGCCAAAGCGGCGATAACGGGCAGACGCACAAGCATGGCGAACAAAGCCGTCACGGGGGACGGAGCGCCTTCGTATACGTCGGCCGCCCATGAATGGAACGGCGCGGCGCCGATTTTCAAAAACAATCCGGCCGCAATAAAAGACACGCCCCATAACAGCGCCGGCATAATCGCCTGTTTGTCGGCGGCGGCCAGCCGCGCAAAATCCACCGTTCCCAGACAGGCATACAAAACGGATACGCCAAACAGATATAGTCCCGAGCTTAAAAACACCATAACGACATATTTTGTTCCCGCTTCGGTCGACCGTTCCCCCTGACGTTTATAAGCCGTCAAAAACAACAGCGGGAAGTGCATCATTTCCAATCCCAGAAACTGCACCAAAAAAGTCTGAGCCGAAATTACCAGCATCATACCTGTCATGCAAAAAGCCAGCAGCGGCGCAAATTCAAAACGCGAATATTTTTTATATTTCAGCCAGTCCGCCCCGAAAGCCAAAGCGGCAACGCCGCCGATCAGCAGAATTTTTTTCAGCCAAAGGGCAAATCCGTCCAAAACGAACCCCGGAAAATCAACCGGCAGCCCGCCGGCCGGCGCGTCAATCAGACATAAAACGGCGAAAGCAGACAAGATTCCGGCACAAACCAGTTTGTCCGCCTTTTGTCTTGCTTTGACCGGAGCAGCGTAAACGCCGGCAAGTAAAGAAAGCAGCGCAAAGAAAAACAATATCGTTTCAGGCAAAACAGGCAGCGTATTTTTTAACGTTTCAATCATTTTTTTCTCCTACCCGCCGACGGCCTGCCGCGCCAAATCAAAAATAATTCCCGGCATTACGGACAACACCAAAAAAATCATACCGAAAACAACCGCGGCCGTTTTTTCCCGCCAGCTCATATCCGGCGGCGCCAGACTGCGTTCCGGCGGTTCTCCGAACAGCAGCTTTGTAAACAGCTTAAAAAACGCCGCATAGAGTAAAACAACCGACAACAGCAAGAAAAAAGCCGCCGTTCCCGATTGTTTAAACACCGCATAAAAAATCAAAAACTGTCCGGTGAACGGCATTAAAGGCGGAACGGCCAAAACGGCCAGACAGGACAAGAAAAACGTCGCCCCCAGATAAGGAAACAGCTTCATCAATCCCGTCGGATTTTTAATGCCGGCCGCCCTGAACCGCGCATACAAGGCCCCCGCGGACATCAGATAAACCGTAACGGCCAGCCCTTGCGCCGCACACAAGAACAACAGACTTTTTAACGCTTCCGGCGTCACGCAGAACAGTCCCGCCCCTAAAAAACCGACCTGAGCCAAATGAGTAAATCCGGCGATTTTTTTGATTTCCACCTGCTTTAACGTAATCAAAGCTCCGTAAACCGCCGAAAAAACCGCCCATGTCAACAAAAAAAGCCCCCATTCCGCCAGCACTGTCTGCGTAACGGGAAAAGCCAGACGCAAAAAAGCATAAAAAATCAGCTTTGAAAAAATGCCGCATAATAAAATCCCCGTCGGCACGGGCGCTTCCGCCTGCGCGTCGCTTAACCAGGCATGAAACGGAAACAGGGGAGCTTTAAAAGCCAGCGCGCCTAAAAAGCAAATCAGTAAAACGGTTTGTTCCGTCTTATTCAATACCAGCTGTCCGACGGCGGAATAATCGGCAGACCCTGCTTTTTCCGACAGCCAGAACAAAGCCGGCATCAGGCAGATCGCGCCTAAAAGATCGGAAAAACAAAACTTATAAGCCGTGTAAATGCGTTTTTCCGTTCCCCATACGGCCGTCATTAAAAACAACGGCAGGACGGCGGCTTCCCAAAAAACAAAGAAACGGAACATATTCTGCGAACAAACAGCTGTCAACATAAAGCTTTCCGCCGTCAGTACCAGAAAAGAAAACTCGCGGACGCAAAACGGGACATGACGTCTGATAACACAGACGGACAAAACGGTTAAAAACGAAATCAGCAGAACAAAAATCATGCTCAGCGCGTCTATGCCGGTCCGCCAGTCGGTCTGCACCGAACCGAACGCCGTCTGCGACAAATATTTTTCAGGACCGGCTTCATAGAAAAACACCGAAGCCAAAGACAATAAAAACACGCATGTCGTAATTAACAAAGCGACATGACGGCTGTTTTTTGAAACGATCCGCTCGTCCCCCCTGATAAACAATAAGAACAGCGCTCCCAGCAGCGGCAGAAACAAAACGACGGAAGGCAAAGAAAAATGTACCACGGCTTATTCTCCCGCCAACAAAGGCAAAAGTGAAAAAATCAAAACAAACAGCCCTGTCAAAGACCAGATGAGAAAATCATACGGCCTGCCGGAATGAATTTTCTGTAAATTTTCCGCAGTTTTTTTCAATGCTCCGGGCAGCTTTTCCGTCAACAGTTCCGCGCCGGCAAAACGCCACGCGAACTCTGCCAAAGCCATAAACAAACGGACGAAAACGGCTTGATAAAAATCAGTCAGATAAAAGCCTTTCAGGCAAAAGCGGTTGATTTTTTGAAAAACGCCGCCGGACAACCACGCCGCACCCGTTTTTTCCGTTTTGGAAAAAAACCATATTCCGGCCGGCAGACCGCAGTCTCCCGCCAGTAAAGACAATAAAACGCCGGCCGTTAAAGCAGCAGACAAATCCGGCAGAACGGACTGTTCAAAAACTTTATTTTGGAAAAACGACAGTAACAATAAAATCATCAAAGGCAGGGATTCAATTTTCGACGGTTGGGTTATTTTGGCCGCGATAGAAGGAGAAAACTTCGATTCAGCCAAAAACACGCGAAACAGCAAACGCGCGAAAACAAACGCCAGCGCAAACAGATAAAACGTCAGGCAGAAACTGCCCGCCGTCAAAGAACGTTCTTTTAAAACCGCGTACATATCCAGAATGACCGCCGAATTGCCGATCTGCGGAAACCCGACGCAGCACACGGAAAACAGCAGCATGGACCAAAACGAAAACGGCAGATATTTTTTCAATCCGCCCATGCGCAGCAGTTCTTCTTCCCCCTGCAGCGCCTGAATGACCGTCCCCGCGCATAAAATCAGTCCCGTCATCGGCGTAATCAAAGCGATATAAGCGCAAAACGCGGCGTCTCTGCCGATCAGGCCGAACACCGTCAAAACAAAACCGAACTGTCCCATCAGCAACTGGCAGAGCAGCACTTTGATATTTGTCTGCGCCGCCGCCGTCAGCAATCCTCCCAGCGCCGTCAATATCCCCCAGACAGTAAAAACCTTTCTCACGGCCGGACTGGCGTCCATAAACGGAAAAAAGACATACAGCACATAAACGCCCAGTCCGCCCAAAGCCGCCGGTGCGATAAAAGCCAAAGCCGGAACGGAAATCCCGGCCGTCTGAGCGATCAGAATATTGGTTCCGAACAAAAACAGTTTTGCCGAAACGCTTAATAAAATCAAAACGGCGAAAACGACCGTTTCGCCGCCCTGAAAAGCAGACAAAGATTCGGCGGGGAAAGCGGCGACCAAGAAAACGCCCGTTTTATCAGCCAGCAGATAAAAAGCGCAAAACAAAGGAATATTACTTAACGTATGCCAGATTAAGAAGTTCACTCCCGACTGGCGCACCGCCTGTTTTTCATGAAACAGCATCAGCAAAAGATACGCGAACAAAACCGACAAATCCCAGCCGATAAAAAACTGAAACATATTTTTTGCGCCGACGCCGATAATCAGAAATGACGTCAGCCCCAACAGAAAAACGACAAAAGCGTTCATTTTTTCGGCCGGCAGAAAATCCTTGACATACAACAGACTCATCAGCGCGGAAAAAACGATAAAAACAGCCAGAAATATTTCCGTCGTTTCCAAATGCAGCCGCCAGTCATAAACGACGCCGTTCCAGTTCAGAAACGGCAGCAAAAAAACGCTGTAAACTTTCCCGTGAAAAAAGTTTTTAAAAGCCAGCGACACAATATTCAAAAAAGCCAGCCCGACCGCGGCGGTTCCCACTTCCCATGCGAACGTGCGTTTTTTCAAAAACGCCGCCGCAAAAACATAACAGGCGGCGAAAAAGGGCAGAAGAACAGCAAAAACCATTATGCCTTATCCTTTCATCGTCCCGATATGATCCGCAATCAAATGGTCGTGTTTTTTAAAGTACAGCAAAAACAACGCCAGCGACGCGACCATCTGGACGCCGGTCAAACAAGCCGTGAACAAAGAAAAAATCAATCCGGAAGCTTCATAAAACAAAGCGCTGCCCATTGAAAAGTTAAACAAGGATCCTAAGAAAATCAGCTGTAATGCCAGCAACACGCGCATTAAATCGCCTCTGTGACGCAAAACGCCCCACAGTCCGAAAAACACCAGAAAGGAACTGATCGTTAAAATAACCGGCACATCTACTGTCATTACTTTATCCTTCCTATACTTTTTTCCCGGCCAGCAAAGCCGACAAACCGACCATACACGACAAAATCAAAGCGGCAAAAATCAAAACGCACAGACTGTAATCCGCATACAAAATATCCCCCAAGACCGGCAGAGAAAAAACCGGCGCGGCTTTTTCGTCCTGCCACTGCGGTTTAAAAAACAGATAGACGGTCTGCGCGCACAGCAGCATAAAAAACACAAAAGAAGCCCTCGGCGCTTTTTCGGGAACAGCCGCCTGCGTACAGTGAAAATCAAAAACAATCAAAGCGAACATCAAAAAAACAAGCATCGACGCCGCCGACATCGACAGCAGGGCGAAGCTGACAAATTTAGCGTTCAGTCCGGCCAAGATCCCCGCCACCGCGACAACGGCCTGCACCTGACAGAAAGCCGCGTATAAAATATGTTTAACGGTGACAGATAAAAAAGCCGCCGTCAGCACCAGCAGAGCAAAAATATAAAATTCAACCGCGTACATCTGCTTTTTCCTTTTCAAATACCAGCGCTTTTTGAGGACAGGCTTCCATACACAGCCCGCAGGAAACACATCGTTCTTCGGATAATTTAAAATCAACCGTCGCACGGCTGTCTCCTTGTATTGACGTTTTGACATCTATTGCCTGCGGCGGACAAATTTTCATACACAGCTTGCACCCCACGCATTTATCAGGATCAACGACAGGCAGACGCGGCATAACGTCGCCGACTGATTTTATCTTTTGTCCGGCGCCCCGTCCGATGACATAGCGCAGAGCAACAAACAAACTGCGCCAAATATCCGCGAAAAAGACAGAATGAATCTTTTTCATATTCACCTAAGCCCCTTTCTGCATAAAGTACAAAATACCTGCCGTTCCGGCCAGCCAAACCAAAGCGAAAGGCAGAAAAACCTTAAAACACATATTCATAACTCTGTCCGTCCGCCAGCTGGGCAGAACGTATTTCATCAGCGTCAAAATAAAAAGCAGCAGACACGTTTTTACCGCCAGCCACACGAACGGCGGCAAACCGTCCTGCCCGAATAAAGACGTCGTACCGCCCAGAAATAAAACGCTGCCCAAAGCCGCGCATAACAGCTGCAGAATATTTTCGCATACTTGGAACAACAGATACAGACCGCCGCCGTATTCCGCGCAAACGCCGCCGGCCAGTTCTCTTTTGGATTTCGGGGCTTCAAAAGGCGCCTGCCCCAGCAGCATGGCGACAGACAGTAAATATAAAACGAACAGCGGAAAGTGAGGAACGATAAACCATATTTTTCTCTGCGCCCGGATAACGGAATACAAATCGGGCGCTCCCGCCGTCATCAGAATCGTCATCACGACAACCGCCAGAACCGACTGGCAGCACAAGGACTGCGCGATCATGCGCACCGCCCCGAAAAAACTGAACCGCGTCGCGCTGCACCACCCTCCCGTAATAAAAGCGTACGTTCCGCAGGACGCGGCGAACAACAGATATAACAGACTGAAATCGGGGTGCAGAAAATATTCCTGACTGACCGGCAGGAAAAAAAAGAAAAACAAAGA
>JBJFAY010000146.1:0-7376 GCA_051888155.1 Alphaproteobacteria bacterium
CAACCGGTAAAAAACGCTTTGTTCCGAACTCTCCGACCGCCTGCACAGGCGGTTTTTTAGGATAAAGAAAGTTATGAAAAAAGCAGTGCTTTCCCTGTTATATGCTATTTTTCCACTAAAAACGGGACGCAATAAAACGCCGCCCGCGTCCGCAGTAAATAGAAAAAAAACATTTCCTTTCTATACTCCCGTCATAGATTATAACGGCAATAACAGCGTCGTTGTATATATGCCGGACGGAGAAAAAAAACTTAATCCGGAATTTTTAGACGGTATTTCTTTAACTTTTATCGGCAGCCAAAACAGGTTGGAAATACATGAACCTTGTCGGTTTAAAAATGTATGCCTGATAATCGGTAATGCCAGCCGGGTTGTTTTCAAACAAAATATAATATCGTCTTTGGAAACATTTATTGATAACCGGTCCGATCTGCAGATTCAAGAAGGAACCTCCATTAACAGCGCCGTTATCCGTATGGCCGAAGGATATGGAAACTTTCTGTCAATCGGCAAAGACTGTATGTTATCTGACGAAATCCTTTTCCGCCCCAGCGACGGGCATGTTATTTTGGATAAAACAACCGGAAAACTGTTAAATAAACCGCAGGGAATTACAATCGGCGATCATGTTTGGATCGGACAGCGCGTTGTTTTTTTAAAGGGCGCCTCTGTCGCCGACCATTCTATTGTCGGAGCTTCTTCAGTCGTTACCAAACGTTTTGATGAAAAAAATATTATTATTGCCGGCAACCCGGCAAAAAAAATCCGTGAAGATATTGAATGGAAACGCGATTTCCAATAATTAACCGTTTAAATATAAAAAAAGCTCCGTTTCCGGAGCTTTTTCATTAACGGGCGTGTTTTGCGGCAAATTTCTGCGCCTGAACAAATCTGGCGGCCAATCCCTGATTTTTTACGGCTTCTTTGTTTGCCATAATTTTTTTCATTGCCGTCTGTTTGTTTTTTACGGGCGGTTTTGTCATTTCTTTGACACGCGGTTTGATCGTATTCGGCCGCGTCGGAATACCGTCCAAAGCCTTTGAATCATCTTTACCCGTCAATTCTTTGCGAAATTCAAAAAACTTCTTCATCTGATCCATTGTAAATTCGGATACGTTCAAATATTTTCCGCCGTTAAGAATCTCCGGATCGTCCTGAAAATAATTTCCGTTTTTCGTCCACGCGATCTCGGCGATTGTCTTCTGCGCGGAAATCGACGTTTCAAACGTCATCATTTCCCCTTTGCCGTTCGCAATGTTGCGCAGTTCCTGCTGCATCGGTTCCAAAAGATATCCTTCTTCATAAACGGATTTCGTCCCCAGCTGGTCGTACCAAGCCTTAAACGTATCCGTCAAAAGGTTGTTGCCCATCTGCGCGTCATTTTTAATCAGGGCGTTTGTAAACCCTTTGGCGATTTCGGGATAATACTTATAAAATTCTTTTTTAGGCCCTTCGTCCCCCAGACGAAATAATTCTTCGCAAGCCGAAGAAGCGTATGCCTGCGCATCGGCTTCCATCGCGCGCATGTAAATCAGATTTGTTTTAACGTCCCATTTTTCTTCGCTCAAGTCAGACGCGCGCGAAAACTGCCCCGCATGGCGGCATTCATGACACATCGTGCCGATCAGCTTATCGTCCGTAAATTGCGGGTTTAAAGCAATTCTTTTATTAACGGGATCGGCGAAACCGAACGCCCGGTTTTCACCGCGGATAAAGTTAAAATGGTACCCGTTGTCCGCCGCAATCTGCAATGTTTCCAGTCCCAGCTTGCTTTTGGCCAGACGGTTAATCATGGAAATCATACGCGGCCGGTCTTTTTTCGGGCAAGTCCTTAAATCAACGTCAACCGCCGGTTTTTCATCAGGATAAACAACAGCGGCCTGAGCCGGCTGTTCAAAAGAAT
Source organism: Alphaproteobacteria bacterium (assembly GCA_051888155.1). Classification (GTDB taxonomy): domain Bacteria; phylum Pseudomonadota; class Alphaproteobacteria; order CAAGCB01; family CAG-977; genus UBA11549. Next base: position 1,904 of record JBJFAY010000146.1, read on the forward strand.
TTTTTACAGACATAAGTAAATCCCCTTTTGAGAATAAGGCAGAAGAATGTTAGAAAAAATAATATTTTTTGTCAAATATTTTCTGACTTTTTCCGTCGGTTTTTCTTTCGTTTCCCTGCGGACAACCGCATTTATTTCACCCCGCGCCCCTATAAAAATATTCGGGCAGCATCTCTGCCGCCCGAATACAGAAAATCATCAACCGTTAAAGATTAACGCCCCAATTTTGCCCGGCGCGCAGCCAGAACGGCGTTCCATTTGTCAATCGTAGTCCCCATATCCATTGTCGGTTTCTGATCGCCGCGGGATTGCCCCATTTCAGGCAGCCTGCGGTTAAATGCGTCTTTATGGGTCGGCATTGAATCAACGGAAGTATCAGCTTTAATCCCCATTTTTTCTTCACGAATTTTGAAAAAAGCCTGCGCATCGGATTTTGTCCGTTCGCCAATACTTAAAAAGTGCGGATCGTTCAGAAAATCCGGATTTTCGCCGGCCAAATAGTTTCCGTGTTTTGTCCAGCCGATTTTTTCAACAACCTTTGCGGAATCAACATTGTGATAAAATGTATACGTGTCTTCATTTGTGCCTTTATTGAACTGTTCAACAGCGTCATGCATCGGTTCAATAATATAGCCTTCTTCGTAATTCTGCTTGGTACCCGTCTGGTCATACCAGCCTTTGAACACACCGGCGATGACTTTGTCATTTAATTCGCCCTGTTCGGCAAAGGCCCTTTCATACGCGGCATAAATAGGCGGATAAAACTTTGCAAAAGTCGCCAAAGGCCCTTTATCCCCCTGCATTTCCAATTCTTTGCAAGCTTTGACGGCATAAGCCTGAGCATCGGCTTCTTTCGCACGGGAAGCCCGGATAATCGAAGCGACATTCAGCTGATCGCGATCGGGAATTCCTTTCATACGGACGCCCTGCCCCGCATGACGACATTCATGGCACAACGTGCTGACCAGTTTGTCATCGGAAGCCATAGGCCCCAGCCCGACATAATTAATCCCGCCGAAACAACAGCCGAAGCAATTTGTCGCCGCATCTAAAAAACCGAACTTATACCCTGCTTTTGCCGCGATTTCCAAAGTTTCACGACCCGCGTCCGATTTTGCCAGACGATTGACTATATGTACCATACGGGGGCGTTCTTCGTCCGTGCAAAGCGAAATATCAACATTAACAGTCAGCGCTTCTTTCGGATCGTACGTCTGTTTTTCAACCGGCGCCTCAAAAGCCTTGCGCAAGAGATTTTTCTTTAACAGTTCCATTTCAATTTCCTTTTTCTTAACGCGCACGTTTCGCCGCGGCTGTCTTTAAAACGGCTTGCTGCATTTTCTGTCCGGCAGCCTGATTTGCATAACGTTTTTTGGCAGCAAGAATACGGTTTTTAGCCTCAAACATGCCGGCCATGGGTTTTTCACCCATTTTGGGACGATCCCGTTTCATTGTGTCGGGACGGACAGGAATCGTATCCAAAGACGGATCCGGCGCCATACCCGTCAGTTCCTGACGTAATTTAAAGAAATCGCGCATATCCCCCATCGTCTGTTCTGCCACGTCCAAAAACTTACCGCTTTCCAGACGTTTCGGATCCTTGGTGTAATAATTGCCGTCCTTTGTCCAGCCGGCCATGGCGATCGCTTCTTCCGCGCCCATTTTCTGTTTGTTATAAAACAGTTTTTGTTCTTTTCCCTGCTTCAGATCGTAAATTTCTTTTGTCATCGGTTCGATCTGATAGGCTTCTTCATAGACCGTTTTAGTTCTCAGCTGGTCATACCAGCCTTCGAACGTTTCGGTCATAACGTCATGCGTGATTTTATTGCCGGCGGCCTTATAAGCCGTATCAAACGCCTTTTCAATTTCAGGATAACGCTGTTTAAAAATATTATACGGTCCGGTTTCGCCCTGCAGAGCCAGTTCTTTGCACGACGTTACGGCATAAGTTTGCGCATCAGCTTCCATCGCGCGGAAAGAAATCAGTTCGGAACGCACGTCCATAACGCCGAAAGCCTCATGAGCGCCGCGAACGAACTGCCCTGCGTGACGGCATTCATGCGCCAAAGTTCCCACCAGCTTATCATCTGTTTCATTCGGATTCAGACGCACCCAGTGTCCGGCTTCGTCACAAGCGCCGCAACAGCGTACGCCGGGTTCGAAAAAGCTGAATTTAAAACCGTTGTCCGCCGCAATCTGCAATGTTTCCAAACCGCAGGGTGATTTTGCCAAACGGTTAACCAGAGCAATCATACGGGGCTGTTCTTCCTTTTTACATTCCGTCATATCAATATTAACGGCGGGAACTGCCGCCAAATCGTAATCCCGAGAAACATTCGCATCAAAAATCTGTTGTAACGACATTAGCAACCTCATCTGAAAAATGACAGAGATATAGTAGAAAAAATTTGAAATTTCGTCAATATTTTTTTTCGAATCCACCGTATAAAAAAACGCTTTTTGAAAAAATATATTATCATTAAAAAACAATATGTTATAAATATATTTTAAACTATTTTCTCAGATAGGGGAAAGAGTATTTAGACGGAATTACCGGTTAATTCTCATCAAGACGGGAAAGTTTCTTTTTTCAACGCGAATGACACACCGATAGCGGATAAAAAAAGCCTCCGGACCGGAGGCTTTTTTTATCTGGAACGCATCAGATTTGTTACAGCCCTCGGGTTCAGCTTCGGCCCCTTGATCGAAAAAGATTGAACACTCTGCTGCGCTTGTTTAGGCTGCTTATCCAGATCAAAGCGGACTTTCAGCGTTTCCAGCGTCGGATCCGGCTTAACTCCCGTTTTCATTTCACGGACTTTGAAAAACATTTCCGCCGCATGATACGTCGCGGGATCAATGGATAATTTATCTTTGTCATTCAGGACATCAGGATTTTCCGCCCAATAACATTTTCCGGCGGCATTAGAACAAAACATATTCACAATTTCCCCGGATTCAACCGTTTTATCATAAGACGGCATTTCATTTTTTGGGCCGCGCATAGCAAATTTCATTGTGTCAACGATATAACCGTCCTCATACGCAGTCATCATGGGGATATCCTTGTACCAGCCGTTGAAAGCCCCTTGCAGCATTTTGTCCGTAACGGGCGAATCGGCTGAAGGCGCCGCCCTGACAAAATCAGCCGCGATGTCAACGGAATCTTCCGCAAATTCTTTCCACGGACCGGCATTCCCCGAGTTAATGCGAATTTCATGACAGGTCGCGGCGGCGGCCGTTTCCGCATCGGCCTCCATCGCGCGGGTGTACATCAGTTCGCCGCGCAGGTTGAAAACGCCGAAAGCATCTTCCGCACCGCGGGCGAACTGCTGAGCATGACGGCTTTCATGCGCCAAAGTCGCCGTCAGCAATTCATCAGACAGAACCGGATTTAGGGCGATAATTTTGCTTTCTTTATCGCAAAAGCCACAGGAATCTTTTTGATTTTCAAAAATCAGCGTATAGCCGTCTTTAGCGGCGTCTTCCAAAACGGCGCGGCCAAAAGGCGAATGACGGGTGATCGTATTAACAAAACTGGTCAAACGCCGTTCATCATTCTGGCGTCTTTTTCCTTTGCGCCCTTGAAGCCGAATATCAATCAGCGGGGCTTCATCAGGATAATTGGCAGAAATGCTTTTGGGTCCGTAAGCTTTTTTTAATACTGACGTTGTGCGTACCATAAATTTTGTCCCTTACTTAATAATGGGGAAATTATAAAAGCTTGTTGACAAAATGTAAATGATTTTTTTGTCAATTTCACTTATTTTTTCATTATCTTTCAACGCTTGGCAGTTTAAGGATATTTCACTGGACACTTGACAAAAATAAACATAGAATAAGGATAAAATATATAATTTTCAGGTATTTTTATGACAATTCTTCGAACAACTTTCGTTTCCTCTTCGGACGGAATGCAAACAAACAGTCAGGAATCCGGCTTTTCATATCCGTATGCCGCCGAAAATGATTCCAGACTGAAAGAGCTGATTGATGTTCTGTACACGACAAAATTAGGAAAAGAACTGCTGACCGACGCCGAAAAATACGGCACAAAAATTACAACGGCGGTTCTGAACGGCGCGCACGGCGCCTATGATGATGAAGCAAACGTCGTTATGCTGGGCAGCGGCGGCTCTTTTGACCGTCAGATTACAACTCTGGCACACGAGCTTCGTCATGCTCAGCAATTTAAAAACGGCGTCCAACTGAACGCGCTGACAGACGTCCCGAAAGATTATCTGCATTCCCAATGGACAATCGAAGCTGACGCCAATGTCGCTTCATGTCTGGTTGCTTGGGATTTAAAACAACAGGGAAATCCCGGACCGATGCAGGCGTTTGCTCAGGAAAACGGCCATATCACAAAACCTTTCGAAGCTGCCGCCGAAAAAGGCGGAATTGAAAATAATCTGGCTCAAAAAGAGGCTTTCCGAGCCTGGTTTACGGACATGGGTATCAGAGACGCTTATGAAAGCAATTATTTGCGCAACTTTGAACGCCACAAAAGAAACGCATCAAGCGCCGAACGTGATGCGGCTTTACAGCGCAGTGTTCCCATTACGGAAAATGTCGCCAAAGTCTGCCGGACAGACGGGAAACCGTATCTGACGGAAAAAGAAGCAAAAGATTTCTTTGACCGCCCCGAAATGAGCAGCGTTAAGCATGAAACATTCTGGGCGATTTACCGCAATTTACGCGATGTAAAGCACTTTGATTTACTCAGCGACGCCAAAGAGATTATGAAAAAAGAAGGAAATTTTTCGATTCGCGAATCCGCTTATTACGAAATCTCTCGTCCGTCATTGAAACAACGTCAAACGCAGGCGGCGGCGAAAATCGCGGAACACAAAGAAAAATATTCCGTTTCCGTCCTGACGGCCGCTTTGGTTGCACAACGGAAAAATATGTTGGGAAAATAGTTGAAAATTATCCTTTCTCGGGCGTATACTGAAAAAAGTGATAAATCATTTTTCCGTAAAGGAGGGGATTTTTTTCTCTTTTTGCCAGAAGAGAACTTTTTAGTATTGAGTTTTCGTCTGTTGTCCGGTATTTTGATGCCGAACAGATGATTTTGTGTTTATCGGAGAATATTCTCCTTCTAAAATAAAGGATGTGATTTTATGGTACAGGTTATTGTACGTGACAATAATGTTGATCAGGCTTTAAAGGCTTTAAAGAAGAAAATGCAGCGTGAAGGCGTTTTTCGTGAAATGAAACTGCGCCGCAATTTCGAAAAACCGTCTGAAAAGAAAGCCCGCGAAAAGGCGGAAGCTGTCCGCCGCGCCCGCAAGCTGGAACGCAAACGTTTGGAACGCGACGGTTTCTAATCAACGAAAAGATAAACCCCCGCTCAAAACGCGGGGGCTTTTTGTATTCAGATGGGATCAGAATTTTACAGCGACGAATAAAAGAACTTCAGCGCAATAATGAAAGTCGTTTTATGCCCCATAGACGATGGGGGGGGGGGGGG
>JBJFAY010000146.1:7416-12371 GCA_051888155.1 Alphaproteobacteria bacterium
AGGGCAGAAAAGTAACCATAAAATTATCCCTTACGACACAAGGGGATAAAATTCGTTTTTCCCATAATACAATCAACGAAATATAATAGTTAATTTCGACGTTCAGCGCCGTTATGCGGATACAACGGAAAAACAGCCTGCTTTAAAACAAGCGCGGCAGCCTGAACAAAGCAAAGCGATCGGCTGCAAATTAACGCCATTCAGGACGGCCGACTTGCAGATATTCCCTCCTCGCCTTTTACAGGAGAACTTTTTTTCATATCGCCCTCCTCCTTGCCGCGTCTTTATTATCTGCACAGCCAGATTTTAAAAACGTTTTTAAACCGGATTTCCTTTCTATAGAAATTTTCCGGTATTTCAGCCCTGATTTTGATTATTTGTTTATCGTATGATATCTTCCTTGGCAGCTGAAATTTATAACAGATTTTTTAAAATTTTGATATAAAAGACAGCTGTCAAAAAAATAAAAAAATAATTATTTAATTTTACCCATTAAAGGAAAAATGCATGAAACACGTCTTAATTCTATTATTACTGATAACCGGAGGCTGTTCGGAGATGTTTATTCAGGAAATTCCTCCGTCCAAAATACAACAAGGCGATTTAATTTTAGATGTCCGTACCGACAGCGAACACAATGAAAGCTCTTTGGTTCAGGAACACTGGCAGGTTCCTTTGGAAAAATTAGATGCAGACACTTTTATCCGCGAACATAATTTGGACGGATCAAAGCCGCTGTATCTTTTATGCCGTTCGGGCAGACGGGCAAAAGAAGCGGCCAAAAAATTTAAAAAAGCCGATTTTGATAACGTTATCGTCATTCAGGGCGGCATGATTGAAGCCGAGAAATCCGGATTAAAATTGAAGAAAGCCCCTTAATTGACGGCGTTTTATTTTTTGTCAATTTTCTCGAAATTTTCGACTATTTATTGACAGACCCGCCCGATTCATGCTATAAAAGGAAATCATACAGAAGAGGTTTCCCATGGATAAAACGGCATCAAACGAACAAAAACAGAAAAAAAACAAAATTTCCGCTAAAAGGGCTGAAGAAATTAAAGTGTCCGGACAAATCGCCGCGATTTTGAAACGCGAATGGGAAGAATTGCGAAAGAAACAGGATCAGCGCGGTATAAAAATCAGCGCGAGCAGAAAAATCAGCTCGATTACCCTGATAAAGAACCGCCGCGGGAAAATATCCGTACAGGTTAATATGCAAAACGGCGCGCGTATGCTGGATAACGCCAAAGAAAAAAATGTCGTTAAATTCAAAGAAAAAGCGCAGAAAGTATATTCGCGCGCTAAAATCGAAGAACTGTTAAAGAAAATCAAAGAATACGGTTATGCCGCAGTAGAAGGCGAAATCCCCGCCGAATTAAAAGAAGCCGTTTTAAAAAGCATGGAAAAAGCGAATATTTCGACTTCTTATAAAGGCGCAAAAGCCGAAGCCGAGGCCGCCAGACAGGCTTCGCAACGGGCAGCCGAAGCGGCAGACAAAGCATTGAAAAACGTTTTGCCTCATTCAAATTCTGGCACGGCAACAGCGGCTCAGCTTGCCGCTTTGTGGGCATCGCCTGACCTTAACAATTCAAAGTTTCACGAAAAGTACAATATGACGGAATTGTTTCCTCCCAAACAGCGCCGGAACAATTCATCTTCTTCAGAAACAGATATTACATTAACACTGCCGGACGGCGTAAAGTTCCCGATTCATCTTGTTGGTGACAACATTGAAACCAATAAGCTTAAAGCCTTGGCGTCAGCTCGTGCATTATGGAAACTGGAAAATAATTTACCTCTTGAAGACGGCGAAGCAACGTTATTGGCCGGATTGAAAAAACTGGGAATTTCATCTTTAGACGCTTTAAAGAAAAATTCCCATCGTATGAACAACTTAGGCGATAAGCTTATCCCTAAAAAATATCAGCAGGATCTGAAAGAAAACAAACAAAAAGACTTGGAAAGACAGGCACGGTATAAAACAATCCAATCCCGCGATTCCAGAAACAGCCGGCCGAAAACAATGCTTCCTTTGGACTTATCAGTCGGGCGTAAGATAGCAGACATTACCAATGACTATCGCGACCATAAAAAAGAAACGTCTAAAGAAGACAAAAACCGGAAAGCTCTTCTGACTTTTTACTGCAAATTAAACGGTAAGGACGAAATCACCCCCGAAGCTGTGAAATTTATGCAGGATATGATGAAAAAAGGGATATCAGGCAATGAATTATGGCAGAAATACAAAGGTGAAAACAAATCTGCAGAAGAAATGAAAGCTTATATCACCGACAGAAAAAATGGTAAGATTCCGGCTCCGGTTTCTCAAAAACCGCGGTTTTCCGGCATGGATAAAGAAAAGCAAAAAGCTGCGGACAAAGCCGCAAAAGAAGCTTTGCTGGCGCCGGACAATGCGGTATCCGCCGAAAAAATCCGGCAGGCTAAAGCCGTTTTGGACAAAGAAACCAAAGGCGAGGCTTTAAGTAAAAAAGAACAAAAGCTTTTGAACTTTGTTCATCAGACATTCAAAAAAATACCCGAGTTAAAAAAAGAAGATCTGGAAGATCCGAAAAACCGCAGACAGCTGGCGGCAATGCTGCAATGCAATCAGCATTATTCAAATCTGCCGAAAAAAGAAAGCTCTGTTATCAAGCAGGCCGAAAAAATTCAGCCGTCCAAAGAATCCGTTGCAAAACAATCCGTCACGGCATCAAACGTTCCAAGCAAACAGCCGCAGCAGACAAAAGCGAACATGACAGAAAAAGAACGGGTACTCAGCAAAATAAAAGAAAATATGGAAGCATATAAAGTCAACCCCGCGTCTGAAAAACAAAACGTTGCCAAAAAATCCGGACTGCAGCAAAAATTACGGAAAAATCAAGAGGCGTCACCCCCCCCTGCCCGGCCGGCAGTTATTTCTCCTGCCGTTCAAGCGGCTTTGCTGAAAAAGAAAGAAGAGATGTCCCGCTAAAAAATCTTTTTCTGATTTATCTCAAAACTTTTAAATGCCGGCATATTATTTATGTCGGTGTTTTTATTAAATTACTTTTGCTCTTTTCAAGCATTTTTCAACTGGTCTTAATTCTTTATGTGTGCGTATATTCAGCTTCTTCCGGCTATGATTGTACCCGCTCTTGTTATTTTAACGGGTCGTCTTATGCATATACTTATAAAAACGCCGGCGGCAAAATGGCGGAACTTGTTAAAGAATGCGACGCAAATTGCTTAAAATGTGATACGTCGACTGGGCGTTGCTTATCGTGTTCGTCCGATCGTTATTTGTCAAATGAATTGTGCCAACCTTGTCCGTCAAAACATTCTTGCGACGGCGTAAAAGCCATTCCTAATTGCTCCGGCGTACAGTGTATAGAAGGCACTTCACCCGTCGCCGATGCAACAGGCTGCTGCTGCGTGTAAAACTTATCAAACAGGCTGCAAACAAAAATTGCAGCCTGTCAAAATTAATTTTTCATCATCAAAATAAATTATATTTCTTTACAAATATCGACCCAGCCGACATTCAAAGTGTATTTATCCAATTCCTCCGGCGTCAGTTCAATAGCGCTGTTAGAACTGCTGCAAGCAGGAAAAACCGTCGGAAAACGTTTCAAAGAAATATCAAGATAAATTTTTACATTTTCCGGAACGGCAAACGGAAAAACGCCGCCGATTTCATGTCCGGTAAAAAGTAACGCTTCCTGCGGCGGAAGCATTTTGGCCTTAGCATGGAAAAATTGTTTATATTTGGCATTGTCTATTTTACGGTCTCCGGCCGTTACAAGCAGCAAAGTTTCGCCGTTACAATTAAAAGACAGCGTCTTGGCAATGCGTCCCGGATCACAATGCAGAGCCTGCGCCGCCAATTCAACCGTAGCGCTGGAAACAGGAAATTCCAGAATTCTGTTTTCCAAACCTAATCTTTGAAAATATGCTTTAACCCGTTCAATCGACATTTTTTCCTCATAATTTTCTTACGCTTGATATAAGTAAAAAAAAAGAGGAAGCGCAAACTTCCTCTTTTGAGATTTTTCGATATAAATTTTAACGCTTGGAGAACTGGTAGCTGCGGCGAGCCTTAGCTTTACCATATTTCTTACGTTCAACGACACGCGGATCGCGGGTCAGGAAACCGGCGCGTTTCAAAGCCGTATGCAGTTCCGGTTCAAAATTGTCCAGACAACGGCTTAATCCGTGACGGACAGCTCCGGCCTGACCGGACAAACCGCCGCCGGTTACCGTAACAACAACGTCAAACTGACCGACGCGGTTGGTTACTTCAAACGGCTGATTGATAATCATGCGCAATACCGGACGCGAAAAATATTTGTCAACGTCAACGCCGTTGATCGTCATTTTGCCCGATCCCAGTTTAATCCAAACGCGAGCGCTGGCGTCTTTACGACGACCCGTCGCATAGGCACGGCCGAATTTATCCTTTTTCGGTTCACGAACCGCCGCCTGTTCAACAACAACGGCAGCCGTTTCCATTTCTTTTTTCAAATCTTCCAAACCAGCCATGGATTAATTCCTCTTGTTTTTCGGGTTCAAAGCGGCAACGTCCAGAACTTCCGGATTCTGAGCGGCATGCGGGTGTTCGGGGCCGGCATAAACACGCAGGTTAGTCATCTGCTTGCGGCCCAGCGGATTACGTGTAATCATGCGTTCGACAGCCTTGATAATAACACGTTCGGGGTGTTCGCCGGAAATAACTTTGCCGGCTGTCACGCCTTTAATTCCGCCCGGGTGACCGGTATGACGGTAATACACTTTGTCTTCCAGTTTTTTACCGGTCAGATGAACCTTTTCGGCGTTGATGATGATCACATAGTCGCCGCAGTCGACATGCGGTGTAAAACAGGTTTTATGCTTGCCGCGCAAAATCTTGGCGACAATGCTGGCCAAACGTCCCAAGACCAAATCTTCGGCATCAATCAGATACCATTTCTTTTGGACTT
>JBJFAY010000147.1:0-2832 GCA_051888155.1 Alphaproteobacteria bacterium
AAAATTCGGAACATAAACCGACCAAAGTCGTACGCGAAACTTACGACTTGGACACTCAGACTTTTTTGGAAGCTTTGGTCTACCTCAGTGAAATTCCCAAGCCGCAGCCACGGAAATCTTCTCCTTATGAAAACAGCGTCATTCCGACGACGATCAAACGGGATAATCAGAAAAAATCCAATCTGACAGAAGGTGTGGTTATGATTTTCCTGTCCATCGTCTTTTCCATGATGGTGGCGGGCATAATTACGGCAATCGTTTTGCGCGTCATGTCGTCGGTCGGTTTTACCGCGCAGGATATATCCGGACATTTTGTCTTGGGAATGTTTACATTCTTTTTTCTGGCGATTTCCATTCCGACAGCGATCAAATGGGTCAACTGGGAAAATTTACTGGGAGAAAGCGAAGAAAGCTTAAAAGATTCATCATCTTTGTATCCTTCAGATCAGAACGATTTCCAATATTCCAAACGCGAACTGTATGAAATAGGCAACACGGAAAAATATAAACCCGATTCATTTGTTTCCAGAACCGTGCGCAAATTGTTTGACGCTTTTGACGTTCTGTTGGGTCGAAAGACTTTACAGCAACGCCTGGAAGAAGCGAAAGCCGCCGCCGAAGAAGCAGAAAAGAAACTGGAAGAAGAAGAACAAGCCGCCGAAGAAGAACGCAGAAAACAACAGGAAGAACAAGCCCCCGCCGAACAGCAGCAGGAAGAACAAAGCAGCGAGGAACAACCGGCATCGTCGGAACAACAGGAACTTTCCATACAATCGGAAGCCGGTCAGCCCGAAATTCGCACAATTACCGAATCGGCCGGTTCCGGTCATACGGTCATTCCGCCGGAACTGGAAAAAGATTATTTAAAAATGACGACTTTCCTGTCCATAATCTTACGTGTGCTGCAGGAAAAAAACACATTGCTGAACACATACGCCCGATTCGGCATCGAACTGTTTTTGGCCGGAGCCTGCGAACAGCTCTGCCGTTTAAATTCCCTGTCCAAACAGCAAAACAGAACAATGTTATCCGCTTTGCTGGAACTGCTGGGCCGGGCGCCGACTTTGGCAGAACTGTTTTACGATAAAATCGAAGAATACATGCTGGAATTAAAATACCTGCCCGTTATTGAAAACGGTGCAAAAGGCATGGACATTTACTTAAATAACAAATCGTCTCCCGAATTAATCAGCCTGATTCAGGTAACGATGTCAAACTGGCTAAATCCGGGAAAAAAGGAAATGGTCGCATCGGGTATACATACGATCATGTTTACGGACATCGTTTCATCGACGCACATGACGCAAACGCTGGGCGACCGTCTGGCGCAGCAGCTGATTCACCGGCATAACACCATTGTCCGCCAGGCTTTGAACACCTGCGGCGGCGAAGAAATCAAACAGACCGGCGACGGTATTATGGCGTCATTCATGTGGGCGTCAAACGCGATTGACGCGGCTATCGCCATTCAAAAGGCCGTCAATGCCTATAATCGGGAAACTCCGACCGTTCCTTTAGAAGTTCGGATCGGTTTAAACGCGGGCGAACCCATTGTGGAAAACCATGACCTGTTCGGATTGACCGTTCAGATTGCTTCGCGCGTTTGCGCGGAAGCAGGTAAAAACCAGATTTATGTTTCTTCGGTTGTCAAGGAACTGGCGGCCGGCAAAAATTATATTTTTTCCGCACTGGGAGAATTTAACCTGAAAGGAATCGACGCTCCGCAAGTACTTTACGAAGTCATCTGGAACGAAGAAAAACCGAAAGAACCGGCGATAGAAAAAGCTCCGGAAAAGCCGGAAGAGCCTGCAAAAGAAACAAGTTTTTCGGAAACTCTGCCGGAACTGTAGAGCTTTCCTTTGATTTTTTCAAAAAAATATGCTAGCTTGATAAAAGTAGGAAGAATTCCTAAAGCATACTGACACGGAAAAGAGGATAACGATGGCCACGACGGTTCTGAATGCAACGGCGACATCGACAAATGTCAAATCCTGGGAAAAAACGACGACGGACACGTACGCCGACACAATCCGCACGGCGCGCGATATGGGACAGGCGCGTTTAAACTACTCGCGTTTAAACATGATAACGACGCTTTCCGAAAACGAAAAGGAAGACTGGTTTTCTTTTACGGTGACTTCGCGCGGAAAACTGCGTCTGACAGCTGTAAATCTGTCTGCCGCGAATAAGGATAAAGAAAAAGACGAAACGACCGCAACCGACGAATTGGACGCGGCGGCCAGTAATTTTGAAAAAGCCATTGAACAGTTTAAGGGGCAAGGGTTAAAGGTTGAAGTTTATCAATATGTCAGCAACCGGCAGACGCTGATTGCGACGAATGAAGAAGGAAAAGGCGATCAGACCGAAGCGTTTGAACAGTTGATGCGCGGAGAATACAAGGTCAATAAAGCCGGAACCTTTTACATTCACGTAACGACAAAGGACGGCGAACCTGTATCAGAGGATACATTGTACGCTCTGCAGGTGCAGCTGGGCGACAAATACAAACACGATTACATCACACAGGAACAATCCATTGACCATACGCAGATGACCGAAGGCGATATTGCATTGGCCAAAGCGGAAGCAGCCGCCGGTTCGGTTATGGCCAGCGGCAGTGTTTTAGCCGCGCAAGGCGCTTGCGATATTCTGTCTGCCGGATATACGAATCTGGCAACGTTACGGGCCAGCAAGGACGACAGCGCCGCTTCAAGGATTTTAAGTTTACTGGCTTAATAAACAACAAAAGCCCTCTGTTCTCAGAGGGCTTTTTTTTATTATTCAAATTCGATTTTGACCCGCTTGCCGTAAAAACGAGCCAAGCGGAACAAT
>JBJFAY010000148.1:0-2824 GCA_051888155.1 Alphaproteobacteria bacterium
AATGTGGATATTTCTTCTCACAGCAATGACATCGCCGGCGTAAAAAAAGCCATGTATGATTCTGATACGGCCGTCAAAACCGCTGTGGAACTCAGTTCGCCGGATACGACCGTCATTGTTCTGGCCGATCATGAAACAGGCGGCTTGTCCGGTCGGTGCCGGTTTAAATCAACACAGCACACGGACAAAAACGTTCCTCTTTTTGCCGCGGGAAAACACGCCCGTTTGTTTTCCGGCGAACTGGATAATACGCAGATTAACTATAAAATCGGCAGAATACTGTTTACGACGCCATAAAATCCTTTAACGCTTTAAGCAGCAGCGCCATTTCTTCGTCATTTCCGATCGTCATGCGCAAAGCGTCCGGCAGGCCGTAAGAAGCGACGCGCCGCACGATAAGGCCGCGGCTTTGCAAAAACAGATCCGCGTTTTCCGCCGTTTTGCCTTCCGCAGGAAAATGAACCAGAATAAAGTTCGTCACGGACGGCGTCATTCGTAATCCGATCTTTTCCAGTTCCTGCGGTAAAATATCCAGCCATTTGCGATTATGTTCAAACGATTTTTTCACAAAATCCCTGTCTTTCACCGCCGCTGCGCCGGCAACCTGCGCAACGGCATTTACGTTGAACGGCCCGCGAACCCGGTTTAAAACGTCCGTAATTTCCCGCGAAGCATAACTCCAGCCCAAACGAACGCCGCCCAAACCGTAAATTTTGGAAAAAGTCCGCAGCATAACAACGTTTGCAAACTGATCAACGATATCTATACCGGCGTCATAATCTTCTTTCGCAACAAATTCCGCATAAGCGGCGTCAATGACAATCATAATGTTTTCCGGCAGACGGCGGCATAAACCGATCAATTCGTCTTTAGACAGATAAGTCCCCGTCGGATTACCCGGATTGGCAATAAAAATCATTTTTGTTTTCGGCGTAACCGCCTTTAAAATCGCTTCCGGATCGACTTTAAAATTCTTTTCCGGAACGGTCACGGGCCGCGCGCCGCAGCCGACGGCATACAAACGATACATTAAAAAAGCATATTGCGTGATAATGACTTCGGATTCCGGTTTCAGATAAGCGTGGCATAATAATCCGATCAGTTCATCAGAACCGTTGCCGCAGACGATTCTGTCCGCGTCAATACCGTGGACTTCGGCAATCGCGCTGCGCAGCGCAGACGATCCGCCGTCAGGATAGCGGAACATTTTTTCGGCAAAATCACGACAAGCCTGAACAGCCGCGGGATTCGTTCCGAACGCGCCTTCGTTGGACGACAACTTGATCACCCGTTCAACCCCCTGAATGACGGAGGCTCCGCCGACATACGGTTTTAAAGACATGATACTTAAATGTGCGGGAACAGGATAGTTTTTCATCATTTTTTCACCTTAACAAAATTCAACCGGATATCCGCCGATGACACGCAGCATTGTTACTTTGCCGTTTTCTTTTTCAATCAGAGCGCTTAACCGTTCGTCCTGATCCGACAGATATCCCTCGACTTCAAATAAATAGGCTTTATGCATCATATCCGGCGTATACGAATCGCAGATAGCGTTTGTCGCTATGCCGTCGGCTTTTAACAGTAAATCCAGCGTGCTTAAACTCAGCGTGCCGTCGGTTTCGGCGACGAGAAGCGTTCTGTCTTCGCCCGTTGCTTCAAACGGCAGTTTGCTTAAAGCATACGCCGAACGTCCGTCGCCGCGGCCATGTCCCGGCCCGGTCAAAGGCAGCTTTAAAAACACGTTTACGGAACGTTTGTATTCCTGCGCCAAAGCGTACCACCAGCAGGTCTGCTTATCATCATGCAAAGATAAAATAGCCACATTGGCCTCGCCCTGAGTCAGTTCTTTCAGAACCAGACTGACGGACCGGCAGGACAACATCGGGGTATAGGCGCCGAAATAATCGCGCGCGATTTCCAGATTTCCCATACCGCGTTCGGGCATAAAGACCGCGACGGTTACGGGCGATTGTAAATTGGTGCACGCGCTGATGATTTCCCGCCAGATCCGGATCATCACATCTTTATCCAGATTTCCTTTATGACGCCGCCACAAACGGCGCATGATTTCGGCTTCCCGCTGCGGGCGCAGCGCAAAGCCAGAAACGTTTTCCGGCTGCTGCGCTTTCAGCCGGCCGATTTGTTCAACCAACCCCGCGCGCTGCATCAAAAGGTCGTGCATTTGATCGTCAACCGCGTCGATTTGCGCGCGTAAGTCTTGAATAGTCATATCCTGCATCGGCGTCGTATTCCCTGCTTTAAAAATAATTTCTTTTCTTTTACACCGTCCGCGGTTAAAAAGCTTTATATTTTTTATTAAAGGCGGAAAAAATGCAGAAAATCACACCCGAAGAATTAATTCAATCCGTCCGTTTTAACGCGGACGGCCTGGTTCCCGTCATAGCCCAGCAGTACGATACCGGCGAAGTTTTAATGATGGCCTGGGCAAACGAAACGGCATTAAGAGAAACTTTGCAAACGCGGCGTATGTGCTATTTTTCCCGTTCCCGTCAACAACTGTGGCGCAAAGGCGAAACATCGGGACATACACAGCAACTGATCGACATGCGAATCGACTGCGACGGAGATACGCTGCTGGCTTTAATCGACCAGACCGGTGCGGCCTGTCACACCAACAACCGTTCGTGCTTTTACAGAAGTCTTTAAAAAATAAAAAGCTCCGCCTGAACAACGGAGCTTTTTATAAAGCGGAACTTTTTACTTTGCGGTTTTTGTTTTTGACATAGGTGAAACCGTGAAAGAAACTATCGTCCAGTTGACAATATCCGGTTTCAGATGTATTGTTGCGAAAAGGTAG
>JBJFAY010000149.1:0-2822 GCA_051888155.1 Alphaproteobacteria bacterium
CCCTTAAACGTCCTCATAAAAATATTTCAAATTCGTGACAATTTTTTGAACTGAGTGTAATTTTGTCAAAAAATCATTAAAAATCAAATGGTTGTTTGATTTTTTTTGAACAATTTTTTAATGTGGACATTCTCGGCTGTTTTTCATATTCTGAGGATATGAAGAACATTTAACCTTAAAAAACAAGGAGAACTGAAATGAAACTTTTATATTTAGCATTGGCTATGTTGGTCGCTATTTGCCCGGAAGCTCATGCTGCGGGTGGTGATGCTTTTGGTACGGTGACGTCCAAAGGTATTGAATTGTTCAATAACGTTAAAACAGTTGTTTTCGTTATGGGTGGTTTCGGTCTGGTCGGTATGGCCGTCGGTGCTGTTTTCGGTAAAGTAAACTGGAAATGGTGCGCTTGTTTGGCTTTCGGTCTGTTCGTTCTGGCGATCGCTGCTAAAGTTGTTACCTACTTCACCAACACGTCAGATGGCGGATTTAACGATAGCTTCTAATCGTTTTAGAAAAAAGAAAGATTGCCGCAGTTCGCTGCGGCAATTTTTTTTGTGAGAACTCTTTATTTTTATTTTGTCAGTCCATATAATCAGATAGAAAGAGTTTGTTTATTCTTTTTTGTTAAGCTCTGAAAAAAATAAGGAAGGAAAAATGCGGGAACCGATTTTAAAAGCAGTAGCTATGCCGCCCAAAATTTTTTGGGCGCCGTTTCTGCCGTCGTTAGTGAATCTGATGATTCAATTTCCTTTTATGTTTATATGTATGGGCGTGTTTGATATGAATCCTTTGGTTTCTGTCATTCCGATCGTTATCGTTCATATCGTTTTGATTATTTATGGCTCCCGTGAACCGCATTTATCCGCAATGGTGCGGGCGTTCGGACCGATGGCCGGCGGCTCTAAAAATATTTATAAGAGTAAAGGAACTAAACTTGCCCCCTGAAAGTATTTTTTCCATTTTTATTCAAAGCCTGGGAACCGGTGAAGTTCTGGTCAGTATTCTGGGAATGATTTCCGCCGCTGCATTTGCGGGACTGCTGGCGACAAAACTGGGGGAATTATTGCTGCCTAAACCGCGGGAAACGCAGGTCAGTGATTTTTTGCCGTTTGAACGTTTAAAAGAAGATGGAACGACAATAGAATGTCATGAGGGATCTTTGGTGCGCGTTTTCGCCATCAAAGGAGCCGATGTCGCCATGATTCAGCCGGAATTGCGTATGAATATGCTGGAGGCGCGCAAGAGTTTTATTGATTCGATGGGGGATTTAAATGTAACCGTGCGCGTTTTGACCATTCGGGAAATGATCCCGCTGGGGGAAGAAGTACGTCATGAAAATCCGATTTTAAGAGCGATCGCCGATCAATGGGTAGATAACCTTAGCCGCGTTTTTCGAAATAAACACTACATCGTTTTGTCGGTTAAAGAACGTAAAAATCATGATCGTGATTTGGCTCAGGCCGCTCAGGCTTTGACGTCAATTTTAGATATGTACGAACCGACACAGCTGTTTGAAACTAAAGGAAGTGATCTGGATCAAAGTCCGTTTACTTTTTTTGCCCGTTTGTGCAGTCCTGTGACAATGCCAAAACCCCGAATCGGTTCTCTGGAAGGGGCCGAGCTGAAATCTATGTTGACGGCGGATTATATTCATTTTACCGGAGATGAGGGATTAATCCGCTTTTTCAAAGGGGACTATGAACTGTTCGGAATCGTTATGGGAATTCGCAGTTCCGGTGATTATATGGACGAACAGATGGTTTCTGATCTGTTATCTATCAATGTCGAAGTCACAATGCTGCATACGGTAACGCCTATTCCAAAAATCCAGGCTTTGGCACTTTTAATGCAGCAAAAGCGTATGACCAGAGTTACCAGCTTTTCAGGTTCAACGATTGATCAATATGATGAAGCCATTGAATTAATCGATTCGGCGGACAGCGATACTCAGACATTATGCCATTATTCCATGACATTGTTTGTTTTCGGTATGTCAAAAGATGAAATTGAATTCGGACAAATGGAAGTCGAACGTATCTGCCGTTTGTACGGTGTTACGCCGGTTCGTGAAGGCTGGATCGCGCAGGCTTCGTTCTTTGCCCAGTTCCCGACATACGATATTTATCCCAGAACATATTCTTACTTGTCCCGTGCCGTGGCGACGGCGATTAACCTGGAAAAAGCGCCGGAAGGTAACGCCAGCAGTGACTGGGGTCCCGGACCGATTACTATTTTCAGAACGATCAGCGGAACGGCGTACCGTTGGCAATTCCATGTTACAGCTGCCGCGAATGCCGTGGCGCACTGTATTTTGCTGGGGTCAACCGGTCAAGGTAAAACGACATTGCTGGCTTTTCTGGCCGGACAGGCCATGCGTCACCGGGATTTGCGGGTTTACTTTTTTGACCGTCACAGAGGTGTGGAAGTTTTCTGCCGTGCAATTCAGGGGGCTTATGTTAATTTTGACGGCGATAAAGATTCAACGTCGATGAATCCTTTTTCCTGCCGTGATACGCCTGAGAACAGGGCGTTCCTGCGCCGTTGGTTGAAAGCGATTACGATGGTTGACGATGCGGTTTCGGAAAAGGAAATCGCCCGTGCGGTAACGACGGCCTTTGATTATTTGCGTCCGGAAGAAAGAACGTTGAAAAATCTGCATAAAAGCTGTTTTTCACCGACAGGAGCCATGCGCCGCGAATTATTCCGCTGGGTCAATGATCAGCAATACGGTTTGATTTTTAATTCGCCGAACGATACTTTGGATATGACGGCGCGTTTTATTGCGTTTGACTTTACACATATATTTGAAGACGAAGTTCTGG
>JBJFAY010000150.1:0-2811 GCA_051888155.1 Alphaproteobacteria bacterium
CATGTTTTTTTTCTGGTTTTTTGTTGCTTCCGTTCCCACCGGCATGATTATGAATAAAATCGGCCGCCGAAAGACCGTTATAATCAGTCTGGCCGTTACCTTGGCCGCATTGCTTTTGCCGACTTTTGCCTATAATCTGCCGATTATGGTTATTTCCTTTTGCCTGCTGGGCGTCGGCAACACGATCATGCAGGTATCGCTCAACCCTTTGATTTCCAACCTGATCAAATCGGACAGGCTGTCCAGCGCGCTGACTTTCGGGCAATTTATCAAAGCGATAGCTTCTTTTGCCGCACCGATCTTAGCCGCTTGGGGCGCTTTGCATTACGGCAAATGGCAGCTGCTGTTTCCCGTTTTTGCCGCAGAAGCGTTCATTGCCGTTTTACTGTTATATAAAGATAGTATCCGGGAAGAAGAGATCAGCGGCAAAGCTTCGACGTTTCACGATTGTTTCATATTGCTGAAAGCTCCGGTCATTGTTTTATGCTTTATCGGCATTATGTGCCATGTCGGCATTGACGTCGGCACAAACGTTTCCGCTCCCAAAATATTAATGGAAAAAATCCGCGCAACACTGGAGCAGGCTGGATACGCTACCAGCGTTTATTTTCTGTTCAGAACAATCGGCTGCCTGACCGGCAGTTTTATTCTGGCAAAAATCAGCAGCAAAGCTTTTTTCTTATTCAGCGTTCTTCTGATGGCCGCGGCGATGAGCATGTTGTTTTTCTGTTCGGATAAAAATGCTTTGACCGCTGCCGTAGCGATGATCGGTTTCGGCAATTCCAATGTATTTTCGATTATTTTCGCACAGGCGCTGCTGCATTTGCCGGAGAAGAAAAACGAAGTTTCCGGCCTGATGATTATGGGATTGGTCGGCGGTACGGTTTTCCCGTTGGTCATGGGATATGCGTCAGACGTTATGTCCACGCAAAACGGAGCCGTTCTGGTCATGGGGATCGGTGTTTTATATTTGTTGTATTTAACGGCAAAGATAAAAAAGCATACGGCTTAAATCATAAAAACCCCGCGTGAAGCGGGGTTTTCCGTTTTCTTTTTCATATAAAGAATTTTTAAAACAAATTAAAACCTGATATGCTGAAAAACAGTCTGATAGAAAAGTATCTTTCATGAAAACACTCTTTTTTTATTTTTTCAGCATTGCAGTTATTCTGATTCTTGCGATTCCGGTTTATAACCGGCCGGTTATTCGGGCAGAAACAGAAATTTCAACGCCGTCTTTGATCAAAGTTCATTTTTCTTATATTCCGACAGGGACGAAAGATTCTGTTCATTTAGCGACCTTTTCCGTCAAAGGCCGGCAAAAACTGCGTTTTGCGATTCAAACGCCGGAACTGTCCGCCGTAAACATTAATTTTGAAGTACACACCGACATGAATATCCGGGTAGGCTCATTGCACTTGCGCGGACAGAATAAAAAAACGTTTTTTCCCGCCCCCGACCGGACGGAAATCGTTTTTCCCGTCGAAAAAAATGAAACGTTTTCCTTTAACGAACTTTCGTTTTCAGCCGCCCGCCATTTCGATCCTGTCTTATTTATTTTCACCTTAATATCAGCCTCGCTGCTTTTCTTTGCCCTGAAAAACAGCAGAATGATCCGCCTTCTGTCCGCCGCCGCTGCCGGTTATACGGGTTTTTCATTAAGCTGCGATATCAACCCGGCACAGCTGAATATGCTTTTCGGGATTTTGATTTTTTCTTTTCTGTTCTTTTTTTACAACCGCATTTATACGAAAGAAGCGCCTTTGAATTTTCCTTTGGCGGCGGCCGGGATTATCTTTGGCACGGTTAATCTTTTATCTCTTTCTCTGTATCGTTTTGATTCATGGGATTTCATTGCGCAAAACGCGCTGCTTTGCGTTACGGGAGCAATCGGACAAGGCGTTTTATTTTATGCCGCCGGCCTGTGCTTTTTTAAATTTATGTCGGACGGATTCTTTTTTACCCCCTGCACGGGACGACAGTACATACCGCGTCCGGTTGATTTTTACCGGCGCCATACGGTGTTATGCGCTTTTTTAATTATTCTGGCCTGCTGGCTGCTCTGGCATTTTATATATTTCCTCTGGGATTTCAAAAGCCCCGTCAAACCGGCTACCGATCTGTTGGCAAAATCGCAAAGATACCCGGTATTGTCTCCATTTCTGCTCAGCGCCTGTTTTCAGGCGGGCAGCCGGATTAAAGATTATAACCCCGACATTTATTTTTATACCGCGCTGCAATCCTTCTTCTGCGCTTTTGTTTTTGCACTATGCCTGAACCGCATAAAACAACTGGGATTAAATTTTTACTTTCAACTGATCAGCTTGATTTTCTTTTCCGTTTATCCGGTCGGCGGTTTTATCGCCGTTTGGGATATGAAAGACACGCTTTATGCCGGCATGACCACCCTTTTTATATTGCAGACACTGTCCGGCCTGCATGATCCCGAAAAATATTTCGCCGAGAAAAAACAACTCTGCGCTTATGCCGTTGTTTTTCTGTCGGTCTGCCTGCTGCGACGCAACGGAATATTTGTCGTTCTGCCGACAACCGCGGCTTTGCTGCTGTTTTCGGACATTCCCGTCAAAACAAAAAAAATAACAGCCCTTTTAACGGGAACGGCCGTCTGCTGCTTTTTCTTGCTTAATCAAATACCAAGCTCGAAAAAAGAAGCTTTATCATTTCAAACTCACTTGTCTGATGTTACCGCGTCACATGTTAAAAAGACCTATACGGCAGATCATTCAAAAACCGCACTCAAATTATTTTTCAGACGCCCGTTGAAAAATATTCAGGCGACCATGACCGACA
>JBJFAY010000151.1:0-2794 GCA_051888155.1 Alphaproteobacteria bacterium
AATACCTTTTTGCATGACTCGGTTGACTTCGCGTAAATCATCAATCCCGTGTGTGTGATCCGCATGTTCATGTGTATATAGAACAGCTGTTAAATCTTTGATTTGAGCTGATAATAACTGTTCTCTCAAATCCGGCCCCGTGTCAAACAACAGATTTAATTTATCATGCTGTAACAGCAAAGACGTTCTTAAACGACGGTTTTTGGGATTGTTGGCATCACATTTTCCCCAGCCTTTGCTGACCATGGGAACGCCGCCGGCAGCGCCGCAGCCTAAAATTCTGATTTTCATGTCAAGCCGCCTTTGAAAATAAAGTAAAAAAGTTTTCTGTTGTCCGATCCCGCAGCTGATCCAGACTGACCTCTTTCAGCGCTGCCAGAGTTTCAGCTGTTTTTATCATAAAAGCCGGTTCATTTCTGCGCCCTCTGAACGGAACCGGCGCCAAAAACGGCGCGTCCGTTTCAATTAACAAACGATCCAGAGGTATGGATTTAAAAGTACAGCGCAATTCTTCGGCAGATTTAAATGTAATAATCCCGGAAGCGGAAATATAAAGTCCCAGCTCTAATCCGGCTTGCGCCAGTTTTTTCTGCGATGAAAAGCAATGCAAAACGCCGCGTAAACCGGAACCGGATTCTTCCCGCAGTAAAGCAATCGTATCGTCTTCGGCTTCACGGGAATGAATAATAATAGGCAAACCGGACTGTTTTGCCGCTTTTAACTGAATACGGAACAAAGTTTTCTGCGCTTCATGCGTTTCTTCCGCACCGTAATGATAATCCAGCCCCGCTTCACCAATAGCTACAATTTTCGGAGCATTTGCCGCGGCGCAGATATCTTGCGGTGATAATGTTTTACCGCCCTGCTCTGTCGCATATTCCGGGTGAATACCGATAGAAGCAAAAATATGAGGATTACAGCCGGTTAAAGCAAGCAGATCCGGCAGTTCTTCCAATTTTGTACCAACCGTCAAAAAACGCTTAATTCCCGCATTTTCCGCCTGTTCAATGATTTTATTCTGTTCAGACTGATAATCGGGAAAGTTTAAATGGCAATGACTGTCAACAAAAAACATTATCCGGCCTCCCTTTGCAACGTCAAGAAAGCATTGATAAAAACCTGTTTTTGATCCAGATCAATATCAGCGAAAGCTTTTTGCAATTCATCTGTCAGATCCATTAGCTTCAGAACGGGAATAGTATCCTGCAAACGCTTTCTTAATAAGGCTTCAGAGGGAAAAATTTCTTCTTCGTCCGTTTTTTCGGCTGAAATACAAACGCCGGCCAGCCATTGAATTAACAATACTTGAGCCGTTTTAAGCAGCTCTTTGTCTTTCAAGGTTTTTTCGACAAAGTCATATACTTTGGAAACGGACAGTTCCGGAAAATCAGAGAACAAAGCCTGCATTTGCTTAAAAACATGCAGCCCGTCATGATCCGTTAAAGCTAAAGCCTTTCCCGGACTGCCTTCGGATAACAAAGCCAAAGAATGGCAGTCCTGATCTGAAATATGATTGTACTTTGCTTTAAATATATCTTCCAAGCACTTGTTTTCTAATGGTTTTAAGGATAACTTCCTGCATCTGGAACGAATAGTCGGCAATAACTTTCCGGGAACATGACTGATTAAAATAATCAATGTGTTGTCAGGCGGTTCTTCCAATGATTTCAGTAAAGCGTTTGCAGCATTAGAATTCATATCGTCGGCAGAATCAATAATAACAATCCGCCAACCGTTTGCCCCGGCGGTTAAATGCAGGAACGTTTCCGCTTCCCGGACGTCGGTAATTCTGATTTCGTCAAAGCGCCGGCGGTTTCTTTCCGTTTCCGGATCCAGCGGTTTTCCCGCATCAATTAAAGCCTGCCTGCTTTTAATTTCCTCTTCCTTTAATCCGCATTCAATAACTTTCAGCCCCGGATTCATTCTTTGAGCGACAGATTTAAAAACAGGGTGATTTTCGGAAATAAACAATGAGTCAGGCGGTTCCGGTTCACCAAATAAATTATCTCCGGACGTTTCTGAAGGTTGAGCCAGCACAAATCTGGCCAGACGGTAAGCTAAAGTCGCTTTGCCGATCCCCCGCGGACCGCAGAACAGCCAAGATCCGGCCAAACGTCCTTTATTCCATAAATCCAGCAGAATTTTCTGAGCGTCGTCATGACCGAATAAATCAATCTGTTCTTCAGGTGTCTTTACACAAAAATCATTCATGCCGTTTTATTTCCAACAAACGCTTTTGAACAACGGAAACGATTGCGGCATGAATATCCTCTACCGAGCCGGCCGCGTCAATAACAACGCATCTTTCCGGTTCTTTTTTTTCAATTTCCAAAAAAGCCCGCCGCAGATTACGGTGAAAATCCAATCCCATTTTTTCATAACGATTAGCGTTTGCATCACGCTTTAAAGCCCGTTCCACACCTGATTCAACGGGCATATCCAGAATAATTGTCAGATCCGGTTTAAATGAACCGACGACAATTTGGTATAATTGTTCAACCGCGGCCTGCCCCAGCCCCTTGTCTGCGTATCCGAACCCCTGATAAGCCATAGTTGAATCGGCAAAACGGTCGCAAATGACTGTTTTACCTTCTTGCAAAGCCGGCCAGACCGTATTTACCAAATGATCCCGGCGGGCGGCAAACATCAACAAAGCTTCGGTCATAACGTCCCAGCGTCCGACGGCGCCTTTAACCACTAAATTTCTGATTTCCTCAGCACCGGGAGAACCGCCCGGTTCACGTCTCAAAAGGCATCCCCCCCCCTGCTCTTCCAAAAAACCGGCCAGTAAACG
>JBJFAY010000152.1:0-2768 GCA_051888155.1 Alphaproteobacteria bacterium
CTTACTTTGATAATTACCTTCAGCAGGAAAGCGATTACGGCATAGTCATCGCGGACAGCCGTGACTATATGAAAAACATTAACTTGTCCCATTCTGTTTTTACGCAAAAATTCAGGCATTTATACCCTTTGTATCAAAATATTGTCGAAATGCCCTGCTTCGGACACAGCAACAATCTTGCCGGACTGCAGTTATGCGATATTCTCTGTTCCGCTTTTTTATTCCCGATTGCCAGCTACGTTTATTGCGCCAACATCGTCCATAACGTTCATATTCAGCCCGGCGCTTTGGAATTGCGCAGCCGTTACGGCCACCGCCTGCGGGAATTGCAGCATCGCTTTATTAATAAAAACGGATTTAATATGGGCGGTATCGTTGTTTCAGATCCGATTCAAAAACAAAACGCCATCGCTATGTTCAAAGACGTCGGAAAATAAAAAAGGCTTCTCAGCTTTTTTTAATCAGCTTAAAAAAAATGCCGGAAAAACTTCCGGCATTTTTCATTTAACAGTTTATCGTTCGCCGCGGCCGTAACGTCCGGCAACAGCCGCCGATTGAACGGCTCCCTGCTGCTGACGGGGTTTTCTAGCCGCCGGCTTGTATCTGTAATACCCGATCTTTGAACGTTCTTTTGTTTCAACATTTAACTGAACCCGGTCATATTTAAAATAAGGCCGTCTGAAATCATTATTCGCGTCGTTGACGCCGATCCATTCTTCGGTCTTACCGCCGTCTTCCCAGCTGGTATAACGTTTAAAGGATTTCATTTCCGCCATATTCGGAACGATACAAGCGTTCAGACCGTTGTCCTGAGCAATTTTCATCACATTGCGGCGCTGAGCCGGATCACCGTGAATAGGCACAACCATTGTCGGCCGTTTGGAATTTTTCGAAACGATCCGGCAAATTTTCGCCACGTCCCCCGCTCCGGCATGACCGGAAGCATGGATCGTAAATTTGTTCGGCTTATAGCGGCTGGGGAAATACGTCGTGCAGCCTTGTTCTTTAAATTTATTTTCCAAAGCCTGATGTTTTTCTTCGCTGCCCGGAATACAAGACTGCAGATCGTACACATAAACCGGCAGATCTTTTCCTCTGCCGGACGTTTCCCGCATCTCAGCCAGAGAAATATTTCTGTTGCGCCCTTCCGCTATTTTCAGCAAAGATGCGTCTTCTCCCTGCGTACCGGTACAGACGTAAAAGCGTTCTTCCGGAGGCGTATTCAGCGCCGCTTTTGTATTGGAAGCTACGATTTTAATATCAATGCCCGTTTCCTGTTTAATCAAGTCTTCCAGCTTATACCCGCAGGCATTCATCGCGCGCCGGGCCGTAATCAAAGACGCGCCGTCCAAAATCATTGTCCGCGGCTGCGGTTCAACGGGATAACCGAATTTCTTTTCAAGTAAAGCAGCTTCTTCAATCGCTTCTTCCGCCAAAGCGGAAGCAACCGTATGCAAACGATGACACGACGAAGAAATCACTCCTGAGATAACCGGACCGCCCTGCGACTGTTTTAAAATTTCGCGCAAGCCTTTTTTCACTTCGGATTCGCCGATCGTTTCCCCCGGAGACGTCGCGGAAGTCGAATCAATAAACAAATAATCAATTCCCTTTGCCGCGACAGCCGCGACTTTTTCATCGTCGAACCCCTGCCCCAGCGGCACTTTGGCCGTTTTAAAATCCCCCGTCGTCATCATGCGCGTACCGTCCGGACTTTCGATCACAAAACCGACTGCGTCGGGAATAGAATGCGATATTGCAAACGGTTCAACTTTAAATCCGTTGGCTTCAAAAGGCTTTCCCGGTTCAATCAAATGAAATTCGGGAAATTCTTCTTTCGGGATACCGGAGCTTTGCAAATTATTTTTAATCATTTTTTCGGCAAACGGCGTGCAGTGAATCGTCAGATTTTCACCCTTTTCACGTTTTGCGGCAAATTCGGCGCGTTTCAAATTCATCAAATGCGCCAGCCCGCCGATATGATCCGCATGACCGTGCGTAATTAAAATATCGTTGCTTTCCGGCATGACGGGAATAAAACAGTCATACCCCGTTTCTTCTTTGTTGCAAAACAATGATCCGTAATCGACCTGAATGGATTTTTTTTCATACCCCGTTTCATCGACATAAGAAAATTCATAACCGTTCCCGCCGATATGATCGGCATTGTTTCCTCCGGCGGATTTCCAAGATGTGTAAGCTTCAGCCATTGCCGTTTATCCTTATTCTATGTTTTCCGAATTGACTTTTTCAGGTTCTTCGGGAAACTGAATACCGATCCAGGCATTGATCACGGCTTCCATATCGTCGTTATCGGGGACGGACGAATCGTCAAATCCTTCAACGCCGGCAGCCATTTTACGCAGCTCGCCGTATTCCAAAACGGACAAATCGGTCTGCGGGTAAAGATTTTCCAAGGCTTGCGCCAATTCATCAACATCAGACCATTTCAACGCCATATTCAAAGTATCCCTTAATTAAAGCAGCGGGATTATATCCCTGTTATTGCTTATAGTAACCAAGGCAATTATATGACGCAAGCTTTTTTTCAATTTTTTTGACAAAAACATAATTTTTATAAGAACATTAAAAATCTTTTATTTTCATTACGTTACTATTATTTTTTGTTTTGTAAAAAAGCGCTGAAAGCAGACGTTTCCTTGTTTTTGTCCATTTTATAAAGATATTTTTGTCTTGCAGCCGCCATTTTTATTTCAGTGACAACGATCACAAAAAAGACTTGAAAAAAAGGTCGAAATATGCGATAT
>JBJFAY010000153.1:0-48176 GCA_051888155.1 Alphaproteobacteria bacterium
TGCCCGTCGAACATATACATGACGGGATAACGCTCTTCGGTTTCATAATAATCGTCGGGCAGATAAATATGCAGCCTGCGGTTTTGGCCGGCTGATGAAAACCAAAAATCTGTTTTTTCAATCATGGCGCCTGCTTTCATTGTTTTAAAGAAAAGAACAAATTTTATATAGTTCTTTTGCCCGCCGATTGGTAGCCGGAAACGGAAAAATTTAATTCAGTCCGCCGGCAGAATGCGTTCACAATATTCTTTTAACGCTTCGGCGTTGTTGTGTTCGGCGTCTTTGGACGCGAAAAGCAGAGTGACTTTCGGGTACGAACGAATTTGGCGGATCATCTGGTTCAGCAAAGCTTCATTTTTCTTTAATTCAAGGTTGTAATCGCGTTTAAAAGCCGCCCAGTCGCCGTCCTGATGAAACCGCCGGCGCAGTTGTGCCGACGGCGCCAGATCCTTTGCCCACCAGTCGATGCGCGCTTTTTCTTTGCTGACGCCGCGCGGCCAGATCCGATCCGTCAGAATGCGAAAACCGTCGTTGCCGGCCGGTTCGTAAATTCTTTTGGTTTGAAAAAGCATGACTTTTTCCCGTTTTTTTATTTTCAGTATATTTTTAACTTATTTTTTTGATGAGTCGTTTCTCCGGCTATATCTGTTGATATATTTTTTCCAAGCATTTTTCGGTCTCCGGAATGTAGCAAAAACGTCATAAAAAAAGTTTGTTTTATACGGGCGACTCTGAGATTTAATACAAAAAAACGAGTGTTTCAGCGCCGTTCGGGGGTGGGAAAAATTTGCCTATTGAACCGGCGGAAAAGTTGTGCTAGCTTTTTAACAATGGAGTTTACAGACGGCCGAAGCGCCGTTTCCAGAAAACCGGCCCGTTAAGGGTCATTCCCTTAAAGGGCTGTATTTAATCCAAGAAAAGGAGAAATCTCATGGCTACAGATAAAATTGCTCTTACATCGTCAATGCGTTCCAACCTTTTGAGCTTGAAAAACACTCAAAAGCTGCTTGATACGACGCAGGATCGTTTGTCCACCGGTTATAAAGTCAACAGCGCGATGGACAATCCTTCTTCGTACTTTACCGCGCAGTCGTTGAATTCGCGCGCCGACGATCTGTCCAGTCTGTTGGACAGCATCGGCCAGGCTATTTCAACGTTGGAAGTCGCCGATGAAGGCATTACAACTCTGCAGGACTTTGTCGAACAGGCTAAATCCATTGCGAACAGCGCGCGTGATACCGCGAACATTTCCGCTTCTGTCGAATCAACGATTAAATTCGATTTGGACAATTTAAAATCGCAGCTGGTTGTCGGAGACGCGATTCCGAACGCGGAAGCCGATGATGAAATGGTGATCCGTTACGGCGACGCGACAAAAATTACCGGTACGGTTAACGTTCAGGAAGACACGACGCTGGACGGACTGGGAATGGAACTGGCCGACGCCGGTTCTATTTCGGTGGATGGCGTAAAATACAATTTAGTAACGAACGCCACTAAAAATTCCATGACGAAAGAGATCGGTTCGGCGACGGATTCGTTTAAACTTATCTCGACAGACAGTACGACAAGCTACGTTGTGGCTGACGCCGCCGGTAATGAATATACGATCCAAGGCGATGGTTCCTCTGTTGATGGTAAAGCTTTTGTCAAAGGCATTACCATTACGGAAACAGTAACCGAAGACGGCAAAACGACATATTCCGTATCGGGTGCGATTGCAGAAGACACTGCCGCAACGGCTGCGACGGCAAAAATCGGCGAAGCTTCAATTAACGTTGCCGCCGGTTCTACGGTGCAGCAGTTTGCCACGGTTGTCGAAACAATGATCGGCACCGGTAAATTCAGCGCCACCATCGTTGATGGCAATATGACGTTCGCTACCAAAGACACGACTTCCGTTGAAGTCAGCGGAGCTGTCGCGGAAGCTTTCGGCATGGATGTCGGTCAGACAATCACATTGACGGCCGACGACACTGCTGAATCCCTTCGTCTGAAAATCAATGCCTTAGACGGTATTGTCGCCGAGTTTAATGATAAAGGACGCTTGGTCATCAAATCCGAACAAGGCGACGATATGGTCATTTCCGGTGATTTGGCCGAAAAATTAGGCGTTTCCGGAGCTGCGACAAACGGTAAC
Organism: Alphaproteobacteria bacterium; assembly: GCA_051888155.1. Taxonomy (GTDB): domain Bacteria; phylum Pseudomonadota; class Alphaproteobacteria; order CAAGCB01; family CAG-977; genus UBA11549. Next base: position 2,141 of record JBJFAY010000153.1, read on the forward strand.
AATGAACGTGCGGCTTATGCCAAACAGTTTGATGATGTTTTGACGCAGATTGACCAGTTGGTTAAAGATACGTCTTACAAAGGTATCAACCTGTTGAACGGCGATGATCTGACGGTTGTGTTTAACGAAAACCGCACCAGCACACTGGAATTGAAAGGCGTAACTTTTAATGCTCAGGGGCTGGGCTTCACGGTTTCCGAGAACGAATGGAAAGACAACGCCAGCATTGAAAAAGCTTTGGATCAAATTACCAAAGCGACCTCCATGTTGCGCGCTCAGGCTTCCGAATTCGGTCAGAACCTGTCAACGGTTCAGATCCGCGAAGACTTTACGCAAAACATGATCAACAACCTGCAGTCCGGCGCGGACAAACTGACGCTGGCCGACATGAACGAAGAAGCGGCGAATATGCTGGCTCTTCAGACACGTCAGCAGCTGGGCGTCAATTCTTTGTCCATGGCTTCGCAGGCGTCTCAGAGCGTGTTGCAGTTGTTCTAGTCTTAAAGAGCATAAAAACGATAAAGGCGGAGTTATTCTCCGCCTTTATTTTTTTGTTTGATGCAAAAATAAAAACAACCGAAACTGCGAATACGAAGTGTGAAGCCGTCCATTGTGTCAGGCGGCACAATTGCGGAAATTGTTGAAAAGGCCGTGACGCTGCATTATGCTTCATTTAACGGAGTTATTTAACATGCCTGCTTATTTTTATATATTGTTTAACAGAAAAAACGGAACGCTTTATGCCGGAGCGACAACAAACCTAATACGACGTATTTACGAACATAAACAAAAAAGCGTTGCCGGATTTACAAAAAAGTACGGCATTGATAAATTAGGATATTATGAGATTTTTGACGATTTAGAGTCCGCTTTTCTTCGAGAAAAACAGATTAAGGCCGGAAATCGGAAACGGAAAATTGATTTAATCGTATCAATGAATCCGCAATGGATTGATTTATACGATACATTATTTGAACAACAACAGTTATTTAGTTGGAAACATCTGAATTAAAGTCAGAACAAATAAGCAATCAATGGATTGCCGCGGCCTTGCGGCCTCGCAATTTCGGAAAAGGGAAGAATAAGAAACCGAAACTGCGAACACGAAGTGTGAAGCAGTCCATTGTGTCAGGCGGCAGGGAATAAACGGATTGCCGCAGCTTTCGGCCGTGCAATTTCAGAAATAAACGCCCGATCTCTTTTCTTTTGCGGCAAAACGCTATAAAGTATTTTCCCGTAATTAACAAAGGAACGTAATCTGATGACCGACAGCCTGAAAAACAAAAAAGTCGTTTTAATCGACGGATCGGGGTATATTTACCGCGCATATTATGCTTTGCCGCCGATGACCCGTCTGGACGGAAAGCCGGTGAATGCCGTTTACGGTTTTTGTTCCATGATGATGAAGCTGTTAAAGGAAATGCCGGCGGATTATATGGCCGTCGTTTTTGATGCGTCGCGCAAAACGTTTCGTATAGATATTTTTCCTGATTACAAAGGAACGCGCAAGGAAACGCCCGAAGATTTAATTCCGCAATTTCCTTTGTTGCGTCAGGCCGTCGACGCTTTTAATCTGGCGCAGGTCGAAATGGAAGGCTTCGAAGCCGACGATCTGCTGGCGACATATTCGCGGCTGGCCGGCGAAAAGGGGGCGGAAGTAACGATTGTTTCGGCGGATAAAGATTTAATGCAGTTGGTCGGTTCGGGCGTGACGATTTATGACCCGATGAAACAAAAAAACATTGAAGCGGAACAGGTGATCGAAAAATTCGGCGTTACACCGGATAAGGTCATAGATGTGCAGGCTTTGGCTGGCGACTTGTCCGACAACGTGCCGGGCGTGCGCGGCATAGGCATAAAAACGGCGGCGGCGCTGATTACGGAATACGGCAGTTTGGAAAATCTGCTGGACAACCTGTCGTCAATCAAGCAAAACAAACGCCGCGAAGTTTTAACGGCCGACGCCGATTTGGCGCGTATTTCAAAGCGCTTGGTGACTTTGGACGCTTTTGCGCCGGTTGAAAAGCCGCTTTCGTCTTTTTTGCTGCGGGCGCCGCAGATTGAAAAAATGGAATCTTTTTTTCAGGAAATGGGTTTCAAAAGCCTGTTGGCCAAATTGCCGGTATGGATTGCTTCGGCGGAAGAAAAAAAAGAAGACGTTTCTTTTCCCGTTATCCGCAAAGTTGAAAAAGAATATAAGTTGATTCAAGACGCATCAGAGCTGGAGAAACAGCTGAAAATCGCCGAAGAAAAAGGCTTTTTGGCAATAGATACGGAAACGGATTCTTTGTCGGCGGCACAAGCGGAAATGGTCGGTTTTTCTTTTTGCTTTGAAGAAGGAAAATCTTTTTACGTCCCTTTGCGCCACCGTCCGCGCAATCCGCAGGCCGATCTGTTCGGAGCGCAGGAAGAACAGAAAAAAATCCGCCAGATTCCTTTGGAACAGGCTCTGTCTTTGTTAAAACCCGTTTTGGAAAACAAAGGCGTTTTAAAGATCGGACATAACATAAAATTTGACTGGCATGTTCTGGCGAATGAATACGGAACGCTGAATTTGGATCCGATTGAAGACACAATGGTATTGTCTTATGATTTGGACGGGGCGGCGCATCGCCACAATATGGACGATCTGGCCGCGTTGTTTCTGGATTACCATACGATCAAATACCGCGACGTATGCGGTACGGGGCGGGCGAAGATTACTTTTGATAAAGTCGGACTGGAAGAAGCTTTGGATTACGCGGCGGAAGACGCGGACATTACTTTACGGCTGTATCATTTTTTTAAAAAGCGGCTGGAAAACGAAAAACTGGTTGCTTTGTATGAAACGATGGATCGTCCGTGCGTTAAAGTGCTGTATGATATGGAACGCGCCGGCATTAAGGTCTGTGAAAATGAATTAAAGCAGCTCAGCGCGGAATTCGGGGAAAAGATGTCGGCTTTGGAAAAAAAGATTCATAAGGCCGCCGGCGAAGAGTTTAATTTAAATTCTCCGATGCAGCTGGGCCGGATTTTGTTTGAAAAGTTGAATCTGCCCAAAGGCGTAAAAAATTCCAAGACGGGATCTTGGGGGACGGAAGCGGTCGTTTTGGAAGAATTGGCCGACGACGGTTTTTCAATCGCCCGCGATATTTTGGATTACAGATTATTTATGAAATTAAAAAGCACGTATACCGACGCGCTGCAAACGCAAATTAATCCGAAAACGCAGCGTGTGCATACAACCTTTATGCAGACGGTTGCTTCAACGGGGCGTTTGTCTTCCAACGATCCGAACTTGCAGAATATTCCGATCAGGCAAGAAGAGGGACGCGCGATCCGCCGCGCTTTTGTCGCCGCCCCCGGCAATAAACTGCTGTCCGCCGACTATTCGCAGATTGAACTGCGCTTAATGGCTCATGTCGCCGACGTTAAAGGGCTGAAAGAAGCTTTTGCACAGGGAATAGACATTCACGCCGCAACGGCTTCGCAAATTTTCGGCGTTCCCGTCGAAGGCATGGATCCGATGGTTCGCCGTCGCGCAAAAGCGATTAACTTCGGGATTATTTACGGTATTTCCGCTTTTGGTCTGGCGCGCCAGCTGGGCATAGACAGAAAAGAAGCGCAGGATTATATCAACGCTTATTTTGCCCGTTATCCGGAAATTCGTTCCTATATGGAAGAAACCGTTTATTTCGCCCGTTCAAACGGATATGTTTTAACGCCTTTCGGTCGGAAATGTTCCGTTGGCAGCATTGACGACAGAAACGCCGCCCGCCGCCAGTTTGCCGAACGCGCGGCGATTAACGCGCCGATACAGGGCGGAGCGGCCGATATTATTAAAAAGGCGATGCTTCGTTTGACGCCGGCTTTGCAAAAAGCGGGCTTGTCCGCGAAATTATTGCTGCAAGTGCATGACGAACTGATTTTGGAAATGCCGGAATCCGAAACGGCGGCTGTTGCCGAAGTGGTGAAGAACGTTATGGAAAACGTCGTTCAGCTGTCCGTTCCTTTGATTGCGGAAGTCGGCGTCGGCGATAATTGGACTGACGCTCATTAAAGACATGAATAAAAAAGCGGGGAAATTTTCCCCCTTTTTTTATTTTTCGGGGAATGTTTGAATTGCCGCAGGCGGTTTAGTTTGCCTTTGCGTAAAATAAAATGAAAAAAGTATTGCCAATAGGAACGGGCGGTGTTATATAAGCTACATCTTATCGCGGGATGGAGCAGTCCGGTAGCTCGTCAGGCTCATAACCTGAAGGTCGTGAGGTTCAAATCCCACTCCCGCACCCATCACTAAAAAAGCCACCTTTCAGGTGGCTTTTTTAGTGATAGAGCGGGAGTTCGGTGAATGAACGTCACAGGTTCATCAGGTACGATGAAAAGGAACGGTTTCATACATATTGACGACGGTTGTTAATTTGGCGATTATGCCGGCGATTTCTTTGTCCATACAGATATCGTTGTCGGACAGATTTTCCTGCTGTGTCTGCAGGAAATTTCCCGCCAGCCAGATTCCCCGATACGTTTCAAAGTCGTCCGAAAGGTGGTAAACTTTCATCAGGCTGGCCAAAGCGCTGCGGAACCGCGGGTACTGCGTTTCAAAATAATTGACCGTCCGCGTCATGATGCGGATATAATCCGGCAGTTCCATTCGCCGTAAAGAATATTGTATCGCATAGGTGAAATACACCGCGGTAAACAGGCTCCAGTTGTCGAACGTAATGCGTTTGAAGTTGGGATATTTTTCTTTAAATTCGCGTTCAAAGTTAAAATACTGCGGTAAAATAATGGCGTCGCAAAGAAAATTTATTCCTGTTTTTTTCGGCTTGAAAAACATTTGTTCCGTCCCCCTTTGATCTTTCATAACGAAAGCCCGCTTGTGTTAAAGCGGGCGGACGTTACAAGCCGTTCATCGATAAAGACGGCCCGGCGTTTTCGCGCAAAAGCCTTATCGCGCCGGCGTCCGCCCGGGGGGGGGGGGGGGGGGGGGTCGGTAAAAATCAATTCGGATTAATCAATTCTGCAGCCGGCCTCTGCCTTTTGTACCGCTTGCATAAAAGAAAATATACGCTAAGACTATTAAAATACAAAGTCTGTTTGATTCGAGCGGAGGCGGCATGAACAAAAAAATTTTCAATATTACGGGTATGAGCTGTTCGGCCTGTTCCGCCCGCGTGCAAAAAGCCGTCGCAGCGTTGAACGGCGTGGCGGACGTTTCCGTCAATCTGTTAAAAAACAATATGATGGTCAGCTATGACCCGGACGTTCTGTCGGCGCGGGAAATTATTGACGGGGTTGAAAAGGCAGGATACGGCGCCGCAGAAGCGGGGCGGACGGCTGAACAAAAAACGCCCGGGGACGTTTTCGCGGCGGAAGAACGGGATTTGAAAACCCGTCTGATCCTGTCTGTCGTGCTGACGGCGGCGCTGATGTATTTTTCCATGGGCGCGATGTTCGGTCTGCCTTTGCCGGCGGGGTTTGATATGTCCGCAAATGCCGCCGTGTTCGCCTTCACGCAGTTATTGTTGACCGTTCCGGTCGTCTTTATCAATTTCAATTATTTCAAAACGGGATTCAAAACGCTGTTTCACGGCGCGCCGAACATGGATTCCCTGATCGCGCTGGGATCCGGCGCGGCGGTGGTTTTCAGTGTGTTCGGGCTTTACAGGATTCTGTTTCTGCTGGGGGCGGGCGATCCGGCCGGCGCGCATCGTTTCGCGTCAAATTTATATTTTGAATCGGCCGTCATGATCCTGACTCTGATTACTTTGGGACGTTTTTTTGAAGTCCGCGCAAAAGGAAAAACGGCCGGAACAATCGCGGGGCTGATGTCTTTGGCGCCGCAGACGGCGTCGGTTATGCGCGGCGGCGTTGAAACGGTCGTCGATATCGACCGGCTGGCCGTCGGGGACATTATTGTCGTCAAAGCGGGCGAACGGATTCCGGCCGACGGCGTTATTATCGAAGGCCGCGGCGTTTTGGACGAATCCGCCCTGACCGGAGAAAGTCTGCCCGTTGAAAAAAAAACGGGCGACGCGGTCATGACGGCCGGCGTCAATACGGCGGGGCATTTTCTGATGCGCGCCGACAAAGTCGGGCAGGAAACGACTTTGGCGCAGATTATCCGTCTGGTGGACGAAGCGACGTCTTCCAAAGCGCCGATAGCCGGACTGGCCGACCGGATCAGCGGCGTTTTCGTCCCCGTCGTGATTGTGATCGCCGCCGTGTCCGCGGCCGTGTGGCTGATGTACGGAGCCGGCGTTGAATTTGCTTTGTCCGCCGCTATCTCCGTTCTGGTGATTTCCTGTCCGTGCGCTTTGGGATTGGCGACGCCGACGGCGATTATGGTCGGCACGGGGCGCGGAGCGGCGCGGGGCGTTTTGTTTAAATCCGCGGCGGCGTTGGAAACGGCCGGCCGTATTGACGCGGTCGCTTTGGATAAAACGGGAACGGTCACGCAAGGAAAACCGCATGTCGCCGGCATTGCCGTTGTTGACGGTATTTCTCAGGCCGAAGTTTTAAAAACGGCCGCTTCGCTGGAACATCTGTCCGAACACGCTTTGGGCGCGGCGATTGTCGAAAAGGCAGTGCGGGACGGTATCGTTTTGGATCGGGTTGAAGACTTTGTTCAAATTCCGGGGCAGGGGATTTCGGGAAAAATCAACGGCGTTTCCTGTCTGGTCGGAAACGCCGAAATGCTGCGCAAAGCCGGTATCGTCAATACGTTGGAACAAACGGGACTGGATTGGGCCGAAAAGGCGCGAACGCCTTTATATTGCGCGGCGGGGGAAAAGCTGACGGGCGTGATCGGCGTCGCCGATCCTGTCAAACCGGACGGCGCGGCCGCGGTCGCGGCTTTGAAATCAATGGGGATAGAAGTCGTTTTGCTGACGGGCGACAATGCGAAAACGGCCGAAGCGGTGCGCCGTGAAACGGGGATCGACCGCGTTGTCAGCGATATGCTGCCGCAGGACAAAGAAAAAGAAATCCGCCGTTTACGGCAGCAGGGCAAAAAAGTCGCCATGATCGGCGACGGCATAAACGACGCGCCGGCTTTGGCGCGCGCGGATATCGGCATGGCCGTCGGAACGGGAACGGATATCGCCATAGAATCCGCCGGAGTTGTTTTAATGAAAAACGATCTGGCTTCCGCTGTGTTCGCTTTGCGGCTGGGACGTGCAGTGCTGCGGAATATCAAAGAAAATCTTTTCTGGGCTTTTTTCTATAACAGCGTCGGCATTCCCGTGGCCGCCGGCGTGTTATGGCCGGCTTTCGGCATAATGCTCAGCCCCGTTATCGCCGCCGCCGCCATGAGCTTCAGTTCCGTCAGCGTCGTGACAAACGCGCTGCGTCTGCGCCGGTTTCCGGATAAACCGCTTGTTTTAAAAAGGAGTACGTCTATGAATAAACGTATTATGATCGAAGGCATGAAATGCGAACATTGCGCAAACTTTGTCAAAAAAGCTTTGCTGGCCGTTGACGGCGTTGAAAGCGCCGACGTTGATCCGGCGGCCAAAAAAGCCGACGTCCATGTAAAGAAAGACGTTTCGGACAAGGCCTTATCCGACGCTGTTGCCGACGCCGGTTTTCAGGTTGTGGAAATTAAAGACGTTTAGTCTGTTTTCTGCCACCAAAAGGTTGTTTTCGTTTTTCCGGGGGTCAGTTTTTCGCCCATTTCCGGCGTCATCAACTCTATGGGTTTGTCCCGGATCAGATCAACAATCCGGTTGATTGATTTTTGCCAGTCGTGCCAGGCCAGGTCGTAAACGCCCCAGTGAATCGGCAGCAGCCGTTTGGCTTTCAGATCAACGGCGGCCCGGACGGTCTGGTCGGGGAACATGTGTATGCCCAGCCACCCGCCGTTCCAGGCGTCAATTTCCAGCGCGGCCCAGTCGAACGGGCCGAATTGCCGCCCGATTTCGGCGTAATGCCGTCCGTAACCGGAATCTCCGCCCCAGAATATTTTCTGATCCGGCGTTTCTATAATATAAGAATTCCACAGAGTTTGATTGCCGTCGGACAGGCTTCTGCCGGAAAAATGGATTCCTTCGGCCGCGGTGATTTTCAAACCGTCTTGTTCAAACGTTTCGCGCCAACCGATTTCCGTAATTCTGTCCGCCGCGATTCCCCAGCGGGTCAAAGCGGTCTTTAAACCGTACGGAACGATAAAATGTCCGTTTCGGATTGACCGGACGGTTTTCCGTTCCATATGATCGTAATGATTGTGCGTCAGCAGTATGTAGTCCAGTTTCGGCAGTTCTTCGCGCGTGATCGGAGCGGGTTGGTATCTTTTGACTGTCAGGGGAACCGGCGAAGCGTTGTCGAAGACCGGATCTACGCCTATACGTTTTCCGTTTAATTCCAGCATTGCGGAAGAATGTCCCAGCCAGTAAACTGCGCTGTTTTCCGGCGTTTCGGGGAAAGAATCCTGTGTCAGCCGGCGTGTGGCGGCAGGTTTTTCAGGGCCGTGGGATTTGGAAAAAAGCAGTTTTAAAAGGTTGACTTTGTCTTCGTATTCTCCGGTCATGGGCGGGCGGACGGGTTCCGGATTGCGAAACTGTCCGTTTTTAAAATAAGGCAGTTTTTCAAAAGACTTTAATTCCTCCGGCGTCGGAGCGGCGCCCATTTCGCGTACGGCGTGTAAAACAAGTCCGATAACGATAAATCCGAATACGGCTATTCCCGATAAAAGCATTTTTTTCATTCCGTTCCTTTCGTCCCATGGATCCGCTACAGGATAAATATTAAAGTTGACTTTAAATCAAGAGTTTTTTTGAGGGCAAGCGGAAAAAAAGCTTGCCTTAAAGTTGACTTTAAATTTTAAACTGTTTTTGAAATTAATTCAGTGAAAGGAAAGACTCATGCAAAGGCGTACGTTTTTAATGAATTCTCTGGCTTTATTTGCTTTGTCCGCGCTGCCGAAGCTGACAATCGCCCAGACGATCGCCGTTTCCGACGAAGTTAAATCGAAAATCAATAAAACGAACAAACTGGGGTTCGGCTTTATGCGTCTGCCGCTGAAAGATCCCAAAGACCAGACTTCGATTGATTACGATGAATTAAATAAAATGGTCGATACTTTTCTGGAACGCGGTTTTACCTATTTCGATACCGCCTGGATGTATATGGGATACGAAAGCGAAATAGCAATCAGGGAAGCTCTGGTAAAACGTCACCCGCGCGATAAATTTACGGTCGCCAGCAAAATGCCCGCCGGTTATCTGACCTCTCGGGCGCAGCAAAAAGAAATCTTTGATAAACAGCTGGAAAAAACAGGGCTGGATTATTTTGATTATTATCTGGTGCATAACGTTAATGAAGAAACAATCGGCAACGTTAATAAATATGACAGCTTTAAATTCATCGCGGATAAGAAAAAAGAAGGAAAAATCAAACATATCGGTTTTTCTTTCCACGGTATGCCGGAATTGCTGGAAACCGTTCTGAAAGAACACCCGGAAGTCGAATTCGTCCAGCTGCAGATTAATTATGTCGATTGGGACAACGCCAGTATTCAGTCCCGGAAATGTTATGAAATCGCGCAAAAATACAACAAGCCCGTTATCGTTATGGAACCGGTCAAAGGCGGTACTCTGGCCGTTGTCCCGCCCGCCGTCGAAAAAATATTCAAAGACGCCGAACCGGATATGTCCGTGGCGTCCTGGGCCGTGCGTTACGCGGCCAGTCTGGACGGCGTGATGATGGTTTTAAGCGGTATGTCCGATATGGAACAGCTGCTGGATAATACCGGATATATGCAGAATTTTAAACCGCTGACGGATCAGGAAAAATCTGTCGTCGAACAGGCCGTCAAAGCGCTGCATGCCGCGATTGCCATTCCCTGCACCGCCTGTCAGTATTGTGTGGAATGGTGTCCGATGAAAATTGCGATTCCGCAGTATTTCGCTTTATACAACGCCGAAAAACAGGAACGTACGGACAAACCTTTTACGGCGCAGAGAATCTACTATGCCAACATGACAAAAACGCACGGAAAGGCGTCCGCCTGCATTGAATGCCGGCAGTGTGAACGGCATTGTCCGCAGCATATCGAAATTACAAAGTGGCTGAAAGAAGTCGCAAACACGTTCGAAGCTTAAAGGAGCTTTTTATGAAAAAACTTTTTTTATCGGGAGTATTGATCTTATCGCTTTTGGTTTTCGGATCTGACAAAACTTTTGCGCAGGGGGACGAAATGGGAAATGTTTCACAGCAGAAAATTCTGATCGCTTATTATTCTTACAGCGGAAATACCGCCGAAGTCGCTAAAGCCATTCAGGCCGAAATCGGCGGAGATTTGTTTGAAATTAAATCAGATCATGCTTATCCGGCCGAATACCGCCCGATGACCGAACAGGCAAAAAAAGAAATACAGGACGGTTTCCGTCCGGAACTGACAACAAAAGTCGGCAATATTGCTCAGTATGACGTTATTTTTCTGGGATCGCCGAACTGGTGGGGCACGATTACGCCGCAGGTCGGCAGCTTTCTGGAAAGTTATGACCTGAACGGAAAAACTGTCGTGCCGTTTATTACGCACGGCGGCGGCGGCGTTCAAAATACGATCCGGGACATGACGGCGCAGTGCAAAGGCTGCCGCGTTGAACAAAACGGCTGGACCGGTTACGGCAGCCGGACGTCGGGAATACGGGATTGGGTGAACGGATTAAAACTTGTTCCGTAACTTTTTCGGACAGAAAAACGTCCGGCAGGCGCCGGACGTTTTTTTTGCTCTCAGGCGGCCGGGCGCGCCCGGCTGATAATCCGGCAGGACGAACCCGGCAGTTTGTTTTCGTCAAGAATGATATGAGGAATTTCGTCCGCTTCGATCCGGCCGCTTTTAGGGTTTTTAACGCTTAAAACGGAACCGTTGATTTTTGCCTGAACGTCGCTGTATTCAAAAGCCAGATCCGTTCCGGTCATTTCGCAGTCCTGCAAAACCAGATTTTCCGCATAGCATAAAGGCTGCGTGCCGGTAATCTTACAGCGGACAAAACGCAGGTTTTTGGAATACCAGCCCAGATATTCGCCCGTAATGACACAGTCTTCGATAAGGACGTTCCGCGCATGCCAGAAAGCGTCTTTCGTATCCAGAACAGAATTTCTGACCGTTATGTTTTTGACATATTGAAACGAATATTTCGCTTTCATTTTCAGGCCGTTGATTTTAATGCTTTCGCTTTTTAAAAACGGATATTCGGATTCCAAAACCGTGTCGGTCATTTCCAGTTTTCTGCAAAACCAGCCGAATTCCGGCGAGTGAATCGTACAGTTTTTAATGCGGGTATTGTTGCATTCGCGCACGGCTTTAATGCCGTTCAAAACGCAGTTGTTTAATTCCGCGTTGCCGTCGTACCATAATGCCGCGCGGCAATCCGGCGTAAAACGGCTGTTTTCGATTCGGCCGTCGTTTAAATGCCATAGCGGATAACGCAGGTCGAACAAACAGTTTTCAACGGTAATGTCTTTGCATTCTTTCAGGGCCGATTCCCCGTCTGCCGGTCCTTGAAAAGAACAGTTTGAAACAATTCCTGAACGCAAGGCGTACAAAGCCCGTTCCGCATCGAAAGTTTGATTTTCGTATTTTTTCATGTCATTCCTCATTGTTTTCGGGAACCAGTTTTAGAATCGTAATTTCCGCCGGCGCTAAAAAGCGCAGTTGAGGGCCCCACTGGCCGCTGCCGCGGGAAACGTAAATCGCCGCATTGTTGTCCATTTCATATAATCCGGCCAGATATTTGTTGTATAATTTAGTAAAGATATGAAACGGGAAAATCTGCCCGCCGTGCGTATGTCCGGATATTTCCAAATCGAAAGCGTTGTTTTTTCCGAAATCGGCGGGAGTGTGCGACGTCAGCAGACGGAACTGATCCGGCGCGGCGTTTTGAAAAGCGGCGGCGGGGTCAATTTGTAATTTATGAGCCGAAGCGGAAAACAAATCCGGTATTCCGGCAATATACAGCTGATTCCGGAAAGACGCTCCGTTGTTTTCCAAAAAAACAAATCCCAATTCTTTCAACAGGCTGACGCTGGGTTCATAACCGGCGTAAAATTCATGGTTGCCCGTAACGAAATAGATTCCGCCGGAAGCTTTTAAATTTTGCAGCAGCTTTGCCGTTTCGGAAACTCTGCCGGGTTCGTCGTCAATAATATCGCCGGCCAGCAAGATAACGTCCGGATTTTCGGCGTTTGTTTTTTCGACAATGCCTTTTATCTTGTCCGGATTGATAACGCGGTGGATATGCAGATCGCTTAAAACGGCGAGCGTTACCGGCCGCTTGATTTTACCGGAAGCGAACTCCAGCGTTTTTACCGCGGGGACTCTGAGGCCTTCATAACAGGCCCGGCCCGTGCAGACAAGACTGAAAACCAATAAAACGCCGTTCAGACGGATCAGAGCCGTTTTGGAAAACGGAGAAACAATCCCGGTCGTTTTAAATAACCGTCCCAATGCGTAAACAGTCGTCCAGATCATGTCCCTGAGTACGGTTGCCGAAAATAAAATAATGCAGAAAACAAACAGGAAATATAAAGAATACCGATAAGCGGCAAAGTATCGTCCCAAAAAGCTTTCAAACCGGTAAGACGTCAGGGCGGGGATACAGCCGGCCAGTAAAAACAAGATAAAAAATCCTGTTTTTTGTTTGCGCGTTAAATCCAAAAACCACGTGTAACGCCAAAACAGGAAAAAGGTGGCAAAACACCCCAGAACAGATGTTGTAACGGCACAACTGATCATGTCAACCTCCCTGAATATATTATCGAATCGCCGATTATTTTTCAGGTTACAAGTTAAAGTTAACATTAAGTCAAGATGTTTTTTTGCAAAAAAATCACTTAAATTGATTAAGTTCTTTTTTCAAAAAATTCAAGTCGTCGGAACAAAGCGCCGTCTGTATCCGGTCTAATTCTTCGTCGGAACGGTCGTAAATTTTTAAGGCCGAAAGATCGTTGATTACAGCGTCGTTAAAACGTTTTTTAATTACTCTGGCCGGGTTTCCCGCCACAATCGTGTACGGTTCAACGTCTTTCGTTACAATACTGCCGGCGGCTATGACGCAGCCTTCGCCCAGATGCACGCCCGGCAAAATCATGCTGCGCATACCGATTCAGACGCCGTCGTCAATATGGGTGTCGCCTTTTTGGCGGTAGCTTTCAACAATTTTTTCCATAAAAGGATAATTGGAAAACCAGTCTTTGCGGTGCGTATTGTTGCCGCCCATCAGAATAACGGCTTCCGCTCCGATGCAGACGCAGTCGCCGATATAGAGTTTGTCGACCGGCCATTGCGGCTGCCAGTGTTGCAAGCTGTAAGCGCCGCCGTAAAGGTAACGCACGACGTAATCTTCAAAGTTTCCGGTTCATGCGTTGCTGTAATAGCTTTTTGTTCCCTTGACGATAATGTTGGGATTTTTGACGCTTTGATGCAGATATTCGACTTTCGACCAGTGTTTTTGCATTACCAGAATTTAAACAGTTTCAGCAGTCCCAGTTTGTTTTTCTTTGTCATAAAAACTTTATTGCAATAAGGACACTGCGTAAAGACGGCGGAAAACTTTTTCGCCAGTTTCATGACGATGAAGGGCGGGATCAAAGTCACGGTCAAAATCAGCGCGACAGCGGCATAAAAGGCAAAACGGTAGTATTTTTCAATGCCGTCGAACAGGTCTTTGAAAACGCCGTTTTTATTTCCGGCCAGTTCGGTGTAAATCGTTTTCATCGCTTTTCTGTCCGCTTCGGACGTCAGGCCGTATTTGCCGTTTATCATGTTTTTATAAGAAGCGTTGCTTAACGCCAGCTGTTTTTTTATCTGCGTTTGCGCTAAAGAAGAAACTTCTTTTTTCAGACCGGCCTGAATTTCCGTATTTAAAGACGTTTTAATTTGTTCGGTTGTCTTCGTCAGCTGCTTGTTTACGTTGTTGATCTGTTTTTGAATCGCGTCGGAAGTATCGCCGATTTTGGCGGCTTCTTTTATTCCCAGCTTTGATAAAGCCGACGCCGCCTTTTTTGTTTTTTCGGCGGCTTGTTCCGCTTTGTCCAGCTTGATTTCAGGCACTTTGATTTTTGACGTGTATTTTTTTATGTCAATGCCGGCCAAAACTTTATCGGAAAAGGCGGCGTATTGTTCCGTTAAAATACCGTTGGCCCGGGCAATCGTTTTGACGGCGATAAATTCCTTGATGCTGTCCGCGCGCGTCGTCGTAAAATAAACGGCAGGAATGACGATCAGTAAAATCCATAACAGGGTAAAAATCCGCGCCGCTTTAACCAAAGGGGACGTCTGATGCAAAAGTTTATATTCTTCGCCGCTTGTCGTCGTTGTCATATATTCCGGCCTTTCTTTTAAAAAATTTTTTTTTATTATACTTCCCGCTTTGCCGAAGGCAAGCTCTTTAAAGCGCCGGCGTTTTTTTGTCGTCTTGCCCTCCGGAAGAGATCAGAGGTATAATGGCGCAAAGCTTTTTGAATAAGGAAAGAAAATGATTATAGCAATCGGCGGCGCCGGCAGCTGCGGCAAGACTTTTCTGGCGCAGAAATTATTGGAACGCCATGCCGTGCCTTATATTTCTCTGGATCATTTGAAAATGGGGCTGATCCGCGGCGGGGAAGCTTTGGATATAGAAAACGACGCTCAAATCACGCAAAGACTGTGGCCGATTGTCCGCGGAATTATAGAGGTTAATATTGAAAACCATCAGAATATCATTCTGGAAGGGTGCTATCTGCCCGCGGATAAACTGCAGGAACTGCAGAAAAAATACCCTGACCGCACCGCTTTTTTCTGCATTGGTTTTTCTGCCGGTTATATTAACAAATACTTTAACAGCCGTATTATAAAACACAGAAATGTAATCGAGAGGCGTTTATATGACGAAACGCGCAGTCCGGAAGAAATGATCCGGGAAAATGAAGCGGTGAAAAAAAGCTGTTTGGAACATCAGATCAGGTTTTTTGAAATCGGCGATGATTTTAATTTGTTTATTCAGGAAGTTTTTGACTGGCTGGACAGGAAAGGAAAAAAATGAAATTTCAATATATTAATCATCATTCGGAACGGCTGATCGTTTTTTTTGCGGGCTGGGGGTGCGATGAACGTCAATTCGCGGAATTAAAAGATCCCGCCGACGATGTTTTAATTTTATTTGATTATGACGATTTGAAAATCCCGTTTGATTTTTCAAAGTATGCCGAATTGAACGTGATTGCGTATTCGGCCGGCGTGTTTGTTTCGTCTTTGCTGAACGCCGGACTGCCGCAGGTAAAAAAACGTGTCGCGGTCAACGGTAATCCGTATTTGTTTGATGAAGATCTGGGGTTGTCGAAACGAATTTTAAACGTGCTGGAATCGGTTGATTTGAATAACTATCTGGCTTTCAGGCGGCAGTATATGGTCGAAACGGACGAGGAGTTTTCCGAATATAATCGTTTGCAGTCGCTGCGCAGCGTCGAAAGCTGCGCCGTGGAACTGAATTTTTTAAAAGAACTTTACGCGGCGCGCAAACCGGCTGTCCGCAATGATTTTGACAAAGCCGTATTTTCTGAAAACGAACCGTTTTTTAATCTGGATAACCAGAAAAAATTTTACGGCGACAAAATCAGAATCGTTGCCGCGGCACGGCATCATCTGTTTTTTAAATTTAATTCTTTCAGAGAAATATTAGAGTATTAGTGTTATAAAAAACAATTATATTTCAATGTGATATAACTAAATTTAAAAAAATATTATTTCAAACGTTTGACTTAATTCCGTTCCCGTGCTACTTTTTTCAAAAAAGGAAAAAAGTATGACGGATACAAAAACGAAGCTGCTGCGCTCTGCCGCGAAACTGTTTGCCAAATACGGTCTTGACGGCGTTTCAACCCGCGATCTGGCAAAGCGGTCGGGGGTAAATTTATGTTCGATCAATTATTATTTCGGCACGAAACAAAAGTTGTACGAAGCTGTCTTGCAAGACGTAGTCGCATATATTTCGGATCATTTCGTTTTACCCGTGCGTGAAAAAATGGCGGCGGCGGAAAATATGCCTCCGCGGGAAGAAATAAAATATTTTATCGGGCAATTTTATGAGTTTTTATGCAGTGAGGCGGTTTCCGAAATTCAGGCCGAGCTTTTAATGAAAGAACTGTTAAAACCGACGGCGGCGTACGACCGGTTTTATTCGGCGATTTTTGAACCTCTGCATAAACGTTTGTCGGGGCTGGTCGCTTCTGAATTAAATTTGCCGCCGGATTCAAGGCAAGCCGTCTTGCAAACGCATATTCTGCTGGGGCAGGTCGTCATGTTCAGAATCCATAAAACGGCTTTGCTGCGTCGGCTGGGTATAAAAAAATATACGCCGGAACTGATGGAACAGACAAAATCGCTGCTGATGCGCAGCTGCGACGCTGTTTTAAAAGCGTTAAGGGAGGAATAATGAAAAAACTGCGGCTTCTTTTCTGCCTGCTGGCAGCCTCCTGTCAATCGGAAGAAACAAATACTTATAACGGTTATATTGAAGGCGAATACGTTTATGTTTCCGCCTATACCGGCGGGATTTTGGACCGGATAGACGTTGTTAAAGGACAGCTTGTCGATCCGGGAACCGGACTGTTCCGCCTTGACGAGGAAATTTGGGCCGCCGATCTGGCGCGCGCGCAAAGCGTTCTGGACAAAGCGTATGCGAACCTGTCGAATTTAAGCAAAGGCAAGCGCAGGCAGGAACTGGACGTTATTTTAAAACAAAAAGCGCAGGCGCAGGCGGTTCTGGATAATGCGCGCAAAGAATTTATGCGGGCGGAAGAACTGATAAAAACGCGCAATATCAGCCGGTCGGATTATGATAAAAAGCGTTCCGATTATGAAAACGCCCGCGCAAAAACGGAAGAGTTGGAAGCTTCGTTTCAAACGGCGACTTTGGCCGCGCGCGAAGACGAATTAACCGCGGCGCGCAAAGAAATTGAAGCCGCAGTTCAGGATTTAAAGAAAATACAAAAACAGGCGGCAAATAACGCGGCGGTTTCTCCCGTCGCCGGGCGGGTGCAGGACGTTTATTTCCGCCGCGGCGAATTTGTGCCGGCGGGAACGCCGGTCGTATCCGTACTGCCGCCCGAAAATGTCAAAGCGCGTTTTTATGTGCCGGAAAATGTTTTTTCGCAAATTAAACCGGAGGCGAAAGTGTCGGTTTTTTGCGACGCCTGTCCGCCCGCGGGGATTGCGGCGTCAGTGTCTTTTATTTCCACGCAAAGCGAATTTACCCCGCCGGTTATTTACAGCGTGGAAAGCCGGGAAAAACTGGTTTTTATGATTGAAGCCGTCTTTGACGACAAAACGCTGAATTTACCGCCCGGACTGCCCGTGAACGTAAGGATAAAACAAAATGAACGCGCCGGCGATTGAAGTAAAAGGGCTGACTAAAACTTTCGGACGGCGCGTCGTCGTCAATCATGTCGATATTACTGTGCCGCGGGGAAAGATTTATGGTTTTCTGGGACCGAACGGCAGCGGTAAAACGACGACAATCCGAATGTTATGCGGTCTTTTGACGCCGGACGGCGGAAACGGAACCTGTTTGGGATTTGATATCTTAACGCAAAGCGCGCTGATCCGTAAAAAAGTCGGTTATATGACGCAAAAATTCAGTTTTTGGGAAGATTTGACCATTCGTGAAAATTTGGAATTCACAGCGAATATATACGGTATGGATCATGTCCGGCGCCGGGTTGACGAGGCTTTGGAAAAACTGCGCCTGACGTCGCGCGCCGGCCAGCTGGCAGGCAGTCTGTCGGGCGGGTGGAAACAGCGTCTGGCGCTGTCCGCGTGTATTTTGCACGAACCGGATATTTTGCTGCTGGACGAACCGACGGCAGGCGTCGATCCCAAAGCGCGGCGTGAATTTTGGGACGAAATCAATCACTTGTCCGATAACGGACTGACGGTCCTGGTCAGTACGCATTATATGGACGAAGCCGAACGGTGTCATGAGATCGTATATATCGCTTACGGCAATATTATGGCGCAGGGAACCGTAGAACAAGTGATTGCGAAAACAGGACTGAAAACATTTGATGTAACGGGGGGACAGACGGCTGTTCTGCGTTTAAAATTGGAAGATTGTCCTGATATAACGACGATGGCTTTGTTCGGGGAACATCTGCATATCTGCGGCCCGGACGCCGAAAAACTGAAAACGGTTTTAATGCGTCTGGCGAACGGTTGCGTCTGGCGGGAAATTCCGACAACATTGGAAGATGCGTTTATTTATTATTTAAAAAACGCGAAGGAAAACTGAGATGTTTGATTTTTCTCTGCAAAGAATGAAGGCTTTGATCTGCAAAGAATTTATTCAGTTAAAACGCGATCGGCCGACGCTGGTGATGATTGTCATGTTGCCGATTATACAGCTGCTGCTGTTCGGATACGCGATCAACATGGATCCGAAGCATATGCCGGCGGCCGTGATTTTGCGCGATAATACGTTTTTGACACGCAGCCTGACAGCGGCTTTGGAAACATCGGACTATTTTAAATTTACCGTGCCGGCCGCAAGCGATGTTCAGGGAGATCGTCTGCTGCGCCGCAGCGATGTGATGTTTGTCGTTACGATTCCGGACAATTTTACCGCAGATGTGATCCGCGGGCAAAAACCGTCCGTTTTGCTGCAGGCGGACGCTTCCGACCCCGGTACGATCAGCGGAGCGGTCGGCGCTTTGACACAGATCGCAGACAAAGTTATTGCCCGTGAAATGACGGGCAGTCTGGCAAAACTGCGGCAGGAATCGCCTGCTTTTTCCATTCAGGTGCAAAAATCCTATAACCCGGAAGGTTTTACCCGTTACAATATTGTCCCCGGGCTGATCGGTATTGTATTGATTTTTACGGGCGTCATGATGACGGCGCTGGCTTTGACGCGCGAACGGGAACGCGGCACAATGGAAAATCTGCTGGCGATGCCCGTCCGTCCGCTGGAAGTAATGATCGGAAAAATAACGCCTTTTATTTTTATCGGTTTATTTCAGGCTTTGCTGATTCTGACAATCGCCCGTTTTCTGTTCTCTATTCCCGTGATCGGCAGTTTCGGTTTGTTGTTTTTATGTATGGTATTGTTTATTATTTGTAACTTGTCGTTAGGATTTTTAATTTCAACGGTGGCGAAAAATCAAACGCAGGCTTTGCAAATGTCAATTTTCGTTTTGCTGCCTTCGTTAATGTTGACCGGATTTATGTTTCCTTTTTACGGAATGCCCGAATGGGCGCAAACGATCGGACGGTGTATCCCGCTGACATATTTTGTGCGTATTGTGCGCGGCATTATGCTGAAAGGATCGGAGTTTACGGATATCGTTCCGCATTTATGGCCGCTGCTGGTGCTGATGGCAATTATTACGGGCGTTACGATGAAGGCTTACAAAAACACGCTGGATTAGCGTCAAAGTGCCGGTGAATACACTGTATAATCGTTTTATGGATTCCCTGTGTGATTTCATAATAAACAAACCGGCCGTCTTTTCTGGATTTGACGAATCCGCAGTCGCGCAGGCGTTTTAAATACTGCGATGTCTTCAGCTGTTCAATGCCGGTTCCTTTGACAATGTCGGATACGCAGCTTTCCCCGGACAAAGTCAGGTATTCCAGGATTCTGATTTTATCAATATGCGCGAACAATTTGATATGATTGGCCGTCATCGTCATAAAATCGCGCGGTAAAGGCAGTTTGACGCCGTCTGCCAGAAATTTAAAATCGTCCGTCATATAACCGTACAGTTTCCGGGTGCAGTGAAATAAACTGGCCGGGTATTCTCCGCTGAGCGCGTAGTAAATAAAAATTCCCCGGCGCTGCGTTTTGACCAGGCAGGCGTCGCGCAGTTTTTTCAGATTTTGAGAAACAATAATCTGTTCTTCGCCGATTCCTTTGGTTATGTCGGATACGGAAGACGGGCCGTGAATATCCAAAAATTCCAAAATACGCAGTCGCAGCGGGTGACCGATATAATAGACTCCTCTGACGGCTTGTTCCATAATTTCGACGGGCAGCTGCTGCATAAAAAACCTTAACCCTTTGTTTTTATGAAATATATCAGAAACTGCTCCGTTTGTAAATAATTTTTATTGACAATATCAATATATAGTGATAATAATACATATTAAGATAAATACATATAAAAAGAGGTCAATATGAAAAAACTCGTTTTGTTTTTAACCGCCGGACTGTTTTATCCTTCGGCCGTTTTGGCCAATCCGGCCTGCGCCGTTTGTACGGTAGCGATCGGCGCTTCGCTGGAAATTGCCAGAAAACTGGGCGTGGCGGACGCTGTCGTCGGTTTATGGGCGGGCGCTTTGCTGACGCTGCTGGGGTATTGGACAATTTTGTTTTTTGACAAGAAAAACTGGCGCTTTCCGGGGCGCGATTTTTTGCTGATGGCTGTTTCCGTCGGCATGATCGGGTTTATTTATATCAAGGAAGTCGTTTATACGCCGGTGATTATCTGGAACGTATTTTATCTTGACCCGATTTTGTTCAGCACGATTTTGGGCATGCTGCTGTTTATTTATTCCCAGAAATTTTACCAGTGGATAAAGGCAAGAAACGGCGGCCATGCTCATTTTCCGTTTGAAAAGGTTGTTCTGCCGGTCGTTTGGCTGCTGGCGGCCAGTGTGTTTTTCACTTATTTTCCCATTTCGCTGTAAGGAGATAAAAAAATGAAAAAAGCAAAAGACGTTAAAGAATTCGTGGAAAGAATCGACGCGACTAAAAAAGTCAATCCGAAAGATTTATCTTCTGATCAGGATTTAACGATTGCGATCATGAATTTGATTTCGATTGAAGAACATCTGGTCTTCAGCGGCGCGAAAACGGGAAAAAATTCTTTTTACGATTTAATCGAGGAAGTCCGCGAACTGCGCAAAACGCTGATGCAGAAAGTCATTCCGCAGTATGAAGGCGAAGTCTGGTGCATATCGAAACATCTGCTGGCTTCGGCCATGCGGCTGATGGAAGTCGGTACGAAACAGCAAAGTCTGGGACATAAAGAAGAAGCGTACAAATTGTTTTCACAGGCGTATGAGCTGTATTGCCTGTTTTGGGGGCTGAACATGAATATGCTGGATACTTCGGACGTAAAATGGATTGAAGACAAACGCGAAGACATGGTTCAGCTGTCCGAAAAAATCGAAGCCGTTTCCGCAGGCAAAGATATTTCCGCCGCCGGCAAAGAGGAAAAAAAGCAAAGCGCCATGGATAAAATGAAAGCCTTTGTCCGAAAGGCCGTCGACTGCTGCATCGAATAAAGGAGGCCGCTATGAAAAAATATCTGCCGTTGTTTTCTTTTTTAATCTTTTCTTTTGACGCGCGGGCTGAAATTCAAAAGGAAGTGGTTATTTTTTCCGAACCGTGCCTTTTCTGCGACGTTTTAAAGGAAGACATGAAATCCTGGATTGTTCCCGACAATCCCGACGTTAAATTTACCGTTTTGGATATGTGGAACAAAGAAAATTATAAACGTTTTTATAAATTGGCAGAAACGCACGGCATTAAAAGCCGGACGTCGTTTCCGGTTTTATTTGTCGGCAAAGACTGCATAACCGGCTGGACGCCGTCAGACCGCGAACTGTTCCGCCGCTGCATGGCAGAATTTAAAAATGAAAAATTCAGCCGGCTGAGCTCGGATTGACCAAAAACGGGAACGATAATCCGCCCCGGGAAATAAACGAAGTTGTTTCTTTGATCAATAATATTGCGGCTGAAAAGGAAATTGTCGGTCTGACGGTCGCCGAACCGATGCCCAGAACGGCGATCAGGCTGAAAAATATGCTGGCGCGCTTGCCGTTGTTGAAAAAATAAAACGGTTACAGAGCCGTTCCTTTTTTCGGGCGGAACAGACGCGACATATCTGCGCCTTCCAGTTCCAGCAGCTTGATCTTGACGTCCAATCCGCCCGCATACCCCGTCAGACTGCCGTTTGTTCCTACAACCCGGTGACAGGGAATGATAATGGATATCGGATTATGACCGACCGCGCCGCCGACGGCCTGCGCCGACATTTTTGTCTTTCCGGTTTTCCGGGCAATCATCTTGGCTATGCCGCCATAGGTCCAAACCTGCCCCAGAGGAATATCGCATAAAATTTTCCAGACCATTTGTCGAAATTCCCCGCCTTCGGGGGCTAAAGGCAGTTCGGAAATCACAGGATTTTGTTTTTGAAAGTATCTGTCCAGCCATTGCGCCGTTTGCATGAAAACCGGCAGATCCGGTTTTTCCCGAAGATCCTGCGGAGCGGAGTCGGCAAAATACTTTTGTTTTTCAATCCACAGGCCGGTTAAATTCGTCCCGTCGCTGGTCATAAACAATTTCCCGACCGGCGAATTATAAAAATCAGAATAAAACATATCCGAAACTCCAGTTTCAAAGAAGCTTACGAACTCTGTGCGGTACGTTTTCAGTCTGCACTGTTTTTTCTTTCGCCGCAAAGAAGAAAATTCTTTTTCAGAGTATACATATTTTTTTTAATTCTTTATAGTTTTCCGTTAAAACAACCACTTTTACCGGAAACAGAGAATATAATATGCAGGATTTGATAAACGCGCGCTGCGGTTGGGCGGGGACGGACGAGTTATACGTTAAATACCATGATGAAGAATGGGGACGGCCGGTGACTGACGACCGGGTGTTGTTTGAATTTTTGGTTCTTGAAAGCGCTCAGGCCGGTCTGTCATGGATCAGTATTTTGAAAAGACGCGAAGGATACCGGAAGGCTTTCTGCCAATTCGACGTGCGGAAGGTAGCGCAAATGTCGCCGGAAGATATTGACCGCCTGATGCGGTTTGACGGTATTATCAAAAATCGTTTGAAAATCAAATGCACGGTTGATAACGCAAAACAGTTTATCGCCGTGCAAAAGGAATTCGGAAGTTTTTATAACTATATTGTGTCGTTTTTTCCTGAAAAACCGCCGCTGGTTCATCACTTTCAGACTTTGGATCAAATTCCGGCGACGTCTGAACAATCGGACGCGATCAGCAAAGACATGAAAAAACGCGGCTTTAAATTTTTCGGTTCGACGCTTTGCTATGCGTTTTTGCAGTCCGCAGGTTTTGTGAACGATCATCTGGAAGGCTGTTTTTGCAAAAACCGTTAAAAACATAAATATGCAAAAAGGCAACGCTTTAAAAGCGTTGCCTTGATACCAAGAGAAAATTTCTTAATTATTGCCCGTTTAAATTTTCCTTGAAGAACCGCTCCATTTTATCAAACGGAATGACGTCCGTTTTGTAATACAAATCCGTATGATTCGCATCAGGGATAATCATCAGTTCCTTGTTGTTTCCGGTAAGTTTTTTAAAAGAGTCTTCCGAAAAATAACGGCTGTGCGCTTTTTCGCCGTGTATCATTAAAACCGGATTTTTGATCGTATGACTGTACGCCAAAATCGGCTGCGTAATTAAAGACAGAGCTGAAGTCGTATTCCACGCGCCGTTTGAACCGATTGAACGTTTGTGAAACCCGAGCGGCGTTTTGTAATAATTGACATAGTCTTTGAGAAATTGCGGTTCGTCGCCGTTCAGCTTGTCCGGCAGCGGCGCCGCTTTGGCGTAAGTATTGCTTTTGGCGTCCAGAGTGCGCTGGTTGTTCAAACTTTCGCGCATTTTATACAGCTCTTCTTCCGACATGGAATCGTTATATCCTTTGGCCGAAACACGGGTCATGTCATACATTGTGGAAGTTACCGTCGCTTTTATTCTTGTGTCTTGCGCAGCCGCGTTTAATCCGAAACCGCCAAAGCCGCAAATGCCGATAATGCCGATTTTTTCGGGATCAACTTCGGGCAGCGTCGTCAAATAATCGACCGCGGCGCTGAAATCGTCGGTATTAATATCGGGAGAGGCGACGTCGCGGACAGCTCCTCCGCTTTCTCCGGTAAAAGACGGGTCGAAAGCAAGAGTGATAAAACCTCTTTCCGCCAAAGTCTGCGCGTACAGCCCCGAAACCTGTTCCTTGACCGCGCCGAAAGGTCCCGAAACCGCTATCGCGGGCAACGGAGCGTCCTTTTTGTTTTTAGGAATGTACAAATCGCCGACCAGCGTAACGCCGAAACGGTTTTTAAACATAACTTTGCGCGTGTCGACCCGATCGCTTTTTTGAAAAACTTTATCCCATTCCTTTGTCGGAACCGGCGGGTTTCCGGTATCTTTTCGCGGACAGAAACAATAAAAAGCGGCGGCGGTTAATAAAGCGCCGACGGCTGCGGAGCCTAAAATTGCAAACATTTTCATTTTCTTCCTCTTTTCAGAATGACAACGATATCTTTTTACCGCTAACATTTAAAGTCAACTTTAAGTCAAGAGTTTTTATATTAAAACCGGCTGATTTTTTTGTCAGTGTATTTTTGCATGAAAAAACAGCGCCCTAAAAAGAGCGCCGTTTATACCGGAAAAGCTTAATTTGCAATTATCGGGTTCAAGTTTTTAATGCGTATGAAAAACTTTAGTTAAAATTTTCCATTTACCGTTATCTTTAAGCAATAAGAACATATCGGAGAATCTAGCGCCATGCCAGTTGTTTGATTCAACTCTTGCATAAGCAATATTATCGGCAATATCAATAGACGTAATTTCTGCTTCAATCTCAGGCGCAGCGGGATTGTTATCAATGTAGTCAAACAAGGCCTTTATCTCTCCGCCATTAATTGCTCCATTATCGGCGTTATACATAATGGCGTCTTTATAAAAAGCCGGCTTCATAATTTCACTTTTGCCTTTTTTCCCTGCTTCCAAATATTTGTTAAGCGTGTCTTTAACTTCCTGATAATCACTGACAGAAACCATAGATTTATCTCCTTTGTCATTGTTTACACTGATATCGGCAGCTTTTGCTGATGTAATTGAAATTTCAAGGATTGCTAAAAATAATATTTTCTTGAACATCTCTCAGCTCCTAAAAATTTCTTGAACACTTAAATGTAGGAATATATAGTATAAAAAATCAATACTAACAATTTTGTTTCATACTAATCTAAAAGAGAGTGTAAAATGACGCAATGTATCACTCCGAATACCAAACTGGAAAACACCGGTTTTGGCTACACTTTGTCGCTTATTGGCGGAAAATATAAAATGATAGTGCTATATTGGCTTGGTGAATTTGGTATCCTGCGTCATAATGCTTTACATAGGCTTATTGGCAAAATATCTTTTAAAATGCTTAGCACCACCTTAAAAGAATTGGAACGGGACGGGCTGATAAGTCGCAAAGTATATCCTGAACTTCCGCCCAAAGTAGAATACAGTTTAACGGAAAAAGGCAAATCCCTTATTCCAATGCTCTTTGCGCTTTGCGAATGGGGCGATAACAACCGTCCTAAATAACCCCGATGACCTAACGAGATTTCAACGTACTCAAGGTATTGAAAAACAAAGATTTTTGCATAAATGAGTTCGTAAAAACTTCTCAAAACGTAATTTTCAAAAAACAAACTTTTGAACTTGCTGAGGGTCTGGGAAAATAAAGAAAAAGCAGCCCTTTTACCGGCTGCTGTTTGAATTGGCGACCCTAACGGGACTTGAACCCGTGTTGACACCTTGAGAGGGTGCTGTCCTAACCAATTAGACGATAGGGTCATACAGTACTTTCTTTTTGTATAAATCTGTCCGTTTCATGCGTCAACAGGTTTTCATTATATAGCTTTTTTTCCTGTCGTTTTAGCCGTTTCGGCAGGCTTACAGCCGGTCGGTCGGCGTTTATAATTAGTTCGGTTTTATTTCATTTTTGTAGGAGGTCTATATGTTTTCATGCCGATTGAAAACCTGTCCGGTGTCTTTGCTGTTCAGATCCTTTTATGATAAATTGCTGGCTGAAGGATATATTCTTGCCGGACACGGAATCGGATTTTCTCCGTTGTTTGTGCTGGCGGTGTTGTCTGCTTTGGTCTATGCCGTTTATTCGATTTTGTTCCTGAATGCATTTTCTCCGGAAATAATTACTGAAAAAGTTGTGGATCTGCCGACGATTGAAATCCGGGACGGAAAAATTGTCGAACCTGAAAACTTTTTTCAGCGTTTCGCCTTGGGAAACGGCATGCACCTGACTTTGGATACGACCGGAGATACCGAAATTATCAAAGATCCGTCTCCCAATGAAATTTATGTTTCAAAAGACGGAGTGCAGTTCGTTAAGGGACAAAAAGTTGAATTAATGCCGATCAGCAAGCTCTTGGGAACGGACAACATAACGATTACGGCGCAGAATATAACGGATTTTGTCAATAGAGCCACTGATGAAATGACATTCGTTATGCCGTTGTTCGTCTTTTTGATCGCTATACCGGTTTTGTTCCTTAAGTATGTTGTTTTGGTTTACATTCTGGCGCTGTTTTCATATATAGCGACATTGTTTTCAAAGGCTTCTCTTCATTTCGAAGCCAGAATGAGACTGGCGGCCGTTTCGGCGATTCCGGTGCTCGTATTTAATTTCTTTTTCGGAACATTGTTCGGGTTATTCGATTTAGGGGTAATCGCGGGGGTTATTATTACGTTGGTTTACCTTTATTTCTATATTTCCCAAATGCCGGTTCAACAGACGGCGGAAGAATAACAAAACGATTTTCCGATTGCTAAAAAGAAACATTTGCGTGTACACTTTGTAACTGATTGATGTTGCAAACCGGAGCGCAAATGTTTTCTTTTCTTTATCGTGTTTTTTATGACAGGACGTTGTTCGGATCGTTTGTTAAAAACGGTAAAGGTTATGGTTTAAAACCGCTGTTCGTCTTGACATTGTTCGCAGCGTTTTGCCTGTCGGTCAGAATTTTTTTAATCTTTTGTGCCGTAACGCCGCAGCTGGTTGATCAGATCGCGGAACAACTGCCTGAAATCATTATTGAAAAAGGAAAAATTGTTTCTCCGGAAAATTATGAATATTCTTATGTCCTTGCGGATCAAAATGTCTTTTTTGTCTTTGATACGACCGAAAAACCCCTGAAGTTGAAAGATTTGCCGAAAAACGGCATTTATATTACTTCTGATGCGTTAATTTCCGTTAATGCGGATAGAATCAGGCGGATTCCTTTTGTTCAACTGCTGAATGGAAAAAACTTGATTCTTAATCAAACGAATATGCGGCAGTGGGGAAATGAAACAATTTCTTTGTTTCGCATTATATTCCCGCCGATTTTGTTCTTTTTCAGTATTCCGGGGGTGTTGAGTCTGTATTTTCTGCTGTGTGTGTTTTATGCGGTTATTTCATACTTTATGACGCATATTACCGCAGACCGTCTGCAGTGGGATCAAAGAATGCGGCTGGCGGCTTTATCCGTTATGCCGGCTTGTATATTAAATGCCGTCGGCTTTTTGTTGGGCTGTTCTTTCCGGCTTAGCAGAATAGAAATCTTTATTACGTTGATTTATATGTTCTGTTTTTTAAAAGACGGCCGTCGCACTGCGGCTTCCGGCGCTGATTAAAACAGTTCGTCTACAAATAAATACAACGCTTCCGAAAAAGTCGGAAAACTGCAGCTGTCTGAAAAATCCAAACGGTTAATAATATGGTATTTTTGATCAATGCTGTCATAGACGAATAATTCTTCCGCTGCGCGCCCTAACAGCAGCTTTCCCCGCATCGGAGCCGCTTGCTGAAATTCCAGATTGGCTTCAATCAGTCCCGGCAGCGTATAACCCAGCGCTTCTCTGTCATTAGCCCGCGTCCCGTATAATTCCACGCCGTTCCAGCTCAGGCCGTCCGTTTGTTTTAATAACGCAATATAATCTACGGGAACAGGCGGAAAACGGTGCGAAGACAGCAAAGAGCTGATAAAACGCAGAGATCGTTCGTCTACAGGGTCAAAAAAAGTACCGTTGTCTTTTCTTAAAGTATTTAAAATTCTTGTCAGCATTTCCCTAACGCCCCAAAGAAGATTTCTGCGCGATCATTTCAAACGTACTTTCCAAGAATCCGGCATAAACGCTTCTGTCATGACGGCTGGTTCCTCCGGAAGAGATTTCAATTTCACCCGGGAAATAAACTTTTCCTTTCGGTGCAGGCAAAAATAACTTGCGCGGTTTAAAATTCGGCTGCGCCAGAGTCTGCATATCAAGGAATCTGTGGATTTCCGTATGAAAAGGGTGCGTCTGAATCAAAACCAGATTTGAAAAACTGTTTGTTCCGCCATAATCAAACGGAATACGGATATGGATATTGAAATTTTCGGGCGCTTTTCCTTTTTTGACCAGTTTAATTGCTTCTTCCGTCATGCCGGCGGCCAATAATTCATTTACATGATGATAACCGACATACTTTAAAAAATCGCGCCGGGTTCTTTTAAAAGCCTTGCGTAATTCCAGCAGCCAAGCGGAATCCAAGGGAACAAATTCGGCTTCAATCAAATCCATATTAACCAGTCCGGTTTGCTGAAACTGCCATTCCCACAAAGCTTTGTCTTCCTGTCTGGGGTCGGACATGACAGGCGTCTGCGCCGTTTGCGGCTGTTGCGCGGCATAGGGCTGGGCATAAGACTGAGGAGCTTGAGGCACATATGACTGATAAGACTGTGATGCCTGCGATCCGTATGGATGAGGCGCATACGGCTGCTGCGGATAAGGCATATAAGGCTGCGGGTGTCCCGGATAAGGCTGAGTCGCATACGGCTGTTGCTGCGGATAAGGCATGTAAGGCTGCGTCGGATAGGGCGTTCCCGCATACCCCGGCGGCGCCTGAGGCGGCATAACGGGACGCTGCTGGTATGGCTGAGATACAGGAGACTGTTGCGGATAAGATGGCGGTACGGCAGAATACGACGACTGAGGTGCCGGAATATCCAGCGGATCCGGATAAGCCGACGCCGGCGCTGTCGGCGGTAAAGTTCTGTAAGCGCGGGAATCTCTGTAAATCGGCACGGGACGAATTTCACGGCGCACAGGCGTCACACCTTGATTCTGTGCTTCTTCTGCGGCTTCACCCCGTGAACGTACGGGCGGCGGTGTTTTAGTTCCCGACCAATCCCACATTTTTCCCCCGTTTCAAATATCCTGTTAAAAAGGACTAGAACTTTTCATCAATAAAGTCGTCGTAATTTTCGTTATCGTATTCTCCTTCTTCCCCCTCATCTTCGTCGTCGTCGTAGCCTTCTTCATCTTCGTCGAAATCATCAATATCATATTCCTGATATTCTTTGATAAGTTCGTCCGTACTATCTTCTTCTTCCTCTTCCGCGATATCTATCAATCCCTGCAATGCATTGACGTCCGTATCTTCACGCTGTGCGACAACCCAGTATGGCACGAACGGGGAAGGCGGAATATTACATTTTCTTGTCATTTCTTTGTCTAAAAACCAACGCGGCGCATCTGCCATAATCGGGCGGTTCATGAAACCTTGCATTAAAACGATTTGCTGCGTTGAAGGCAAAGACAACATTTGCGAAGCGCCGATTACGGCCGTTCCCTGTAAAGAACGCGAAACGTTGGCCGAAAAAGGAGTCGCCTGTTTCGACCAACCTTCTGTTCTTGATTTCGAAGCGATTTCAACCGTTTTTGTCCCGATCATTTTTTCAAAACGCTGTGCGGTCTGTTCGTTGTTCTGTGACAAAATAATTTTAGCCGCCGTCGTGGAAATAATCGTTTCCAAGTCGTCTTTTCCGTATTGGCCGGAAATTTGCCCCAAATCTTGCCCGATTAACAGATAAGACACTTTTTGACCACGCCCGACCGCCGGTCCGTCTTTTACTGCCCCCAATTTGGGCATTTGCGGAAATTCGTCGAGTACAAATAAAGTCGGAAACGGTCCGGTCATTGATCCGTCGCCTTGTTTGAAATTCGGCGGATTAGCAATCAGGAAGTTACTCATCAATTCAACGAACGTGCCCGTAATAATATTCAAAGCGCGGGCGTCAACCTGGTTCACGGACAAATAAATCGCAATGGATTTCATTTCTCCGGTAATCGGATCTTTCATACCGCGCAAATCTTTAAAAATAAAGTCGCTCATTTTTGTTCTGGAACGTACGGCAGAGTTTTTGAAAATACCGATACCGGTCAGCGCCGTTGATAAAATAGATCCGCGTTCTTTGTCCGGCGTTCCCGACAGTTGGTTTAATTCAACAACGGCACGGTGGGCGTAGCCGTATCGTTTACATTCCGCAACGGCTTGGTCCAGCATGTCGCGCATCGGGTCGGCCAGTGCGGCCATTTGATCGCCTTCTTCTGTCTTGCGTTTGATTTCCGCCGCCATTTGCATTTGCGCTTCGGTCAGCCAGTCCAAAATCATGGCAATACACGGTTCTGCTCCCACCCATGATTCCGGCAGCATTTCCCATGTGCCGATCGGAACATAGTTGTTTAAATCCAGTGTGCCGTTGCGCAGGTGATCCAAAGCTTCGGCCGCGTCGGCGTCCGTCATGTCCATATAATATCCTTCAAGGACTTCGCGGTCTTTATCGTCCAGCTTTCCTTCATAAAGCTTTCCAATGAAGTAGTCATTAGCTCTGGCGCGTTCGCATTTACCGACAACGAAATGAATAAAGCCGGTTAATGCATTTCGGCCGGTCTTTGCCCAGTGCGGGTCTGCCCCGCCTTTAGGTTCTTCGACCAAAACGTTGACCATGGAATCGACATACATATCGCGTGCCGGGCCGAACGGAGGCAGACATGTACCGGACAACATATTCCAACTGGGATAATAAATTCCTTTTTCCGGTTCGTCTTCAGCCCCCCAGTTAATGACGAAAACAGGGCCGATAGTCTGTCTGTAACCGCTTGTTTTATAACATAATTCAGGCTTCGGGTCGTTTACGATGATGCTGATATTGTTTGATTCGAAAATTGTAGGCATAACGACGCCGACCGTTTTACCTGTTCCCGGAGGCGCCAGCACCAAAACGGACAATGTTTCCGGCAACCGCAACAACTTGCCGTGCCAGCGCCCCAAAACGACGATAAAACCTCTGAACAATCCCATTTTTTCAATATCTTTTTTAGTGGCAATGCGTCCTGAGCCATGAATGGTTGATAACCAGGAATGCGGATTTGTCACCAGTCCCGTTGTCAGAATAGCAAAAAAAGAAAAGAACGGGATTATCGGCAGCCAGAAATAAAAAGGCAGAGAACTATGCGCTTTAAAAGCTTTCATCAGCCATTTCCAATAAATATTCAGCAGGTACATATCCGTGGGATCGAAGCATTTTTTTGCAAAACGCCAAACCTGCAGCATATTATCCTGACTGATTCCCCGAGGAATCAGATTCGTCAGTGCAAAAGCAATAATCGCAAGCAGATAAGATACAACAAGAGCAAGCATGACCGTAACGACCACCCATTGTATTGCGGCATCTCTTTCTGCCCATTCCTCTCCTTTTCTTGCCATTTAGGGGGAGCACTCCTTAAAACATTACAAAAAAACCTTATTTAAGTATAAGAGAAATAAGAACAAAAATCTACATTCTCTCATCATTTTTTCATGAGAATGCCACAGAAAAGTAAAAAAAAGATAAGTAAATCAGTTTAATACGCTGGAAACGCTGTGATACAGACTGTCATCAGGAGGCGAAACAGCGGAAACGGCACTTGGCAGCGCCGTAATTTCATCAGGGCCGCCCTCTTCGTGGCGGCAAACGATAACATTCAGTCCGTTCCAAACCTCGAACATATCTTCCGCGTTAATGATCGTTCCCTGACGAATAATAACCATCGCTTTGATTTCCATGCCGTTAGCCGCTCCGCTGAGCATGGGACCCAAAGCGTCACGTGCGTTCAAAATGACGCGAACCGGAGAAATACGGTGATTACTTTCGGAAAACCATAACGGTTCTTCATCATTAAATCTTTCTTCGTCCGCCAGCCAGTCTCCGCTTTCCGAATCAATTAAACATAACAGAATGTGACTGGCGGAAACAGCGACAAAGTCGATTTTCTTTCCCGCGATTTTAGCATCGGAAATCAGCCTGTAACCGGCCGAACGCAAAACGTCCATAATGGAATTGCCCGCAATGGAAGATTCTGCCGAACTACGTTGAGCGGCGGGAGCCGTCTCGTGTGAACGTTCAACAACCGGAGCAGCCGCTGCAGCCGGCAAAGTTTCCTTTTCTTTTTCCGGCGCTTTTTCCGGGTGTTTAATGCGGCCTGATCCGGCTCTGACCGCAGGAGGACGGGTTTGTTTATAAGACTTCTTTTTAGTAACTTTCGGTCTGGCGGCGTTCTTTTCTTTTTTACGTTCTTTTGATTTGCTTACTATAAATCTGATCGGGAACAACAAGATAATTTTAAACCATTTGATCCATGGAACCGCACATAAAACGGCCCACCCCGTAAACCAAAGCGGCAACATTGCAAACAACGCAATGACAAACAGCCATTCCCGTACGGACTGGATTACCCAGCCGTTTTGCCATTCATTCCAGATATAAATCCAATGTACTTTGGACATCGGATTGAATCCCCACATGGCAATCATCAGGCGCTGAAACCAAAAGAAATATCCGATTGTCCAGACAAATAAAATGAAAAAAATTCGTGAAACGGCAAAGATTATTTTCACCGGTCAATTCTCCCAAATAACCTATGCGCCATTTTCCGTTTCCATTAAATCGAGAATTGCCACGGCTACAGCGTCGTTCAAAGCCTGTGAAGACGCCGGCTGGGATTTTATATATTCAATTAAGGCATGCGTGTCTGGCAAAGAAGCCGTTTGACACGACCCCATACGTAAAACGGAAATGTCCCAAGTTTCCAAATATTTCAACAGTTCGTCGGGATTTGTAACATTGCCGTGATCTAAAATCATGCAGCAGTTGACATCTAAACCGGAATACTGCGGCATTTTTTCCGCAAAATATTTTTGTAATACGGCTTTTGCTTCGATCAAAGGCCGCAGCGGTGAGGGAATCGGCGCCGTTTCTGTTTTCCATACGGGCGGTTCCGCAGCTTCATCTATTTCCCAGGAACGCCCGGCTGCCGGCCCTTCGCACAGCAAAAAGACTCCTTCCCGCGTAATGGCAAAAGTATTGACCGAAAAATTTTTAATTTTCATTTGACGCAAGATAAAAATCTTCTCGGTTTCCAAAGATTGAACCAATTTTTCCCATAAGTCGAAGCGGGCGACGGCTTCATCTTCTTTGGACAGTATTTTGCCCGTTGAGGTGGACGGGGCGGCGGTGCCGGTTTTCGCAGCGGCGGATTGTGCCGTTATAGCATGCTGTACGCCGGCTTTTTTGCCGCGCAGCTGATCAATATGCTGTAATTTTTCGGCAGAAATTTTAATTACTTTTTCCGGCTCTTTTTTCTTAGACAGTACTTTTTGTTTGTCGGCGGGACCGACTGCCGCGGCCAGCGACTGCGCCTGAAGCCGTTCTTTTTTCTTTTTTTCAAGATAGGTCAGCGGCAGGCGGAAAAATTTCAGCCAAGGAAACACATACACCGTGAACCATGTCAACAGAAATCCGGGGATCAATAACAGAACGGCAATAAAAAACAACACTTCTTTGGGTTTGTGAATTACCCAGCCACCCCGCCATTTGTTCCAGATATGCGTCCAATGGCGTTCGGAAATCAGGTCGAAATTCCAGAAGAACAGAAAAATTCCGCGGGCGATAACATAAAAAAGAACGGCGCCGACAACCGCAGAAAAAAGAAGACGGATAAAATGTATTTTCCCTTTTTTCATGTGACGATCCTGTAATTTGAACAATTAAATATAGAATATAAAACTATTCGGGCAAATGTCAAAAAGAAAGGGAGCCGCAAGCTCCCTTTCTTCAGGGAAAAAAATTATCTTCCCGCATTTTGTTTTTTGCGTGCCGGAACCATGGAATTTCCCTGCTGGCGAGATTGCGGCCGGCTTTTTTTCCGGGCGATATTTTTCATCTGGGCTTTCAGATTAGAAAACATTTTTAGGTTGGCCTTCTGTTTCAGCTTTTTTACGCCTTTTTGATGGGCTTGTTTAACCTTATTTGTAATTTTCTTTTTCTGATCTCTGGCTGCCAGACCGGCTGCCTTTAAACCGATTCTCGCTTTCTGGACGGCTTTTTGCCCCTTTGTTTTTTTCTTGATGTCTCCGTCAACAATTTTATTGTTAACGCCTGTTTCTTTTTGCATGGCCGCCAAGGCTTTTCTGTCGCCGACCAATTCAGCTCTTGCTTTGCGTCCTTCCGGTGATTTTGCATAACCGGGGATAGTGGCGACATTCTTACGGTAATCCGCCTCACGCTGTAAAGATTCTACCGTCATCTGATCATACGCCTGCTGGTTTTTACCCAAAGCGGAATTGTCATAATTCCGGTTAGCCATATTTTTTTTGGCTTTATCTGCCAGATCCTGAGCCTTTTGCGCTTTAAGATCGTTTCTTTCCTGCTGAGAAGTCTTTGCGGGCTTTTCTTTATCTTTTCCGGACTTGTCTTTGTTGTCCTTATCTTTTCCCGGTTTATCTTTATCGGCCTTATCTTTATCTTTACCGTCTTTGTTTTTTGTCTTTTTTTTGTCTTTATCGTCGCCGAGTTTTTGTTTTTCTTTTTTCTTGTTGATGAATTCAACACCCTTATTAAGTCCTTTGTCGATGTAGTAACCGACAAATTCCAAATTGCCTAACATCCAATTCCGCAAATCGTTCTTAAGAAATTCAATCAACCATTTTGCGGCGTCATCTTCATTGTTTGTCTCTAGCCATTTATAATCCGGTCCCTTTTCTTTGTCTTTTTTTTCATGGGCTTTGGCATGGAAAGAGCCGACTTTCCCCTGCTGCTGTTCCTGTTGCTGTTCAGCCGTATATTCGCCGGCTTTCTCAGGAGTGGCAGTAAAATTTCCTTGTTCTGCCGTATTCTCACCAGTCTTCTGAGGCGTGGCAGTAAAATTTCCTTGTTCAGCTGAAGTTTTTTCCTGTTCTGTTTTTTCAATTTCTGCCATTGAAGTTCTCCTTCAGAATTTGATCAATATACTTACTAAAGTTAAGCATACGGAAAAAAATTTTTTTTGTCCAGAGCGTCATTAAAAATTCATAAAACGGCTTTTTGTTATACCTTTAAATTCTTTAAAAAAGAAGCAAGCCTTTTGTTAACGGCGATCGCGTCTTTTGGAGACGGTTTAACCAGCCCGAAGAATTTTTTCGGCAAACGCTCCAGCTGAATCGGTGAAAAGAAAAGCGGGTTTGTGATCAGAGTTTCATAGGCTTTGTCCGGATCTTTTTTGGCCAGCGTGAAGTAATTATTGATCAGCTTTTTTGCATCAACGGGAAAATGCTTGCGTTCAATGGCGTCAATGAAGTTTTGCTTCATTTCACGCTCTTCTTCTTCCATTCCTTTGATGTCGTCAACGATCTGGTCTGATTCGTTTTCGATGTCAAGTACGTTCAGTTTTTCCTGAATGATCTGCATATCTACCATAACAGTCAGATAAGCAATCAGAATTTGCTGTGCGGTTGACAGTGTTTCTTGATTTTCGATGCGTTTCAGTTCCGACTGAATAATTTGTTCCAGCGGAGCCTTATTGGCCATGATTCTTTCCATGCCGGCGACAAAAGGCGCCATTTCGACAAAATCGTCTAATATGGCGGCCAGCAGATCATTATCAATTTCGTCTAACAGTTCGCCCGCCTGCAAAGTATCTTCAGGCAGCTCAATCATCATCTGGGGGAAATTATATCCTTCCTCTTCGGCGATTCTCTGCGTATAAATCCGTGTATAAACATATAAAAGAAAAAGTTTATCTGTAACGTTTTCACGGTTTTCAATGGCTTCCAGAATATTGTCCGGCAACGTATAGCTCAGCGCTTTGATTTCTACGCCATTTACAATTTGGCCGGCGAAAGATTTCCGCTTCGACGGCGAATCGGAAGGAATGGCCGGCTGAATATCAGGGCGGACTTGTTGCTGAACGGGTGGTTTTGCGGGAACTTTAACCAGAGTCGGCTGTTCCGGCGCAGGCGTCGCCGGCCGAGGCGCCGAGATCGGCCGTTTAACAGGGACTTTGACCAAAGTTGGCTGTCCTGCTGCCGGTGCGGCAGGCTGGGGCGCTGAGATCGGCCGTTTGACAAGAACTTTTACTTTCTTGACGAGAACCTTTTTTACAACGGGCTGAGGAGATGTCGGTTGCTGCGAATCCATATCTTTCTATTTTTGTTACGGTTTGTATCAATTTAAAATAATATGTTGAGGCCAAAAGGCTTTTCTGTCAACATTATAAAAAAAATCACATCGATGCGATAGTGTTTTGATCAAAAATCAAAAAAGTGTCATATTTCTTTGTATGATTTTGTTCTATCATGAATAATAAGGTTTTTGCAGATTGACTGTTGCAATTGTATTCTGTCTGTAAATATAGGCTTTACCTGAAAGGAAGTTCGGCATGAAGAAAAATAAGGGTGAAAATAAAATCGTATTATGTATGCTCTTGCTTGCATGTCTTTTAAGTGTCATGCCTGTTGTTCCTTCTCAGGCGGGCTGGTTGGATTTCGGTTGGCAAACGGAGGAGTTTACAAAGGATGAAAATAAACCGGCTGATGAACAATGCAATCTGTTAAGAGATGTAGAAGAGGCTAAAAATAAGGGGAAGTGGTGGAAGACGCCATTGGAAACGGCTCTCAAGGCCTCGCTTTCGGTTGGTAAAACCGTATCTGAGAAGGCTGCGCCGGGTGCTCAAAAGTTGATGTTTGTCGGTGCGGGATTGTGGCTGGCGGTATTTACGTTAAAGGTTGTCGGCAGTATGGTGGAATCCGATCCGAGGGAGAATTTGACAAAGGTCGGCGGCATGATGCTGAAAGTGGGGTTTGCTGCCGCCTGTTTGTCTAGCATAGGGGGGGGGGAGAAGCTATATAGCAGCTATTCCTTTTTTGATGTGGCGATTGCTTCAGTCGTTGAAGCTGGTGCGGGGTTTGTTGACACAAGCGACATTACCGGAGTAGACGGCGCGGTTAAAATGGGTAATGTAAAAATTGGCGGTGGCTTAGATGCTGTTGAAAAGGTTTTGATAGACATGGCTGAGGAAACCCATACAATTATCGCCGATGTTATAGGAAGGGGAAGATTCCTGGGGTGTATCGGGGATATTCATAAACTCAGCTTAAGTGTAGCCGGTGATGTAACGTTCCCGGATCCCAAGGTTTGGATGTCGTCCTGTGTTATTGTTGTGGGGGCATACTTCTTTTTATTTTTATTCCCGTTCTATTTAATTGAAGTGTGTGTGCGTCTGGGAATTGTGGTCGCTTTATCTCCTTTGTTTGTCGTTGCCTGGGTTTTTGATGTGACAAGAGAGTTTACTAAAAAAGGAGTTCAGGCCTTATTGCACGTGGCGTTTACGTTTATGATGATTAAAATAATCGTTCTTGTCGCAACTAAACTGTTAATGGGCGGAGCCGGTTTGGATAAGCTGAAGACGGGCGGTTTAGATGAAAAAAAACAAATAGTGTGTACTTTCAGATGGGGCTATTTAGGGGACGATGACGTCTGTGAAGGCGTAGAAAAAGGCGAAACAAACAATATGTTTATTTATTTGGCCTGCATTGTCTATGGTTGGCTGTTGTTGTCAAAAGGCAATGAACTGGCAAATTATTACAGTAATACAAATTTCTCTGCAGATTCGTCTTTTGCAGCGGCAAGAAATGCAGGGCAAATGGTTCATAAGGCGGCTCAGACAGGGGTAAATAAAACTATTAACGCGGCCGGTGCGGTAAAAGACCGGATCCAGACTCATAAAGACCGTGCGGCGGCGCGCACATATGAAAAAGACCAGCGGGCTCGCGCGGCGGCGGCAAACGGCGGTCCGGCGTATAATCCGTCTGCTAAGCAGCTGAAAAAAGTTGAAGCGGCTAAGAAACGTCTGCAAAGCGAACGTGTCGGGGCTTTAAACAGCGACGGTACGGAAAATGGTCAAAAGATGTCTAAACTGCTTGAAAACGGTAAAGCCAGAACGGCAATGCGCGGTCTTGAAAAAATTCATAACGCTACTGTCGGTCGTTTAGCGGATAAAGTAGGGATTTCTAAATTTGGTCAAAAGCTTTCATCGAAAGCGTCGTATCAGGCAAAGAACGGCAATTTCTTTGAAAGACAGGCCGGAAAAATTGGAAACAGGCTCGGTAAGGATATTCAAAATATAGGAAGCCATGACAAATATAAAAATATGGGCAGCTCTTACAGTGAACGTAGTGCGGAGCAGCTGCAAAATCTGAAATCTGTCGCGCCGACAGGGATAGCGGATGTCAACGAACGAGATGTTAGCTTGGCTAAACAGAGAATGGCTAACATGCCTCCGCCAACTACAGAGCAGGAAAGGAAACAGCAATTCTATAATCAAGCAAAATTGTTGCATCAGGAAGACGTGCTTGATTACAATAAAAAAGTAGCGGCAGATCCTAATTATGCCAATTCTGTTGCGGGTCAGAAAGCAATGCAAAAAATGACTCAGGATAACTATGATTTGCAGCAATATAAGAATGATAACGGGGTAAACGATGATCTTTTCAAGAGTAAAACTGCTAAAGAAAAATGGAATACAGTTAAAGGAAAGGTCAAATCTGCATTTGGAGGCTGACTGATAGATTGAAGGAAACGGGAAAAATTAAGATAATGCTTTAAATATCTTCGTTACAATAAAACACGGTTTTACAAAGTTTAGGAATAGGCAAATGTTAAGACATAGAATAACATTTTTAAAAAAGAGCGATATCGCACGTTTTGTGTGCGTACTATTCCTTTGCCTTTGTTTAGGAATGCTGTGCGGTTGTGAAGATACTGCTCCTAATTCACATTCGCAGGGGGAACTGGCGGTTGCTGCAGAAAAGGAAACGCTGAACTGCTGGACATGTTCGCTTTTTAAATTAGGGTTTGGTGTTGCGAACAGTTTGGCAACGAGCGTGGTTAAATCTGTCGCCGGCAGTGCGCTTTCCCTGCTGGCGGTCGGTTACGGATTATGGCTGGCTGTATATATTTTAAAGCAGGTTTCTTCAATGCAGGCGCCGGATCCCGGAGCTTTTTGGAAAGGACTGGCCGTACAGACGTTTTTTGTTACGCTGGGAGCCGGAATGTTGCGGGATTTATCCGGAGAGGGAGAATCTTCCTCGTCTGTTCTGGAAATGATCGTCAAACCTATTTTTTCCGGTTTTGTTGATGTCGGATTATTGGTTGTCGGCGGCTTTGGGGATCTTCCCTGTTCTGCAGGAGGGGATCCCGGCGTCGGTATGGAGTGTCTGGTTGAGGCATTGCAGCAAAAACTGAATGTCGGAGTCGCTTTTGCTTATCTTAACGCAACGACCGGGCCGACAATTTTCAGTATTATTCTGGGGGTCATTGTTTATTGTTTTTTCATCTACATGATGCTTTATTTCCCGCTGTTGTTGCTGGATTGTGTGTTCAGGTATTGCATTGTTCTTGCAATGTTGCCTTTAAGTGTGACGGCCTATTGCTTTAAATGTACGCGAGATTTTGCGACGCAAACCGTAAAGCTTTTAGTGGAAATCGGTTTGGGTATTACCGGTATGTGCGTTTTTATTGCGGTCGTTGTTGAAGTTGTTCGAGAATATATTGATACTTTTTTACCATACATTCAAAATCCGACTTCTCTTTTAAGCGATCCGATGATGCTTGATAAAGCTATACAGGGACCGGGCATGACAGGACTGATGTTTGTGTTAACTTTCCTATGCATTTTCGGCGGCGTGGTTCTTGAATTGATGGAAAATTTCTCTCAAGGTATGGGTGGACTGGGAAGTACGGTCAAAGAAACCATTGGCGCTTTCAAGGGGGGGGCCGCTATGGCTAAACAGTTAGGCAAGTTTGCGGTCAACCGGAGAGCCAGAAAAAATGACGCCAAAGCTAAAAAGACAAAACAAGCTTTGGAAGCGAAAAAAGCCAGCGGAAAAACACTGTCGAAAGATGAACAAAAAGCTCTGGATAAGGCGAACGGTCGTTTAATGTTTCGCGGTTATTTGGCTCAGGATAAAAACGGTCACATGTCGCAGGACAAAGGAGCCAGTCTGCATAAAACAAAAGCTTATGACAACTTGGGCAAAGGCGGTGTTAGAAATGCTTTGAAAAATTTGTCGGAAGATTGGAACAGCGA
Source organism: Alphaproteobacteria bacterium (assembly GCA_051888155.1). Lineage (GTDB taxonomy): Bacteria > Pseudomonadota > Alphaproteobacteria > CAAGCB01 > CAG-977 > UBA11549. The sequence continues at coordinate 42,123 of JBJFAY010000153.1, forward strand.
TGTAATGGGCAATGCTTCGCGTCATGATCACAGCCATAACAAAGTTTCCGAAGAAGGTTTTACAGGGGATTTGAAAAAGGATAATTTGGTAAATGATATGTATGGAGATAAGTCTCTGAGGCAGCGCATGGGAGACGGCCTGAAAAAGGGAATGAAAAATCTTGTAGGCGATTAGGAGGCGCTATTTAGACTGGTTAAAAAAAACGTATTCTTTGGCGAGGGGAAAAGGAGCAAAAAATGTCCAAGTTAAAACAATATATTGTTTTTGGCGGGTTATTGTTTCTTTTTCAAATGGATTCTGTAAAACGAATTTTTCAGTCGCCGTCTTTTTTGAATACGGTTTTGGGGGGTATCGGGATTTTATTGGTTATAGCGGTGATTATAACAATTTCTGCTCAAAAACGTCAAAAAAAGCAGAAAGAAAATGAAGACGATAGGGCTTCAATATTATAAAGGAAGGTTTTGGCAAATGACGAAACATGTTACGTTAAAACGATTAGTGATCGGAGTGCTGCTGTTTTGCGGCGTGTTTGCCTATACTTCCATTCATTCCGCTCATGCTTTCAGCATTTATGATAAGAAAATGGAAGACGTTTGCGATTCATGGTCTCAGAATATGCAGGACTATCAAGGGCAGGAACATTGCTGGACATGTCAGATTTTCGTACTGCTTTTTGATGCTGCCAACAAAGCGGCCGGACAAATTAACAATGCCTTATCGCCTCCAATTATGAAAGCTGTTGTTACTCTTTGTTCGTTATGGCTGGCCATTCACACGCTGATTTTTTTCAGCGATGTGGGGAGCGCTCCTAATTTAATGGCATTTTTAACAAAAATCGGGGGTATGATGATCCGGGTCGGGTTCGGTTATGCCCTCTTGGCCGGCGGGGCTCAGCTGGCTTTTGATTATGTTATCAATCCTGTTTTGACAGACGGGGCAAAATTGGCGACAACTGTTTTGTCAACGACGGGACTTTCCCCGGGGTGTGAATTTACTTCCAGCGGCGGCGGTTCGCCGACAAGCGGGCCGATGGGGCAAGAGGTACGCGAATCTTTGAAATGTATGATTGAAAAAATTGCTTCCGGCATGGCGCGCAGTCAGTCAATCGCACAAGGGTTGCGTTGCGGTGCAATGTTTTACGATTTCGGATTCCTTAATCCGTTCCCGCATCCGGGCATGTGGATTGTAGGGGCAACTTTTGGGTGCTTTTTCTGGTTTATTTCTTTCCTGTTCCCGTTGGTTATGCTGGACGTTATTTTCCGGATCGGATTAATGGCCGGTATGCTGCCGTTGTTTGTCGCGGCTTGGATTTTCCCGATTACGGCCTCATATGCAAAAAAAGCATGGGATATTTTCTTGCAGTCTTGTCTTGTTTTCGTCGTAACGGGGCTGATTGTTTGTATACTTGTGGCTCTGGTTGACCAGTCTTGGGGAGCCGGCGATCAGACGATCATAAATGCTTTTCAGCAGAAAATGGAAGCTAACCAATATACAGATGCATGGGACGAGCTGTTTTCCGGCGGAGTCGGCAGAGGATTGGTAAATTTATTCCTGGTGCTGTGCGTTTGCTTCTGGGGCGTAGGCATTGCTTCTAAATCAGACAAAGTGGCAAATGAGTATGTGGGAGAAGGAAAATATCCGGACAATTGCGCGGTTAAGGCCATTGAAGCAATAATCAGTTTTATTTTTGATGTGATTATGGCGGTTATTACAATTCTTACTTTTGGCGCGACGTCTTGTCTGTATCTTTTCAAACTCGGTAAATATATGTCCGACAGTGCGAGAAAGCTTCAGGAAATTATCAGGCATCTCAGAAGGATAAAAGAAAAAGTACAAAAAATTCAGCAAAAAATGCAAAAGCTTCAGAAGGTGGCTTTCCATCAACGGGATAAATAAACGTCCAATTTTGAAATTTTCCATTTTATCTGACAAAGAAAACTCCGTTTTAAAAACGGAGTTTTTTTTGAAATACGGTTTTTTGCGCACCCGGGTGTTGTAATTTTTTTTCAAACCAGCTATAAAAAGAAGGGCTGGGGTATTTTGGCCTTTGATTGACAGATAAGGGGCATTGTGAATGGAAGAGATTATCTTTCCGAATCAGATTCGTATGTATCGCCGTGTGCGCGGCCGTTCAATGCAGGAATTGGCTGATTTTTTAGGCGTCAGTCTTTCTGCGGTCAGTAAAATCGAAAAAGGCTACAGACGCATAGATCAGGAACAGTTGGTTCGTATCGCGGAATTTTTGGATTGCCCGTTACAGGAAATCTTTGTGAACGAAGCCAGTTCTCAGCCTGATGTAGTTCAGGCCTGGCGGCGCGAACAGGAGCGGCGCAACCGTGTGAATGAACGCGGCGGTTTGAAAATGCTGGGGGCCGGGTTGCGTTATATCCGCGGCCAGAAAAATCTGACATTGGCAGACGTGGCGGACGGTTCCGAACTGACTTTGTCCGTTTATCATCGTATCGAAATGGGGCAGCGCGAAGTTTCCGAAGACGAAATTTCCAGAATTGCCCGGGCGCTGGGGTATACAAATGATGAACTGCAAAAACAAATCTATGATTTGGACAAAGCCGGCGCTTTGGAAGAATTTATTCAAAGAAATGATGCGCGTTACCGCACGATTTCCGGTGTGAAAACAGGATACCCCGAATTGCCTGTATCAAAGGTCGGCGGAGTCAGGCAGGAACGTACGGACGTTGTCTTGCAGGTTTATGGTCAGGCCGGTGAAAACGGCACGGTTATTATTGATCGTCAGGCGGCTTTAGGCACGGTGACCTGTTCTGCCGGCGCGGTTAATCCGATGTCGTCTTATGCTGTTTCCTTATGTACCCGTCGTTTAGGGAATTTATTGCCGGCGCGTTCGATATTGATTGTTGATCCGACGAAAATGGTCGGGCTGGGCGATATTGCCGTTATGTATATTAATGAAACGGAAGCCCGTTTAATCAGTGTACGCGAAGATATTGACGGCAGAATGTTCGGCGTTTTATGGAATCCCGAAGAAAAAATCGAAATTCCCGAAGATAAAGCTTCGGCTTTGCACCGGGTAGTTCAGATTCATTTACCGTAAAAAGATAAAAATAAAAAAACGCCGCGGATTAAAGATATGTTAATCTGCGGCGTCGTAGTATTATGCTGAATATCCCTGAATTGCAGGGATATATAGCCGTGCCTGTTTGGAGAAGAAATGAGCCCGCCGAAAAAGGATATGAAAAAATGGAAGCCGAAGTTTCCCGGTGCGGCGTCAGACGGGGAGGAAGACCCGTATGTAACGGCTCAGCGTTTTGTTAATGTTTACAGGCAGATGCATGTTTTGCGCGAGGATCTGGTATCGCGTTATAATGATATGCTGTTGGAAATTACTCCGGAAGCGCGATCGACTCTGACGGATATACCGGGCGGTCGGGACGTGCGCGATTATCTGGAATATTTGGAGCATCAGAAATACGGGGACGATTACGTTTCTCAGGAAGATGATGACGATGTGCTGGTTTCCAGGGAAGAAAAAGCCAAAGCGAAAGCGATTGCCGACGCTTTATCTTCCGCGCAGGAAAAGATGAATCAGAACCAGATGGCCGTCATGCAGCAAGCGCAGGAAGAATCCCGGCGCAATATGGAAATGCTGGCAAAGACGTTGTCCGAAGCCCGGCAGGATCCTTCCCGTCGTGAAGAAGCCGCCGAGTTGGCTCAGTCTTTGAAAAAAGCAAAGGAAGATTACTCTCATCTTGCCGCCGATTTGGGGGAAGCCGAAACGGCGTCGGAAATTGAGAGCGTTCATGAAAAGTTGCGTTCTCAATATGCTCAGGCGCAGCAGGCGGGCAACGTTATCCAGGGCGGGCTGGAACAATTGTCGGACAAAGGGGCCAAAGGATTGGACGCTTTGGTTTCCGCTTTGACGGAAGCGCAGGTAAAGTCGGCTGAACTGCAGGCAAAAGCGCAGTCGGAAACAATGGCCAAAATTTTTTCGCAAAGCCAGGAAATGACGGCGCGGGCAATGGCGGAGGCATTCGCCAAGTCACAGCAAAGCGCGGCGGAAGTTCAAGGCAGCCTGATTGCCAAAGCGATTGCCGATTCTCAAAAACATGCGAATGAAACGCTGGCGTCTTTGTTCGCTTCCATTCAAAGAGGGGGCAGTCTGCCGGCAGCGGCGCCGCCGCAAATTGTTATAGAAAATAATAATTCGGCGGCTTCGGCGATTCAGTCCGAGAATATAGCCGTTCAAATCAAAGCGATGGTTCAGGCGCAGGTCGAAGCGCAAAAAGAAATTCTGGAAATGCAGAAAAAAGCGATGACCGAAGCCGCGTCGGTTCCGCAGATGATGGGCGGCGGCGTGGGTATGTCTGCGGCGGAACAGGCGAAGATGATTGCAGACGTAGTCGCGCAGACGCAAAGCTCTGTTTTGACGGAAACGATGGGGCAGCTGATGCATCGTCAGGAAGAATCGCAGCGTTTTCAGGCAACATTGATGGCGGAGGCTTTTTCAAAGCAGACGCAGGAAATTGCTTTGGCTTTATCGAATGCGCAAAAAGCGGTTCGTAACGAAACGCTGGCTTCTCAGGCGCAGGCTGTCGCTCAGGCAATGATTCGGGCGCAGACGGCGACGCAGTCTGAAACGATTACGGCTCAGGCTAAAGCGATAGCGACGGCAATGACGGAATCGCAGAACGCGCTGCAAGCGGAAGCTTTGGCGACACAGGCGCGCGTCGTGGCCGAAGCGGTCGCGGAATCTCAAGCCAACGTTCAGCGTGATGTGCTGGCTGAACAAGCGCGCGTCGTGGCTGAGGCGATGTCTGAATCTCAGGCCAGCGTGCAGGCGGAAGCTTTAGCGACACAGGCGCGCGTCGTGGCTGAAGCGGTGGCGGAATCTCAAAGCGCCGTTCAAAAAGAAGTCTTGGCGGAACAAGCGCGCGTCGTTGCGGAAACGCAGGCGACTATTCAACGTGATGTGCTGGCTGAACAGGCGCGCGTCGTGGCTGAAGCGGTGGCGGAATCTCAAGGCGCCGTTCAAAAAGAAGTCTTGGCGGAACAAGCGCGCGTCGTTGCGGAAACGCAGGCGACTATTCAGCGCGATGCTTTGGCTGAACAGGCGCGCGTTGTGGCCGAAGCGGTGGCGGAATCTCAAAGCAGCGTACAAACAGACGCTTTGGCTGAACAGGCGCGTGTTGTGGCTGAAGCAATGGCGCAGCAACAAAATACGTCTTTATCCGAAACGGTTGAATTGTTAAGTCAGAAACAAATGGATCAGACTTCGGCTTTGGCGACGGCGTTAGCGAAACAACAATCAAAGACGCAGGAAGTCATTCATACTTGGGCTCAGGGCAGTCTGCCTGCCGGAGGAGGATCCGGAGTACCGCCCACTCAGCCGCCCGTGCACGAATATTATGATACGCCGTATACGTCGGGGTACGAAGAGGCCGCGGTAGAATCTCCGGTTCAGGAAGAAAGCCAGCCCAAAAAGAAATCGCGTGAACTGCCAAAAATGGATTTGTCCGATTGGAATGCTAATTTGGACGAAGCTTTTTCTTTGTCACAAAAAGCCGCTGCCGAAGCCGGTTACGATTTGGACGATAATTGGGGATACGGTTATGCCGATGCGTCCAGTGAAGAGGTAGATTATTCCGCTTCCGATCAACAGGAAGACGTTTATAACTATCAGGACACGGAAGGGTACGAAGGCGATCAGGCTTATTATGATTATCCGCAGGAAGATCAAGGACTTTACGGTTATGTCGCTGCCGGTAATTACGGGGCTTATTATTACACAGATGAAAACGGCAATCCGTATTATTTAGATACGAACGGTAATCCGTATTATGTTGACGAAAACGGGCAGGCTTATTATGTCGATGAAAACGGGCAGGCGGTTTATTTCGATCCGAATACTGTCGGAGAACAGACTCCGGAACAGGAAGCGCCGGCTTATTACACAGATGAGAACGGCAATCCGTACTATTTAGATGCGAACGGCACTCCGTACTATGTTGATGAGAACGGACAAGCTTATTATGTCGATGAAAACGGGCAGGCGGTTTATTTCGATCCGAATACTGTCG
>JBJFAY010000154.1:0-2736 GCA_051888155.1 Alphaproteobacteria bacterium
ACCGGCAGGAAAAAAAAGAAAAACAAAGAAAAAACGAAAGCAAACAAAGGCGCCGCGATAAACAGCGTTTTTTGAGCATGTTCGGGAACGGCCGGCCGTTTTAACAGCATAACGCAGATTTGACGCATCAGCCGGATAACAGACCGGCCCGGCCGCATTTCAATTCTGGCGCGCAGCATTTCCTGTCCCTGACAGACCAACAATCCGGCCGCCAGAATAACGGCGCAATATAAAAAAGCATGCAGCATCATACTGCCGGCCGGCGCCAGTTCTTGTAGAAAGGGCCGTATTTCCGTTTCGATCAAAGATTTAAAAAAATCATTCATTTTGACAAAGCCCTTTTCAACACGGCGGCATATTCCGACTGGCGGCAAAGTTCATCGTCGAAAATATCATTTTCAGCGTTAAACGGCGCTTCGCCGATTTGTCCCGGCTGGCCGAACGCGACATTATCCGCGGCGGCAATTTCCCCGCGGTTATAAAAAATAACGTTTTCTCCGGCCAGATAATCGCGGATATCTTCCAGATCATCATACGGCAAAGGCGCCGTTCCCAGATATTCGGACAAAGCCCGCAGGATTTTCCAGTCTTCGCGCGCCATGCCGAACGGCGGCGAAACGACGGCCGTACTTTGGGCGCGGCCTTCCGCATTGACGTATGTCGCCCGTTTTTCACTGAAAGCCAGCCCTGGCAAAACAACGTCGGCTTCCTGCGCGGCGGCGCAAGCGTATATCCCCTGATAAACCGTAAAAGCGCCGCCCGAATCCGAACGGGAAACACCGTCTTCGTTCAACAGGTAGACAAAATCAAATTCCCCGTTTTTAATCTTCGGCCTTAAAGGTTCCCGACTGACCAGCCCCAATTCCAGCGCGCCGGCCAAAGTCGTTTTCCCGTGCAAAAAATTATACCCGTTCCAATCGCTGCGGATTACGTTATACTTGACGCAAATACGGCAGATCAGATCCATGACGGCCGCGGCGTCGTTTCTTTGCAGAACGGACGGCCCGACGACAATCATCGGCTTTTCGGCGCGTTTCAACATCAGCGCCCCGCTTCCCGTCCCGTTCAAAATATCATTCAAGACCTGCGGCGAAGCCCCTAAAATATCATACGGCAGATCGGCTTCTTCGCTTAAACCGACGAACGCTTTGGGCATCTTATTGCCGCGCAGCCGCCAGCCGACGGCCGGCGCCAGATCACTGACACGCACGCCGATACTTAACAAGGCGTCGGCTTCTTTTATCCGCGTAAACGGCGTATTGAACAAACGGGATTGACGGCTGTTCAGATCAAAATACATCGTATCGTCCGGACGGGCGTCAATAGCCTTGGCTCCGCTCAGAGCGAACAAGTCTTTTAAAGCCAGCATACTTTCACAATCGGCGAAATCCCCGATCAGAGCCGCCGTTTTTTCCGGCGGCGTCGACTTTATTTTTGAAGCGATCGTCACAAAAGCTTCCGTCCACGAACATTCTTTCAACCGTCCGTTAATCCGTGCATACGGCCTGTCCAAACGATTAATACGCAGACCGTCCAGACAGAACCGCGCCTTGTCCGAAATCAGTTCGCCGGGTTCGGCGGGCGTTACGCGGACGATTTCCCCCTGCAGCGTTTCGATTTCAACGGCGGCGCCGACGGCGTCCGTCACATCAATGCCGCGCGTTTTCACCGTTTCCCACGGTCGCGTCAGTTTTTTTGCCGCGGCATTCGTCAGTGTTGCCGAAGGGCACAAGTCAATCAGCGTTCCGGATAAAAGAAACGGCGGACAAAAGACCGGAGGAACCGTTTCGTTTTGCGGCGCCGCTCCCGCTTTTTTCAAAAAAGCGACACACCGGCCGCAGCGGATACATTTTTCCGGCGTAACGTCGATCCAATCCAGCAGCCTGCGTTTTTTGCCGGCGGCGGCTCCGGACTGAATTTCCGGACGGACGGAAGCGCATATTTTCTGAATGTCGCAGGCTCCCGCTTTAACGCAGACGGCGCAGGCCGCCGGGTGGCCGGCAAACAGTTCCGCCGCGCGGGCGCGAACGGCCGCAACGGCTTTCGGCGTTTTGGTAAAAACCTTCATGCCTTCCTCGGCCGGCGTCCGGCAAGCCAACACAGGAACGTCCGTTCCCGATACTTCAACCAGACATAAACCGCACCACCCGTTCGATTCCGGTACGCGGCTGTCGCATAAATGCGCGATTTCGACCCCGGCGGACAGAACGGCCTGCAAAACGGAACTGCCTTCCCGTACTTCAACGGCTTTGTCGTTTATCCATAAACTGATCACCGGTCCGTCTCCGTCGTTATGAGGTTCAGAGAACTTAAAATCACGCGCACATCGGCCAGATCACACCCGGCCGTCAGCTTGTCCAACGCCTGCGCGACAGGAAAACCGGCCGACCGGAAATGACATCTGTAAGGCTTTTCGGTACCGTCCGAAACAAGGAAAACACCGAATTCCCCCAAAGGCGATTCCGTCGCCGCATAAACTTCGCCCGCGGGAATGACCGTCCCCGAACCGTACAGTTCAAACCGGCGGCTGAGTTCCGTTAAGGAATCCGGATCGTCCTTTATGCCAAAATCCGGCAGAAGGACTTCGCCTTCGGGCAAAACTTCCAATATCTGCCGGATAATTGCCATCGACTGATAAATTTCAAAAATCCGCAGCAGATAACGCGCATAGCAATCTCCCTGCGTTTTTAACGGCATGTCGAAAGAAAGCGCATCGTAAATTTCATACGGTTCGGA
>JBJFAY010000155.1:0-2734 GCA_051888155.1 Alphaproteobacteria bacterium
GTTGATTGGACACCGTACGCCCCCTTAAAAAATTGGGAATCCCATTTAAACATTCTTTTTTAACGTTAAATATATTCTAATATCAACAATTATTTAGGTAATTATATACTTGACTAACCCATAATTTTTTGCTAAATCTGTAAACAGAAAGGCAGAAAGTAATGATAAATTTTGACAGCTTAATTCAGTTTTTAGAAGTCTTCGGCACGGAAGAAGCCTGCCGCGATTACTTAACAAAAATCATCTGGAAAAACGGCGAATATTGCCCGCATTGCGGATCAAAAAAGATTTATCATTTCAGCAATGGAAAAATCCATAAATGCGCACACTGCCGCAAACAGTTTTCGATCACTGTCGGAACGATTTTTGAAGATTCAAAAGTCCCTTTGAAAAAGTGGTTTATGGCAATCTATCTTTTGACCTGCCATAAAAAAGGAATTTCTTCTTTACAGTTGTCCCGCGATTTGGGCGTTACTCAAAAAACAGCATGGTTTATGCTTCAACGATTACGTTATGCCATGCAGACGCAAGAATTTACAAAGCCTTTAGACGGCATTGTTGAAATTGACGAAACATACGTCGGCGGAAGTGAAAGGTTTAAGCATAAAAACAAAAAAAACATGTATTCACAAGGCGGAAACGGAAAAATCCCCGTTTTAGGCATGCAACAGCGCGACGGCGAATTGCGCATGGTTCAATATGCCAAGACAAACAAAGAAAATATCCAGCCTATCTTAAAGGCGCATGTTTCATTAAACGCGGACATTTGTACGGACGAAAGCCCGATTTATAAATTTCTGCCGAAACGCCATATCGTCTGTCATCGCGACGGCGAATACGGCCGCGGCAACGTCACGACAAACCATATCGAAGGCGTGTTTTCACACTTTAAACGGACGATTCGGGGGATTTATCACTTTGCTTCTAAAAAGCATTTGCAGAAGTATATCAGCATGTTCTGTTTCCGTTGGAATACCCGCGGTATCGGCGCTTTTGATAGAATCAACTTGTTTTTTGCCGACACCGCCGGTAAAAGATTACAATACAAGGATTTAATAAATGACAAACGATAACGTAAAGGACTTTGCAGAAGTAATGAACAGAATCGCCAGAGTGCCTATATCCGCCGTTCCGCGTCGGACGACAACCCCCGCGCCTGAATCAAAACCAAGCGTTGAAAGCAGGCCTGCGCCCGCCCCTGTCGTAAATAACAAAGACAGCGATAAATAAAACCTCTTAACGCTCTCTGGAAACAGAGTTGTTACCCCCTGATTCTAAAAAAAACATGATAAATCAAACGCTTATTTCCTCCGCCCCCCCCCCCCTGCACGCTGCAATAAACAATACCTCTATATTGTTCAATCTTCACTTGAACCCGCTAAATGTAAAATCGGCATTACAGACAATCTCGAACGCCGATTGAAAGAATACAACGCCACAACCGGCCAATCAAAAGACAACATTTATACATATCTGTTTACCTGCGAAGTCAAAAATATGCGGGAAATAGAAAACGATATAAAAAACAATTTCCCCCACTTGCGCGAACAATCCAGCCGCGAAATTTACTTTTATAACGCCCCTCTGTTTGAAATGTACGTCAGTTTTATACGGGCGCATTCGGGCTTTATTGAAGAAATCTTCTTAAAACCTGAAGAAAAGAAAACAGTCGTCAAAATCGTAAAGAAAACGACTCCAACCCTGCAAGAACGCGGCATGACAAGACGCGATATTATGCAAAGGGCTCAAAAGATTGATAACGACGAATTTTATACCCGTTACGAAGACGTTGAAAAAGAGGTATCTATGTATCCGCTGGAAATATGGAGCGATAAGTGTGTTTTCTGCAACTGTGACGACGCTGTGGGCGAAACACGGACGGAAAAAGACAGTTCTGCCTTTGCCCTGTATTTTATCAAGAACTTTATCCGTTTAGGTCTTAAAAAGCTGATCTGTACGCATTACAGCGGACAAATGGACTTATTCCAAGCGGGCGCAAAGGGGTATATCTTTACAAAAGAAGGTGTTCAGGAAATGACCGCAACGCCGAAAGGATATACAGGCTGTTTTGAAGACCCCATATCGCTGAAAATCTTGAAAGAAGAAGCGGATATTGTTTGCACAAATCCCCCGTTTTCACGGGCGCGGGATTACTGGCGCGTTATCATCGGAAGCAGCAAAAAGTTTCTGATTATCTCGAACATAACAAATTGCATAACGAAGTCATTTATTGCGTATTTTATGAATAAGCAAGTCTGGGCTGGATATAATCGTGTCGATTGGTATTTAAATCCGAAACGCGAACCAGTAGACGCGGCTGGACATTGGTTCACAAATATACCTATTTCAGAACGTCCAAAATGGAAACTGTTAAAATTTGTGCCATTAAAAGATATTCCTGAACGTTTCTTAAAATATGACGATTCAAAAGTTCTATGTGTTGGCAACAACTTTATACCAACTGATTATAATAAGCCATTTGCTATATCAACACGCCCGATACTAAACGGAATACTGGAAAAAGGATATAAAATCATCAGAGATACTGAATATTATCCATATTTCGGCAAGAAAAAGGCTTTCGCTCGCATTTTAATACAGAAGGAAAAATAGAATGATAGCAATTACAATTACTCGTATTTATTTCTCAAATTCACCTGTATTTCTTGAAGCCGAGTATACATCTAAGTTCAATCCTTATAGTTTAGGAACAGTTACTATTAAGCAAAAAGAC
>JBJFAY010000156.1:0-2733 GCA_051888155.1 Alphaproteobacteria bacterium
GTTTTTTTTACAACGGGCTTTGCCGCCGGTTTGGCCTTTGTTGCCGGTTGCTTTTTCTCTTTGACTGCCTGAGCTTTTAAAGCGGGAGAAGAAACGTTTTTTTTCTGTTCCGCCGGTGCGGAAGTAATCGCGTCTTTGGGAATGAAATCTTCGGTCAGAACGTCCAGATCAACCGTGATTTGAGCAAAAGCCGTCTTTGCCGTTAGAAAATAAACGGCGAAAAAAAAGACGGCTTTTACTAATAAATTCAAGGGATTAACTCCTTACTCCTTTTCAGCGTTCATCATCTGCTTTTTAAAAGTATTGAACAAATAATCGTTTGTTGCAACAACAGATCCGTCATTTAAAACCGTATAAGGATCTTCATTGCCCTTAAACGTGCAGATGCGTCCGCCGGCTTCCTTGACGATCAGCAGGCCTGCCGCGATGTCCCACGGTTTAATGTCTTCTTCCCAATAACATTCAAACCGTCCCGCGGCGACATAAGCCATATCCAGCGCGGCAGATCCCATACGGCGCACGCCGGCGGTCTTTTGCATCATCGGCGTCAGCTGACGGATAAATTTGTCGGGATTGGAGTGTCCCAAATGAGGAATGCCCGTAACGACGACGGCTTCATCTAATTTATTGCGGTTGGATACGTGCAGGCGGCATGATCCCGAAGCTGTCAAAGCCCAAGCGCCGCCGCCTTTTTCCGCATAAAACAAATCGCCCGTAATCGGGTTGTAAATAACTCCGGCAATGATTTCCTTATCTTCCTGCAAAGCCAGAGAAATAGCAAAGTGCGGAACGGCATGCAAAAAGTTGCTGGTGCCGTCCAGCGGATCGACAATCCAACGGTGCGATGTGTCGGGGCCTGCAAGCGCGCCGCTTTCTTCCTGCAAAAAACCGTAGCGAGGGCGGACTTTTAACAGGTATTCGCGCAGAGTCTTTTCGGAATTCAGGTCTGCCGTCGAAGCAAAATCGGCGGCGCCTTTTTTGGAAACCTGTAATTTTTCCAGTTCTCCGAAATCGCGGGCCAGCCCGCGTCCGGCCTTTTGCACCGCTTGAATCATAACGTTCAGATTGGCGGATAAAGCCGAAATAAAGCGATCCTGCCGGGATTCCCGGTATTGTTCAACGGGATCCGGTTTTCTGGCGGCAAAGGCCGTTCTTTGAATGTGAGCCGCTTCTTCGGATTTTTTCTGAAGAAGTGAAACGGCTTTTTCTTTGATTTCGGTTTTTCTTTGCTGAACTTTCCGTTCCGCAGACCGGTGTTCCGCCACGGCTTTGCGTACCGTCGTCCTTCTGAATGACGGACGGGTCGGTCTGATTGTCGGTTTTGGCATACTCTGCGCCTTTCTTTCGAGATTAATTATTTTGCCCGTTCGACATACGTGTTATCGACGGTGGAAACAACGATTTTGTCACCCGTTGCGACAAACGGCGGCACACCGATGCGCAGCCCGTTGTCCAAAACGGCCGGCTTGTATGAAGAAGAAACCGTCTGGCCTTTAATGACGGGTTCCGTTTCGACAACCGTCTGGATAACTTTCGCCGGCAGTTCGACGCCGACGGGATTGCCTTCGATGAACTGAACGACGACTTCCATATTGTCCTGTAAATAAGCGGCGCGGTCGCCCAGCAGATCTTTGGAAACAGTGAACTGGTCATAAGTATCGACCATCATAAACGTCAAATCCGTGCCGTCGGAAAACAAAAACTGGCAGTCGCGGTCTTCGCTCATCAGTTTTTCAACGAAATCGGCCGTGCGCCAGCGCTGTTCCGTTTTGACGCCGGTGGAAACGTCGCGCATTTTAACCTGAATGGTTGCGTTTCCTTTGCCGGGAATGACCAGTTCGTAATCAATTACGATACACGGTTTGCCATTGTATTCGATTACCCAGCCGGGACGGATCTGGTTTGCTTGCATTTTCATGTGTTTTTTCCTTGTATATTAAAAGAAAGACAATAAAATTTGTGCAAAAATTAACAGATTAGTATTCTGAACGCAAGAGTTCTGCGTCATATCGGGAGTATTTTTTTATGAACAACCGGATTCCTTTTTGGCATACCGAAGATTATGCCCGCCGTCTGCCTGTTTTAAAACAAAGAGCCAGAGTGATTGAAACGATACGGCATTTTTTTTTACAGCGCGATTTTTTAGAGGTTGAAACGCCGATTTTGCAGATTTCTCCCGGCTTGGAACCTCATCTGAAAGCTTTTAAGACGGAATTGGCCGAACCGTTCGGGCAGGCGGATCGTACGATGTATCTGCACACGTCGCCCGAATTTACGATGAAAAAGCTGCTGGCGGCCGGGCTGCCCAGAATTTTTCAAATGGCGCGCGTTTTCCGCAACGAAGAACGTTCCCGCCGCCACCACCCGGAATTTGTCATGCTGGAATGGTATCGGGCGCAGGCGGATTATACGCGGTTAATGGACGATACGATTGAGCTGGTGCGGGCCTGCGCGCGGGCTTGCAGCGTTAAAGTTTTAAAAGAAAACGGGAGGGAATGCGATCCGTTCGCACCGTGGGAAAAAATATCGGTGGCGCAGGCCTGCCGGAAATATGCCGGCTTTGATCTGGAAAAAACGCTGCCGGCCGAACCGACGCTGGAACCCGATCCGCGGCCTTTGGCAAAAGTGGCCGAGGCGCTGGGGATACAAGTGTCCGCCGACGACCGCTGGGACGATATTTACTTTCGAATCGCTTTTGAAAAAATCGAGCCGAATCTGGGGCGGGGCGTCCCG
>JBJFAY010000157.1:0-2730 GCA_051888155.1 Alphaproteobacteria bacterium
AGCGATAAGTTATCGCGGATATAAAAAGCTTTAACATGCTATTTTTTTTCGTTAAGGGTTTTTCTGATAACTTTTTGCATCAGCGTTGAAAACGGGTAATTTTTAAAATCCTTCGGCGCGACAAAAAATCCGTCGCTGCCTGCGGGCGGAGAATCGACCTTTGTTTTGACGATTATCAAAGTCAGGTCAAAATGCGTAAACACATGTTTAACGGTTTTTTTCGTGATTTCCCAATCGCCCGGAAAAGGCAGGGTTTCGTCCGTATTCCACGGCAGCTCGGTCAGGCCGGACAGCAGTCCTTTTTCCGTACGTTTGCGGATCAGTACTTCGCCTGATTTATTTGCGATCCAGAACACGTATCCTTTTTTGACGTTTTTTTGCAATTTGACAATATTCGGAATTGTTTCCGTCAATCCTTTCTTAAAGGCGGCGCAGTCTTCGTTTAACGGGCAAAATACGCATAACGGCGAACGCGGCGCGCAGACGTTTGCTCCCAGATCCATCATGGCGGACGCATGATCGGCGGGACAGACGGACGTGCTGGTCAATTCCGCGGCAAAGGCGTTGATTCGGTCCGTGATTGTCGTAACGGGCTGATCCCAGCCTTTCAGGCGGGTCAAAACCCGAATGACGTTGCCGTCGACGACGGCTTCGGGCAGGTTAAATCCGAACGCGGCGATCGCGGCCGAAGTGTAAGGGCCTATTCCCGGCAGTTTTAAAAGCTTTTGTCTGTCGGAGGGAAATTCGCCGCCGTATTGTTCAACCAAGACTTTGGCGCATTCGTGCAGTTTGCGGGCGCGCGTGTAATACCCCAGTCCCTGCCAGAGCAATAAAACGTCTTCCACGGGCGCTGCGGCCAAAGCGCGCACGTCCGGAAAGCGCTTTAAAAAACGTTCGAAATAAGGCTTGACTGTTTTTACGGTCGTCTGCTGCAGCATGATTTCCGATATCCAGACTTTATATGGATTTTCATGTGCGCCGCCTTTGACGCGCCAGGGCAGGTCGCGGCCGTTTTTTTCGTACCATTTTGCAAGTTTTTCGGTTACAGTCATAACAATGCCTTTCAGTTAAGATTAAGGCGGAGAAAATTAAAAAAAAGCAACTGTTATTTTTAGTGAGGATACCATGCAGGGGATTGTTTTGGAAATTGATTTGAAATCCGATTCGGGAATTATCAGAGGCGACGACGCCGTCAGATACGAATTTAAAACACAATCCTGCCGCGGCGGTATGCCTTTGGAAGGAACGCGCGTCGATTTTGAAGTCAAAGAAAACGCCGCCGCCGAAATTTATGTTTTGTCAACGCCGTTAAAGGCAAAGCTTGACTGGTTGTTTTGGTTTTTGTTTTCTTTCCGCGGCCGCGTTTCGCGCGATCAGCTGATTATGTTTCTGGCGGGAGCAATGCTGCTTTTGCCTTTGCCCGCCGTCTGCGCCGCGTGGTCGGGGTATCCTTCTTTCTTTGCAATCGGCGGTTACGTTGCGACGTATGCCTGCTTTGCCGTTCTTGTCAAACGTTTTCATGATTCGGGCAGCTCCGCATTCTGGCTGGTTTTTACAATATTGCTCAGCGCCGTAATTACGGCGCTTCAACTGCGCATCTGGAACCCGGCTTTTATCGGAACGACGGCGGTCTATATCATGATCGGGGTTTTGGCGTTGGCCGTTATATTCTGTCTGTATCTGTGCTTTGCCAAAGGGTCGATCGGCAAAAACCGCTATGGGGAAGAACCGTATTTCTGCCGGACCGTCCGTTTGAAATAAACTTTTATTTTCCTTGATTTAGCAAAAAAAAACGCTAAGTAATAAAGAAAAATGCTTAGTCAAAGAGGTAAAGTATGTTTGAAGCGAATACGGCTGAAAAGCCTAAGATGAAGTACCTGAAAGATTATAAAAAACCGGACTTTAAGATCGATTCGGTCAATCTGGTTTTTGATTTGGACGAAGACGATACGCAAGTCGTGTCAACGCTTGAAATATCAAGCGATTACGATCGTTCGGCCGGTGTGCGTCCTTTGATTCTGGACGGTAATCACTTGACGTTTAAGTATATAAAGATCGACGGCCGGCCGATGGCGGACGGCGAATATGCGGTCACAGACAAAACGCTGAGCATTTTTAATCCGCCCGAAAAATTCACGCTGGAAATCGGCACGGAAATTCACCCGAAAGCAAACACCCGTCTGGAAGGGCTGTATTATTCGAACGGAACGCTGTGCACGCAAAACGAACCGGAAGGTTTCCGCTGCATCACTTATTATCTGGATCACCCCGACGTGATGAGCAGCTTTACGACGACGCTGATCGCGGACAAAGCAAAATATCCGGTTTTGCTGTCAAACGGCAATCCGGTTGAAACAAAAGATCTGGACGGCGGCAGACATATGGTCGTTTGGCAGGATCCGTTTAAAAAGCCGTGTTATCTGTTTGCGATTGTCGGGGGCGATCTGGCTTCTTTGCATGATACGTTCACGACAAAATCCGGACGCGAAGTCAAACTGGGCATTTATGTCGAACACGGTTATGAAGATCAGGCGTCTTTCGCGCTGGAATCGTTAAAACGCGCGATGAAATGGGACGAAGACGTTTACGGCTTGGAATATGATCTGGATCTGTTTAACATTGTCGCCGTGTCTTATTTCAATATGGGGGCGATGGAAAACAAGGGGCTGAATATTTTCAATACTTCCTGCGCTTTGGTGAATAAGCGCGTCGGAACGGATATTGATTTCG
>JBJFAY010000158.1:0-11874 GCA_051888155.1 Alphaproteobacteria bacterium
CCAGATCGTTTTAATTTTCGGGTGCGCTTTTAGCCTTTCTTGCATGACTTTTTCGGAACGCAGCTCGTCGCGCCGGTGAATCAGGTAAACTTCGGAAGCCAGATTGGCCAGATATAACGCTTCTTCCACCGCGGTATTGCCGCCGCCGATAACAGCGACTTTTTTATTTCTGTAAAAAAAGCCGTCGCAGGTCGCGCAGGCGGAAACCCCAAATCCGCGCAAAGGCTGTTCATTGGGTAAATCCAGCCATTTCGCCGATGCTCCCGTGGCAATAATTAAAGCGTCGCAGGTATAAACGTCGTCGGAATCCAAAGTGACCGTAAACGGTTTTTCGGATAAATCAACTTTGACCGCCGTTTCGTCAACCATGACGGTTCCCAGATTTTCCGCCTGCTTGCGCATATTGTCCATCAGCTCCATGCCGCTGATTTTTTCGGGAAAACCGGGAAAGTTTTCCACATCGCCCGTTTGCGTCAGCTGGCCGCCCGGCTGCATGCCGGAAATTAATACGGGCGTTATCAAAGACCGGGCTGCGTAAATGGCCGCCGTGTATCCGGCCGGACCGGATCCCAAAATTAAAAGAGGAGTATGTTTCGTCGTCATTACCTGTTCCTTATATTAATTATTTCATTTTTAATCTGTTTCGGTCTGTTAAACAAGAGACAATAAGTCCAGAATAAAAAGGAAAAAGCCGTAAAATCATTTTCCGGGTTATCTGCCGTCTTTTCTTTGCGCGGCGGTTTGAAGCCGTGCGGCGCGGGCAGCTTTATAAGCTTCAATTTTTTCAAAAGCGTTCGGATACATCGGCGGCATATTCACTTGGCCGTACAGCATCGCAGTATCTTTGTGGACAAGCAGAGATTCCACGGACGGTTCCGGTGAAACACCGGCATTTTTACATAAATTGATATTAACGTTCAGCCAGTCTTTTGTCCTTTGGGAAATACCCGCCCGCTGCGGCGTTTTTAATTCTTCGGCGCTGCGGGTAAAGTACGGTGCGTCGTCAAAACGGCATAGTCTGTCAATGCAGGATTCGGCCGTCAACGGCTTGTATTTCCCCGTTGTATTTTCAAAATTTGCGCCCATGGCAACGGGAGCGGCAATAACGCGGCATTCGTGCTTGAATAACCGGTTTTCATTGTCGTACCAAGCTAAAGCCGTCTGCGTCAATGCTTCTTTTTTGGAAGTCTTCATTCCATTTTCAAAAGCCGCCGTTTCTTTTTCATAATGCGGTACGGCCGCCTGCATCGGCGCGGGATTGCCGCGTTCTTTCAATTCATGGCAGACCATCAGAGAAACGGCGACGGCGTCGGCCTCCATCAGACGTTTTTCAATCAGCTGGTCTTTTAACAAAACCGACGGCGTATAATAAGGTTCCGCGCCTTCGGCAATCTGTCCGGCATGGCGGGCTTCGTGCGCCAAAGACGATACCATTTTGTCATAAGAACATTTATTGGACAGGACGATCCGTTTGTCTTTTGCATGGCAATGCCCCATGCCGTCAATGCTTTCAACGCTTAAAGAATATCCCTGCGCGGCCGCCTGTTCCAGCAAAGCTTTTCCCGTCGGGCAGGCGGCAACGTCATTAATTAAATCCGTCAGCATTTCGTAATTGCCGCCGGTAATTTTTAGCTGCGGCGATATCTTCTGTTCATTAATCGGCATATTATTTTTTCCCGTTTGTTATTGCCGGCTGAAAATGCGGTAAGCTTCCGCCGGATCGTCAATGTTCTGAACTTTCATTTCCATAGGGCACAAGCCTGTATTTGTTCTGTTGCGTATATTTTCGACGACTTTGTCCGCATTGTATTTTATGCCGTGTTTTTCATAAACGGCGGCCGCCTGTTTGGCGATGACCGGCGTATATACTTCTTTAACGCCGCCGTAGACATGCAGCAAAGCCGAAGCTTTGCCGACAATACGGTCGGCGACGAAAGCGTTTTTAAACGTGCCGTCGTTCAGGCGGATCAATAAAGGCTGCAGTCCGCGTTCGTCGTAAAATGTCGTTTTGCCGTCTTTATAGACAATCAAGGTATGTTCCTTTAACTGACGACGCAGAACCGCCGTATCCGGGCGGGGACAGGAAGCGCAGGATACAAGAAAAACCGTTATCAGGCATATCAGATATTTTTTCATAAGCAGACCTTTATTAAGACTTTTTTATTTGCCGTATATTACCAACTTTCGGCATAAAAAAACAGCCTTTGTTGCCAAAGGCTGTTTTCTTTTTTTATTTGTTTTATTTTGCGGCTTTTATTGCTTCGACGACTTTTCCGGCATTCGGTTCAACCGCTTTGCCCGCGACCGTTACCATCGGATCATCGCCGGTATGGCCGAATGTTACAACGACTTTTGCCTGCTGCTGCAATCCGTTTTCACGGATTTTGGCAAAAACGTCGCCCATCAGGTTTTCCACGCCTTTGCGCATATTTTCGCCCGACAGATTCAGTTCGACGCGCACGGCGTCTTTGGCTGTTCTGTTCATGTCCAGCTCCAGATCCGTTTTCGGTCTGGAAACATACGTCGTATGCAGATTTTCATGCGCCGCATGTGTCGCGGGACCGCCTTCAAAGTATTTTTCATAAACTTCGTAAACGGCCGTGTTATCCTGCGATTTACGCAAAGCGCAATTTTCATCGGCTTTGTACAGCCCCTGCGCGCGCAGTTTTTTCTTGACCAGACCTTCGCTGACCGGCTGACCGGCGCCGCCGACGCAGCCCATCGGGCAGGCCATGACTTCGATCAGATCGTATTTGCAGGTGCCGTCAATGACTTCTTGCGCGACTTTTCCCGCATTGGCCAATCTGTGGATAACTGCCAGCTTGAACGTTCTGCCGTTTAATTCGACTTCGGCTTCGCGGATTCCTTCTTCCCCGCGGACATTTTTAAATTCGATGGCGTCTTTAATTCCGCCGACCTTTTCCGCGGCAAAGCGCAGAACGGCTTCCATAACGCCTCCGGTTACGCCGAAAATAACGCCGGCACCCGTGTACATGCCCAGCGGCATATCCAGATCGACGTCGTCCATCTCAATCAGGTTGATCCCCGCGGATTTTAACATTTCCGCCAGCTCCTGAGTTGTCAGAACGTGGTCGATTTCCGCTTTGCCGTCGTGCATGAACTGTTCGCGGCGGGCTTCGAATTTCTTGGCCGTGCAGGGCATGATCGAAATGGATACGATATCCTTGTTGTCTTTGCCTGTCAGGCCGGGCATCGCTTTGCGCACGACCGCGCCGAACATGCCCTGCGGCGAACGGCAGGAACTGATATTGTTCAACAAAGACGGATAATACGTTTCCGCATATTTGATCCATGCCGGACAGCACGAAGTAAACATCGGGAATGTGCCGCCGTTTTGCAGACGATGCACAAATTCGGTGGCTTCTTCAACGATCGTCATGTCCGCGGTAAAGTTCGTATCATAAACGTAATCGACGCCGATTTTCTTTAAGGCCGCAACGATTTTTTTAGTTGAATCGATTCCGGGCGGCAGACCGAATTCTTCGGCGATGGCGACGCGGACGGCCGGAGCCATCTGAACGACCGTTACTTTTTCGGGATTGTTGATATCTTTCATTGTATCGTCAATCTCGGATTTGATCTGCAAAGCGCCCGTCGGACAGACCGCCGCGCACTGGCCGCAGTTGACGCATTCCGTTTTGGCCATGTCTTTGCCGAAAGCGGTGATGACAATGCTGTTTGAACCGCGGTTTGCAAAATTGACGGCGCCGACGCCTTGGACTTCCGCGCACATGCGTACGCAGTTGCCGCACAAAATGCACTTCGCCGGATCGCGGATCAAAGAATAAGAACTGTCGTCAACCGGCAGATCTTTGACCGAATGTTTGTAACGGATTTCTTTTACGCCGACTTTACGCGCGATTTCCTGCAGCTTGCAGTGCGTGCTTTTGCCGCATTTCAGGCAGTCCTGCGGGTGAGAAGCCAGCAGCAGTTCCATCGTCATACGGCGCAGTCTGCGGATTTCGTCCGTATTCGTTTTAATTTTCAAACCTGCTTCCGGCGGCGTGGAACACGACGACAGAATACCGCGGCCTTCGATTTCGACCAGACACAAACGGCAGGCGCCGTAAATGCTCAGTTCCGGCTGATAGCAAAACGTCGGGATATCG
This sequence comes from Alphaproteobacteria bacterium, assembly GCA_051888155.1. GTDB lineage: Bacteria > Pseudomonadota > Alphaproteobacteria > CAAGCB01 > CAG-977 > UBA11549. Next base: position 4,131 of record JBJFAY010000158.1, read on the forward strand.
ATCCCCGCTTTACGGCACAGCTCTAAAATATTGCGTTCATTTTCAATTTCGACTTCTTTGCCGTCAATGAACAAAGTTTTCTTTTCAGTCATAAAGCTTCACCTTTCACTTAAGCACGGGGAGCGATGCCTTTAACGGCACCGAACTTGCACGCCGCGGCGCAAGCGCCGCATTTAATACATTTCGTCGGATCAATGGAATGCGGCTGTTTAACCGTTCCCGTAATAGCGCCGACGGGGCATTTGCGCGCGCAGGCCGTACAGCCGCGGCACAAAATCGGATCAATTTCCGGTTTGGCCAAAGCTTTGCACTGACCCGTCGGACAGGTTTTGTCGCGCACGTGCGCCAGATATTCGTCACGGAAGTAACGCAATGTTGACAATACCGGATTGGGCGCCGTTTTGCCCAGACCGCACAGGGACGCTTTTTGAACGGTTTTTGCCGTTTCTTCCAAAAGTTCCAGCGTTTCTTCCGTTCCGCGTCCGGCCATGATGTCGTCCAGCAAAGCCAGCATTTGCTTTGTGCCTTCGCGGCACGGCGTGCATTTGCCGCAGGATTCGTTTTGCGTAAACTGCATAAAGAATCGAGCGACGCTGACCATACAGGTGTTTTTGTTCATGACGACCAAACCGCCGGAACCGACAATGGCTCCCGTCGGTTTCAAAGAATCAAAGTCCAACGGCATGTCCAAATGTTCTTTAGTCAAGCAGCCGCCGGACGGACCGCCGATCTGCACGGCTTTAAAGCTGTCGTTATCAACTTCGCCTTTGGCGTTTAAAACGCCGCCGCCGATGTCAAAGATGATTTCGCGCAAAGTCGTTCCGAACGGGACTTCGATCAATCCGGTGTTGGCGACGTGGCCGGTAACGGCGAACGTTTTTGTGCCGGGAGATTTTTCCGTACCGACGGAACGATAGTTTCCGGCGCCTTTCAGAATGATCATCGGGACGCTGGCCAGCGTTTCAACGTTGTTAATGACGGTCGGTTTGCCCCACAATCCCGATTGGGCGGGGAAGGGCGGTTTCGGACGCGGCATACCGCGCTTTCCTTCAATGGAAGCCATTAAAGCCGTTTCTTCGCCGCAGACGAAAGCCCCGGCGCCTTCCATGATGTGCAGGGTAAAGTTTTTACCCGATCCGAAAATATTATTGCCCAGAACGCCCAGCTTTTCAGCGTCTTCGATCGCTTTGCGCATACGCTTGACCGCCAGAGGATATTCGGCGCGCACATAAATATAGCCTTCGTCGGCGCCGATCCCGCGAGCGGCGATCATCATGCCTTCGATAACGGAATGCGGATTGCCTTCCATGACCGAACGGTCCATAAACGCGCCCGGATCGCCTTCGTCGGCGTTACAGATGACGTATTTTTTATCGCCCTGCACCTTGCGGGTCAAATCCCACTTCAAACCGGTCGGGAATCCGCCGCCGCCGCGTCCGCGCAGGCCGGAATCCAAAATTTCCTTACAAACGGTTTCGTCCGTCATTTCCGTATAAGCCTTTTGCGCGGCCTTATACCCGTCATGATAAATGTATTCGCGGATATCTTCCGGATCGACGTGTCCGCAGGCTTTTAAAACGGTACGGCGCTGGCGCGTATAAAACGGAATGTCGTTTGTGCCGCGGCAGTGCGATCCGTCCGTCGGGCTTTTATAAACCAAGCGGTCGATCAGTTCGTTGTTTTTTAATGTTTTTTCGACAATTTCGGCTGCGTCCGCCGCATGAGCGCGGCAGTACAGAATGCCGTCCGGTTCAATGGACAGCAGAGGACCCATCTGGCAAAATCCCTGACAGCCGCTTTTGGACAGGTGGGATTTTTTAGCGTGGTCTTCGGCTTTTAACTCGACGGCGACGTTAATGCCGGCTTTTTCGATTTCCTTTAACAAAGCGTCGTATAATTTTAAAGAACCGTTGGCAATACAGCCCGTTCCGGCGCAGATAACCATGCGGCGGGTAACGGTGTCGTGCATCGCTTTGTAATCGGAAGCAATTTTTTCTAAGTTTTCAGTCATTAAGAATTCTCCGCCTGCAAAATATCGTCAACCATTTTTATTGCCTTGTCCGGCGTCATTTGTCCGTGTACGTCTTCATTGACGACGACAACGGGAGCCAAGCCGCAGGCGCCCAGACACGAAACGGTTTCGATCGTAAACATCATATCGTCCGTCGTCGGTTTCTCGGCCGTCAGCCCCAGTTTTTCACGCAGAGCATGCAGAATCGGTTCCGAACCACGGACGTGGCATGCCGTTCCGTCGCACAGACGGATCAGATAACGCCCTTTGGGTTCCAAAGAAAAGTGGGCGTAGAATGTCGCAACGCCGTAAATGCGGCCGGCCGGAATGCCCAGCGCCTGCGCGACATAGTTCATAATTTCTTTAGGCAGGTAGCGGTAAACTTCCTGAACTTCCTGCAAAATGGGGATCAATCGGGAACTCTGGCGGCCGTGTTTATCCAGAATTTCCTTGACCTTTTCTATTTTATCAAAGGCAGATACTTCATGCCCTGTCGTTTCACTCATTTAGTTTTCTCCAAGAATGTATGACGGGTAGCCGGTCGATTTATCTTCTCTTTCGGCTGTGGGTATTTTACAGTTTTAAACGTTCGTCGAGGTAAAAGCAAGAGTTAATCGTGAAAAAAATAACAAATAAATCGTGATTTTTTTTACGATTTTAAAAGCCTTGAAATTTATTTTTGCGGCAGGTAGCATTTCTGCCGGAAATCTCTAAAGAGGGCGATATGGCAAAGGGAAAAATCATCGTTATCGGAAACGAAAAAGGCGGTACCGGCAAATCAACGCTGGCAATGCATTTGATCGTGTGGTTCCTGCGCCGGAAAAAACTGGTGGCGTCAATAGATCTGGACGGACGGCAGGGCACGCTGACGCATTATATTCAAAACCGGTCCGCCTATGCCGCCGCCCGCGGTATCGGACTGGGGCTGCCCGAACATTTAACCGTAACCGTGCGGGAAAACCCGACTGAAGAAGAACGCGACGAAGATGAACAGGCCTTTGCCTGCCGGCTTGAACAACTGCAAAACGAAAATGATTTCGTCGTTATTGATACGGCCGGTTCGGACAGTTACCTGTTCCGTCTGGCGCATACGGCGGCGGATATTTTAATCACGCCGTTAAACGACAGTCTGATTGATCTGGACGTTTTGGCAAAAGTCGAACCGGAAACGCTGACGATTAAATCTCCCGGCCATTACGCGCAGACCGTCTGGCAGGCCAGACAAAAGCGCGCGGCGCAGAAAAAGCCGCAGACGCGCTGGTTCGTTTTACGCAACCGCGTCATGCATGTGTCGACGCGCAATGAGAAATTAATCTGGAAGCTGTTGGAAGCTTTGGGAAAGCGCGTTAATTTTACGCCTCTGCCCGGCTTGGGCGAAAGGATTATTTTCCGCGAACTGTTTTTAAAAGGCCTGACGCTGCTGGACGTCGGGACGGGCAGATCGGACGTCGCATTGTCCATGCCTCATGTGGCGGCCAGACAGGAGCTGCGCTCTATTTTGCAGGCGATCGGCGAAGACGCCTGCGACGAAAGCTGATTTGAAACCCGCATAAAACAAGAATAAAACAAGCTTGTCTTGACAGATGCCTTTTGATCCGTAATTCTGTTAGAAAATCTTTAGTTTTTTAATTTTTCAGGGGGACAGAATGAATATTAAAACCGTTCCGACAAAACCTTTTGAGGGGCAGCGTCCGGGAACTTCCGGGTTACGTAAAAAAGTAACCGTTTTTGAACAGCCGCATTATCTGGAAAACTTTGTTCAGTCTATTTTTGACAGCCTTGACGATTTTCAGGGAAAAACGCTGGTAATCGGCGGCGACGGCCGTTACTTTAACCGCAAAGCCATTCAAACGATTATCAAAATGGCCGCGGCAAACGGCTTCGGCGAACTGATGATCGGTAAAGGCGGGCTGCTGTCAACGCCGGCGGCGTCGTGCGTTATCCGTAAATATCATGCTTTCGGCGGCATTATCTTGTCCGCCAGCCATAATCCCGGCGGCCCGACGGAAGATTTCGGCATTAAATATAATATTTCCAACGGCGGACCCGCTCCTGAAAAAGTAACGGAAGCGATCTATGCCAACACGCAGAAAGTCGAAAGCTATCAAATCGCCGATACGCCCGATATTGATTTGGATACGATCGGGGAAAAGGTTTTGGGCGAAACAAAAATTAAGATTATTGATCCGGTTTCCGATTATGCCGAATTGATGGCAAAGTTGTTTGACTTTGATTTGATCCGCCGGTTGTTCGAAGTCGGCAACTTCAAAATGCGTTACGACGCGATGCATGCCGTGACCGGCCCTTATGCCAAATATATTTTGGAAGAAGTCCTGAAAGCGCCTAAAGGAACCGTTGTCAACGGCGAACCGAAAGAAGATTTCGGCGGCGGCCACCCGGATCCGAATCTGGTGCATGCGCATAAGCTGGTTGAATATATGTTTTCCGACGAAGCGCCTGATTTCGGGGCGGCTTCGGACGGCGACGGCGACCGCAACATGATTTTGGGACGTAAATTCTATGTCAATCCCAGCGACAGTCTGGCGGTTATTGTGGCGAATTTCTGGAATGCTCCCGGTTATGACCGCGGTTTAACGGGCGTCGCGCGTTCCATGCCGACTTCTCAAGCCGTCGACCGTGTGGCGCGCGGCATGGGTATGAGCTCTTATGAAACTCCGACCGGCTGGAAATTCTTCGGAAATCTGCTGGACGCGAACAAAGCGACGATTTGCGGCGAAGAAAGTTTCGGCACGGGATCGAATCACGTTCGTGAAAAAGACGGTTTGTGGGCGGTTTTATACTGGCTGAACATTATTGCCGCCGTGAATATGTCGGTGGAAGAAATCGTCAAAGCGCACTGGAAAAAATACGGACGGAATTTTTATTCCCGTCACGACTATGAAGCCGTTGACAGCAAAATCGCCAATGAAATCATGGATAACATGCGCGCGATGGCGGCGGACGGCGTCGGTAAGTTTTACGGCGATTATGAAGTCGAAACGTTTGACGATTTCAAATATGTTGATCCCGTAGACAAAAGCGAAAGCGCGCATCAGGGAATCCGTGTTCTGTTCAAGGACGGATCGCGTATTGTTTTCCGTTTGTCCGGCACGGGAACGCAGGGGGCGACAATTCGCATTTACATTGAAAAGTACGAACCCAACGTAGCCCGCCATGACATGGATCCGCAGGAAGCTTTGGCAGAACTGATTGAAATTGCCGAAGAAATTTCCGGCGTGAAAGCCAAAACGGGACGCAAGGCGCCTGATGTCATTACCTGATCGGGAAATTTTAAATAAATCTGTTTTGCGCGCCGCGGATATCCGCGGCGTTGCAGGTTTAACGCTGACGGACCGGTCCGCGGAACTGATCGGCCGTGCTTTCGGGACTGTCCTGATACGCGCGGGTCTGCGTAAATGTCTGGTCGGCGGCGACGGACGGCTGTCAACGCCGGTTTTGTCTGCGGCTTTGATCCGCGGGCTGCTTTCCTGCGGTTTGGAGGTTGTAAATATCGGCTGTTGCCCGACGCCGATGTTGTATTTTGCCGCGGTTCTGACAAAAAAATCAGGCGGCGTTATGGTAACGGCGTCGCATAATCCGAAAGAATATAACGGATTTAAGCTGATGGTTGACGGCAGGTCTTTTTGCGGCGCTGAAATTCAAAATCTGGGGACTTTGATTGAACGGGGCGATTTTGAATACGGGGAGGGAACTTTATATAATGAAGATTTTCTGCCCCGGTACATTGACCGCCTTGTCCGGGATTTTCGTCCGGACGGAAAGCCGCTGACGGTTGTGTGGGACTGCGGCAGCGGAACGGCGGGCGTCGTCGTGCCAGCGCTGGTCCGGCGTCTGGCGGGGCGGCATATTGTCCTGAACGAACGGGTGGACGGGAATTTTCCGGCTCATGCGCCTGATTCGTCCAAGATTGAAAATCTGACGGTGTTACGTGAAACGGTTTTACGCGAAAAGGCCGATTTGGGACTGGCTTTTGACGGAGATTCAGACCGGCTGGGCGTTATTGACGCGCAAGGGGTGTTTTTGGAAACCGACCGTTTACTGCAGATTTTTGCGGAAGAGATTTTAAAAACACATGCCGGCGCCGTTTTTATTGCCGATATCAAATCCAGTAAAACGTTTGCTTCCGAAATCCGGCGCATGGGCGGACAACCTTTGATCTGGCGGACGGGACATTCTTTTATTAAAACAAAGATGAAGGAAACCAATTCCCCTTTAGGCGGAGAAATGAGCGGCCATATTTGTTTTGCCGATAAATATTACGGATTTGACGACGCTTTGTATTCGGCGGTCCGCCTGCTGGATATTGCGGCTCATAGACAAAACGAATCGCTGCAAGACAGAATAGGCCGGATTCCGAAAACGTTTGCCAGCCCTGAAATTCAAATAGCCTGTCCGGACGAAGAAAAGTTTCAATGCGTTGAAAAGGTTAAAGAAATTTTGCGTGCGAGCGGGGATTCGTTTGATGAAACGGACGGTATAAAGTACGTATATCCGTCAACAGGGTGGTGGCTGCTGCGTGCGTCAAACACGTCGCCGTGTTTGGTTTGCAGGGCTGAAGCCGATACGGCCGAAGAGTTAAATTTGTTGAAAAGAGATTTATTTCAGCTGGTCGGAAGCGTACAACAGATTGAATTTATTTGATCTTTTTGACTTTTTGCGTTTTTGCCACAATTCGCCACAATTCAGACCATAATTTCGCCACAATTTATCATTATTCTGAAAGAAGCTTAGAAAAGATTTGTATTCAAACGAGTGTTTTTTAAGTACTGGCATGACGACGGTGTCGTTATAAAACAAAGAAAAAGAATGGGGTGAACTCCATCGGAAACAAAAAAGGCTTAAATGTTCTTTTATATCCAAACGAAAAATCCTCCGCTTGTGCGGGGGATTTTTTATAGCTGCAGTTAATCCGGTTTTAACTTTCTTCGGCAGGTGCTTTCTGTTTTCAGTCAACCTGACAAACCAGCATTTTCAGATAAGCGGTTTCCGGCAGCAGCGGGTGTACCGGGTGATCCGGTCCGGCGCCGGCCTGTAAAATAACGCGGCCGGTTTTTCCGGCTTCGGTTAAACCGCGCATACATTCCGTAAAAAATTCGTCCGGTTTGACATGGTGCGAACATGACCCCAGCGCCAAGATGCCCTCTTTTTCCACCAGTCCGGCGGCCAGACGCGCCATTTTGCGATAACCGCGCAGCCCGGCGGCAATATCTTTTTTGACTTTGGCAAAGGCCGGAGGATCGCACACGACGATTCCGAATTTTTCTTTATCTTTATTCATGTTTTCCAATACGTCGAAAGCGTTGTCTTTAATCCATGAACATTTATTGTTTAATTCGTTTTTTTCCGCCGCTTTCCGCGCCAGAGCCAAAGCGGATTCGGAACGGTCGACGCCGATGATTTCTTTGGCGTGTCCGATACCCATGTGCAAAGCAAAGCCGCCCGCATAAGTATAAAAGTCAATGCAGCGTTTATTCGGCGCCAGTCTGCCGATAAAAGAACGATTCTCGCGCTGATCGTAAAACCAGCCGGTTTTTTGTCCTTCTTTTAAATCGGCGAAGAAGTAAATGCCGTTTTCGCGCACGGGAACGACGTCGGGCAGGACGCCTTTGGCGACTTCGTACAACGGATCAAGCCCTTCCAAAGCGCGGGCGGAGCTTTCGGCGCGCAAAACAATGCAGGACGGGTGCAGGACTTCGTCCAGAGCGTCGACGA
>JBJFAY010000159.1:0-2656 GCA_051888155.1 Alphaproteobacteria bacterium
TGTAGCGCGCAGGTTAGTTTTATCCGAAACGCGACTTAGTTTTAACTTTTTTAAGCCGGCTCTTTTATAGAAACGCAGGACAGTTTTAAATTAAATCTATCCTGCGTTTTTTACAAAAAAAGTTAAAACCATCTCGCGCCAAAAAATTTAAAAGCGGCAATAGCGCCGCCCAAAAAATTACGGCCTTCTGCCGTTTCTATCCCGTTATATCTCCGTATATCCCACTTCCTTAAAAAATATAAAGCTATCTTTCGTTTTACACGTATCTTTCGGAATACAAAAAAACAGCCCCGAAAGGCTGTTTTTTTATTGGTCGGAGCGCCGAGATTCGAACTCGGGACCCCTTGCACCCCATACAAGTGCGCTACCAGACTGCGCCACGCTCCGACAATTTAAAGGGACTATAATACGCCCGATTTAGAAATGCAAGTCTATTTATTTACTTAAACAGCCTTTTTTAACAAAGCGCTGATTTCTTCCAATTCGGAAATCACACTGTCCAGTTCCGGCTTTGGTTCCACGGGCTGCCCGTCTTCGTCCGTTTGAACCGCCGCCACGGCAAAATCCCCCTGTCCGTTTCCGTTCCGCCGGTTTTCAACGACGGCATTAATGGTTCCGTCTTTCAACAACTTTTGAACCCCTTTAATCGTATATCCTTCTTTATGCAGCAGATATTCAATTTTTTTCAGCAAAGCAATGTCTTCGGGACGATAATAACGCCGTCCGCCGACCCGCTGGACAGGAGCAACTTCAGAAAATTTCTTTTCCCAGAAACGCAGCACATGAGCAGGAACGTTTAATTCAGCCGACACCTCTGTAATCGTTCGAAAAGCTCTGGCCGCTTTTTTATCGAACAGATCGGTATTTTCCGTTTCTTCTTCCATCGTTTTTATTTTTTCTCGTTAACTTGTTTTTTCAAAATATGCGACGGATGAAAAGATAAAATACGGCGAGGCAAAATCGGAACGTCCACGCCGGTTTTCGGGTTTCGTCCCATGCGCATTTTTTTACTGCGCACAACAAAAGAACCGAAAGAAGACAGCTTTACCGTTTCTCCTTTTTCCAGAACCTTGGAAATTTCTTCCAACACCTGATCCAGCAATTTTGCGGATTCATTTAACGACAAGCCGACCTCATGATAAACAGCTTCCGCCAGTTCGGCTCGCGTAATATTTTTATCCTCAGCATTTGACATAAAAAAACTCTCCCTTACCACAACACCTAATCAGGGTAAGAAATTTCCATCTGTTTTTCAAGGTATTATTGATTTTTCAAGGGAAACTTTGAAAAAATTAAAGGCGAATCAGGCTTGCTCCCCAAGTAAATCCGGCGCCCATGCCGGGAAGCAATAAAAGTTGTCCTTCTTTAAGTTTCCCGCTTTTAACGCCTTCAGCCAAAGCTAAAGGAATTGAAGCCGCCGAAGTATTCGCGTGCAAATCAACGGTTGAAATCACTTTTTCCATCGGAATACCCAGCCGTTTAGCCGTTGCTTCCAGAATACGGATATTGGCCTGATGCGGCACCAGCCAGTCAACGTCGGCCAAAGCAACGCCGTTCTTTTCCAAAATTTCCTGAGAAACTTCCGCCATATTCACGGCGGCATGACGGAATACTTCACGGCCGTTCATCGTAATGTAACCGACCTCATGGTTTGTCGATGGACCGCCTGTAGAACACAGCTCCGGCGCATAGGAACCGTCAGAATAGATCAACGTATCCAATACGCCGCGGTCAGCTGGCGTTCCTTGGCCTTCTTCGGCGCGCAAGACAACGCAACCCGCGCCGTCGCCGAATAAAACACAAGTATTTCTATCTTTAAAGTCCGTGATTTTAGACAGCGTTTCCACACCGACGACCAAAGCCGTTTTAGCCTGCCCCAGACGAATCATATTATCGGCAAGACGCAAAGCGTACAAGAATCCCGAACAGGCAGCGACTACATCAAAAGCGCAGCCGTGTTTCATGCCCAAAGCCCCCTGGACATAAACAGCCGTCGCCGGGAAAGTTTTGTCCGGCGTAATCGTTCCCAAAACAATCAGATCCAGATCATCACCCGTCAGGCCGGCATTTGTCAAAGCCTGTTGAGCCGCTTTGACCGCCATAACGGAAGACGACATATTTTCGTCGGCAAAATGACGTACGCGGATCCCGGTTCTTTCCACAATCCATTCATCGCTGGTATCAACGATTTTTGCCATATCGTCATTTGTGCTGATATGTTCGGGCAAAAAAGAACCAATACCGATAATACGGGAACGCAGTGTCATTTTTCTTTTTCCTCATCTAAAAATTGTACAGAAGTCAGCTGTTTAGCAATATTTCCAACCAAATCATGCCGTACGGTATCAATCGCGACATTGACCGCATTGGCAAAGCCGAAAGCATCGGCCCCGCCGTGGCTTTTGATTGAAATCCCCTTCAAGCCGACCAGCATAGCGCCGTTATAACGCCCGGGATCCATTTTTTTCTTCAGACGTTTCAACGACGGCAAAGCCAGCAAAAAGCCCAGCTTAGACATAATGCTTCTGGCTGAAACGTCTTTCAACAGATTAACCATCAGCCGCGCCGTGCCTTCAATCGCTTTCAAAGCAATATTACCGGTAAAGCCGTCCGTAACGAACACGTCAACAGCCCCCAGCGCGATATCATCAGATTC
>JBJFAY010000160.1:0-2656 GCA_051888155.1 Alphaproteobacteria bacterium
GTGTTTATTGCTTTCTTTTTTTTAGAATACAGAAAAAAAGGGGCGGGCATGAAAATTTTTCGGAACGGATACGTGTTGGCTCTCGTATCCGTTTTCTTTTGGAGCTTTAACGTTTTAATCGCACGTTATTTATCAAATCAGCTGACGCCGTTTCAGATCGCTTTCGGCCGCTGGTTTGTCGCGGCGATTGTTTTGCTGCCGCTGACGGCAAAATCCGTATGGAATAATCGGCAAACATTATGGATCCATAAAAAACATGTGTTTGTTTCCGCTCTGATCGCCGTCGTTTTGCAAAATACGATTGTTTATCAGGCCGGCCGGACCGCTTCTGTTATCAATATGGCCCTGCTGGGAACAATGGCGCCGATCTTTTTGGTGATTTTTTCGAAAATATTTTTGCATACGGCCATTTCAGCAAAGCAAATCATCGGGTTCTGTATCGCTCTGTTCGGTGTATTGATTATTGTTTCCAAAGGGCAGTTGACGCATTTACTGCATATTCCTTTGGTTCCGGGGGATTTCTGGATGCTGTTTATGACGGTTATATTCGGCGTTTACGGCGTGCTGCAAACCCGGAAAATTGATGTTCCAGCTTTGACTTTGCTGGGGGCAATGGTTTTTGCCGGTGTTTTGATCTTAACGCCGGTTTTTTTGATGACGCTTTTAACTGATCCGATTCATCATTTAACTTCCGATGCGCTTATTATCATTATTTATATGGGGATTTGTCCTTCTATTATTTCTTATTTATGTTGGAATATCTCGCTGGAAAAAATCGGAGCGTTAAAAACCGGACTGTTATATTATCTGATGCCTGTTTTCAGCAGTATTGAAGCTTACTTGATTCTTGGCGAGAAAATGTCGGCAGCCCAGCTGTCCGGAGGAATTCTGGTAATTACAGGCGTTTTTATTGCCGCTTATCATCATGCAAAACATCAGCTGGCAATTCGCAGAGTCTGATTTGACTTTGTTTTTATACTTTCGCCCGTTACGGAAAGACAAAACAATAGGATCAGAATACCAAAAATGACGGTGACGCCGCCGCTGCATTTTGATTACAGCTTTCGGATCGGCGGCTCCGTTGTTATTTGACCCGGCGTAACGATCGGGAACAACAGTGTGATCGCAGCCGGAAATCCGTGTGAAATAATTAAAAAAAATTGAATCATAAAGTCTTGACTTTGATTTTTGATATTGTATAGGTGAGGGCGGAAACAATAAAAAGTTTTGTAATCCTCATCGGAGGTTTCTGAAACCGGATAAGATGACTGGGTAAAACCAATCATTTTATCCGGTTTTTTTTATGTCAAAGGAAAGGATAAAACAATGGATTCGGGAACTGAAAAAGTTTCTGTTTTGTTCAGAAAATTATTTTTCCCGACTTTGGCGGGAATGTTAAGCATGTGCGCCGTTACGGCGATTGACGGCGTTTTGTCGGTCATGGTATCGGCGCCCAGGGAATTGCAGCCGTGAATATCTGTATTCCGCTTTTGATGCTGTTTACCGGACTGGGGTTGATGGCCGAGATCGACGGGTCGGTGATTGCTTCGGTCGCTTTATCCAAAGGCAAGATCAAATATGCGCGATTTAACGTAACGCAGTCAATGTTGTTTGTTACGGCCGTTGTGGTGTTTTTTGTCGCGCTGATTATGCTTTTTCCCGAAAGAACGGCTTATATCCTGGGGGCGTCCGATCATTTAATGCCAATGGTGAAAACGTATTTGTTATGGTTTGTTCCGTCTTTGATTTTTCAAATGTGGGTGTCGGTGGCTTTGTTTGTTATCAGATTAGACGGAGCGCCAAAATTGGCAATGTGGTGCAGCGTTATTGCCGCCGGTATTAATACGTTTTTGGGCTGGCTGTTTATTTTTCCTTTCCGGTGGGGCATTATGGGGGCGGCGTTCGCGGCGACGGTCGGGCTGTTCGTCGGAGGAATGATTGCCGTCGTCGTATATCTGTTGTTTTATGCCAAGACACTGCGGTTTTATCCGGTTAAATCGGATTGCGCGGTTTTCGGATCTTCCGCTTTGCTGGGGGAAGCGACGATGGCCGTTTTGATGTTTACGGGTAATCATGTCTTTATGTTATACCTTGGCAACGACGGGGTCGGTGCGTTCGGCGTTTGTTGTTATTATGCTCCGTTTGTTTTTTATGGTCGGGAATGCCGTCGCTCAGTCGGCCTAACCGATTATCAGTTATAATTTCGGCATGAATAATTCACAAAGGGTTGCCGAAGCTGAAAAAACGGCTTTGCTGGCCGCTGTTGTCTGCGGGGTTGTCGTAACAGCTGTTTTTGTGTTGTTTCCGGAAATACTGGTCGGATTTTTTCTTGATCCGTCGACGACGGTTACAAAATTGGCGATTAACGGGTTTCCGTATTTTGCGGCAGGATTTTTATGTTTTATTCTGAATTTAACCGGAATTGGTTATTTCCAAAGCGTGGAACGGCTGAACCTGCTGTTGTCTTTGCTCTGTTAAGAGGAGTTATTTTGCTTTCAGCCGCGTTTTATGAGATGCCGAAATTGTTGGGAACTGCCGGAATCTGGCTTTCGATGCCGGTTTCTGAAACGGTAACGGCTTTGATGATGGGGCTTTATTATTTGATAAATAAAAAGCGGAAAGCGTAAAAAGAAAGAAAAGGAGACTTGTTACAAGT
>JBJFAY010000161.1:0-2563 GCA_051888155.1 Alphaproteobacteria bacterium
CACCGGAAATTTCAACATTCGTCGGTGAAGCACACGCAACCTTTAATCCGGCGGGAATTTCAAAATCAACATCATGGCTGAAACCCAAGCTCATTTTTAAAATTTTACCCTGAACCTGCGCTTTGTAACCAACGCCATTAATTTCTAATTTCTTGGAAAAACCTTCATTAACGCCTTTGACCAAATTGTTCAAACGAGCACGAGTCGTTCCCCATGAAGAACGATTAATTCCGGTTTCGGATTTGCGCGGAGCAACCCATAATTTGTTATCTTCAAGTTTTAAATCAACGTCGTCTGCCGCTGTATATTCTAACTCACCCAGTTTCCCTTTAACCTTAACCTGCTGACCTTTCAGATCAACCGTAACGCCTGCGGGAACAATGACAGGGTATTTACCAACACGTGACATGTAAACTCCCCTTTCTTAGAATACTTTGCACAAAACTTCGCCGCCGACATTGGCCTGACGAGCTTCGTGATCGGACATAACGCCCTGCGGCGTCGACAAAACCGAAATACCCAGCCCGTTATAGAATTTCTGCAAATCCTTGACACGGGAATAAACGCGGCGGCCCGGCGTGGAAACACGGGCAATTTCGCTGATGACCGGACGGCCTTCATAATATTTCAGTTCAACTTTAATTTCGTCAATGCCTTTGCGGACATTTACACGCGAATAACCGCGGATAAAACCTTCGCGCTTTAAAACTTCCAAAACGTTTTCACGCAGCTTGGAAGCCGGCACCGTAATGTCGCTCTTGCGAGCCTGCTGACCGTTACGAATACGGGTCAGCATATCTCCCAACGGATCGGAAAATGACATGGTAGTATCTCCTTACCTAACTTGATGTTACCAACTAGACTTAACCATGCCGGGAATCTGACCGCAAGAGGCCAAATCCCTCAACACAACACGAGACAGTTTGAACTTGCGGTAGTTACCGCGAGAACGACCTGTCAGTTCGCAACGCAGATGAACGCGCGTGAAGGAAGAATTGCGCGGCAATTCAGCTAACTTCAGCACAGCGTCAAAGCGTTCTTCTTCAGATACGGAGCGATCTTTGATTTTAGCTTTAAGAGCGTCACGACGGGCTTTATATTGTTTAGCCATACGTTCACGTTTCTTATTGCGTTCAACAGCACTTGTTTTTGCCATATTTTATTCTCCAATCGCTCTAGTTTTTCGCAAACGGCATATCAAAACCGGCTAAAAGCGCCTTCGCTTCTTTGTCGGTTTTCGCCGATGTGCAGAATACTATATCTAAACCACGAATTTTATCAACAGAATCATAATCGATTTCCAAGAAAACGATTTGTTCCTTTAAACCCATAGCATAGTTTCCCTTGCCGTCAAAGCTTTTATTTGAAATTCCGCGGAAGTCGCGTACGCGCGGCAAAGCCATCGTAACCAGACGATCCAAGAATTCATACATGCGTTCGCGGCGCAGAGTCACTTTGCAGCCGATCGGCATTCCTTCGCGCAGCTTAAAAGCGGCAATGGATTTTTTCGCATACGTTACAACGGGTTTCTGTCCGGCAATCGCCGTCAAATCACGAACCGCGGCGTCAACAGCCTTGCGGTCTTCAACCGCATCACGGCCGACACCCATGTTGATAACGATTTTTTCCAAGCGCGGAATTTCCAGCTGGTTTTTATAACCGAATTCTTTTTCCAGCTTGGGGCGGATAACTTTTTTATAATGATCATAAAGTCTTGCCATATCACCTACTCCTATTTCTTCACGGCGATGACTTTGCCCGACTTTTTCGCAACGCGGACTTTTTCTCCGTCAACGATCTTAAAGCCGACGCGAGTCGGTTTTCCCGTTTCCGGATCAATTAAAGCCACATTGGAAACGTCAATCGGAGCTTCCTTCGAAATAATACCGCCGGCATTCGTCTGAGAAGGGCGCGTATGGCGTTTAACCATGTTAACACCTTGAACAACGACCTTATTGGTCTTCGGCATAGCGCGTAAAACTTCGCCCTGTTTGCCTTTGTCACGACCGGTCGTCACGATGACCTGATCACCTTTTTTAATTTTCATTTTGACCCTCTACTAAATTACTTCAGGCGCCAAAGAAATAATCTTCATATATTTCTTCGCACGCAATTCTCTTGTCACCGGGCCAAAAATACGGGTACCGATCGGTTCGCCGTCTTTGTTGATCAGAACCGCAGCATTGGAATCAAATCTGATTGCGCTGCCGTCTGCACGGCGGATTTCCTTTTTGGTACGCACGATAACTGCGCGGTGAACATCACCTTTTTTGACACGTCCGCGCGGTATCGCTTCTTTAATAGAAACAACAATAACGTCGCCGACAGATGCCGTCTTACGTTTGGATCCACCTAATACCTTTACGCACTGTACTTTGCGTGCGCCCGAGTTATCAGCGACATCCAGGTTGCTTTGCATTTGAATCATGGGATAAATCCTCTACTTTCCCGATTAACCGGCATCAACCAGTACTTCCCAAGTCTTGGTCTTGGAAAAAGGCACACATTCGCGAATACGAACAACATCGCCTACTTTAAACTGATTGAGCTCATCATGAGCGGC
>JBJFAY010000162.1:0-11122 GCA_051888155.1 Alphaproteobacteria bacterium
CGCCCATGTGGAAAGCGTCATAGCGCATGAATATTTCCATAACTGGTCGGGCGACCGCGTGACGGCGCGCGACTGGTTCAACCTGTCGTTAAAAGAAGGTTTTACCGTTTACCGCGATCAGGAATTTTCACGCGACATGCATTCGCGCGCGTTAAACCGCATTAACGACGTGTTTGACCTGCGCACCCGCCAGTTCCCGGAAGACGCCGGTCCTCTGGCTCATTCGGTGCGCCCCGAATCCTATCTGGAAATCAATAATTATTATACGGCGACCGTTTATGACAAAGGCGCGGAAGTAATCCGCATGTATGAAAAGCTGTTCGGTAAAGAAAACTTTTTGAAAGGCTGTACGCTTTACTTTACGCGCCACGACGGCCAGGCGGTTACAATCGACGATTTTGCCAAATGTCAGGAAGACGCCAACAACGCCGATCTGACTCAGTTTAAACGCTGGTATTCACAGGCGGGAACGCCTGTCGTCACGGCGCAGGCGGATTATGACGCGGCGGCGAAAAAGTATGTTCTGACGTTGAAACAGGAAACAAAACCGACGCCGGGACAGCCTGAAAAACTGCCGTTCGTCATTCCTTTGGAAATCGGGCTGATCGGTAAAGACGGCCGCGATCTGCCGCTGCGGCTGGAAAACGAAGACGAACCGCAGGGAACGTCGCGTGCTTTGGTGCTGGACAAACCCGAACAAACGTTTACGTTTGTTGACGTTTCCGAAAAGCCTGTTTTGTCGGCTAACCGCGATTTTACGGCGCCGATTAATTTCGTCATGGATTACACGGACGCGGAACGTATTCATCAGTCGCGTTATGATTCCGATTTGTTTAACCGCTGGGACGCTTCGCAACAGTATGCGGTCAAGCTGATGCTGGAAATGATCAAAGCCGTTCAAAACGGCGAAAAAGAACCGGCCGTCAGCGAAGAATACATTAAACTGTGGGGAGAATATTTGGTCAATAAAGACCTGAATCCCGCTTATGTCGCGCGTTTAATCACTCTGCCGCAGGAAAATTATATGGCCGATAAAATGGACGTCGTTGACGTTGACGCAATCCATATCGTGCGCGCGCAGATGAAAAAAGCGCTGGCAACGCGGTATAAGCAAGAACTGCTGGCCGTTTATCACGAAAACGATACTTCCAGCCGTCCGTATCGGTTTACGACTGAAGACGCGGCAAAACGTTCTTTGAAAAATATGGCTTTGTCCTTTTTGGGCAATCTGGAAATCGAAGAAATTGACCAGATGGTTCAGCGTCAGTATTTTTCCGCGGACAACATGGCCGACAAACTGGCGGCAATGAATATTTGTTCCAATTCCAAAGATCCGAAACGCGATGAAATTCTGGAAGATTTTTATCAACAGAATAAGAATGACGCCGGCGTTATCAATAAATGGCTGTTTTCCTGTGCCTGCGCCGATCGTCCGGACGCGGTGTCGGTTGTGCGCCGGTTAATGGAACACCCGGCGTTTGAAATGACCAATCCGAATAAATTGCGTTCTGTGATGGGCGGATTTGCCTATAACCAGCCGGAATTTCACAAAGCGGACGGATCCGGATACGCTCTGGCAGCCGAAATGGCCGTTAAAGTTGATGAATTTAATCCGCAGATGGCTTGCCACATGGTGCGTCCGATGGTGCGTTGGAAACGTTTCGACGAAAAGCGTCAGGCTTTGATGAAAGCCGCGTTGCAAAAAGTCCTGAATAAAGAAGGGCTGAGCAAAAACGTTTACGAACTGGTATCAAAATCTTTGGCTGATTAAGGTTTTGCAGAAATTTCTTAAACGCCGCTTTCCGTATGGAAACGCGGCGTTTTCTTTCAGGAAGAAAAAAACGATTTTTTTGCTTGTTCTGGACAAAAAATCTGAGTAATATGGACAATATTTTAGACAACTTTCAGACCTTTGACAGGGGAACATCAATGTCGGAAAACTCACCGAACGTCAAGTATTTAAAGGATTATAAAAAGCCGGACTATAAAATCGAATCCGTTCATCTGGATTTTGATTTGGACGAGGAAAATACACAGGTTGCTTCAACGCTGAAAATCAAAAGCGATTACGACGCTTCTACCGGAGAAGTCCGCCCGCTGCATCTGGACGGCGACGAATTGACTTTGACCGGGATTGCGATTGACGGCCGTCCTTTGAAACCCGAAGAATACGTTGTTGACGACAAAGGGCTGACGATTTTAAATCCGCCGAAGGAATTTGAACTGTCGATCGGCACGGAAATTCACCCGAAAGCTAATACGAAGCTGGAAGGGCTGTACGTGTCAAACGGCATGTTCTGCACACAGTGCGAACCGGAAGGCTTCCGCCGCATTACGTACTATATGGATCACCCGGACG
Source organism: Alphaproteobacteria bacterium (assembly GCA_051888155.1). Classification (GTDB taxonomy): domain Bacteria; phylum Pseudomonadota; class Alphaproteobacteria; order CAAGCB01; family CAG-977; genus UBA11549. Next base: position 2,360 of record JBJFAY010000162.1, read on the forward strand.
TAACCAGCGTGTTTACGACGACTCTGCGCGCCGACAAGGAAAAACTGCCTTGCCTTTTGTCCAACGGCAACCTGATCAAAGAAGAAAAAATGGCGGACGGCAGAACGGCCGTTACCTGGAACGATCCGTTCCCCAAACCGTCCTATCTGTTTGCTCTGGTCGGCGGCGATCTGGACTATATCAACGATAAGTTCGTTACGATGTCCGGCCGCGAAGTGACTTTGGGCGTCTACGCCAATAAAGGCCAGAAAGACAAGCTGGATTATACCATGGATTCGATCAAACGTTCCATGGCTTGGGACGAAAAGGTTTTCGGCCGCGAATATGATTTGGATCTGTTCAATCTGGTCGCCGTGTCCGACTTTAACCAGGGCGCAATGGAAAATAAAGGTCTGAACATCTTTAACAGCGCTTATGTGATTGCGGACGCGCATACGGCGACGGATTCCGATTACGCCGGGATCGAAGGCGTCGTCGGACATGAATATTTCCATAACTGGTCGGGCAACCGCGTAACCGTGCGCGACTGGTTCAATTTGTCTTTAAAAGAAGGGCTGACCGTTTACCGCGATCAGGAATTTTCGCGCGATATGCGTTCGCGTTCGGTGAACCGTATCGAAAACGTATCCAGCCTGCGCGCCGGACAATTCGCCGAAGACGCCGGTCCGACGGCGCATGCGGTGCGTCCCGAATCCTATGTGGAAATCAATAATTTCTATACGTCGACGATTTACAATAAAGGCGCCGAAATCGTGCGTATGTACGAAAAAATGTTGGGAAAGGAAAAGTTCCGCGAAGCCAACGATCTGCATTTTTCGCGCAACGACGGTAAATCCGTTACGATTGACGATTACGCCAAATGTATGGAAGACGTTTCGGGAAAAGATTTAACGCAGTTTAAACGCTGGTATTCTCAGGCGGGGACGCCGTCCGTATTTGCCGAAGGCGTGTATGATGAAAAAAATCAGACTTATACGCTGAAACTGCGTCAGGCGACGAAACCGACGCCGGGACAGGATACGAAACTGCCGTTTGTCATTCCCATGGAAATGGGACTGCTGGGCAAAGACGGCAAAGACATGCCGTTGCAGCTGGCCGGGGAAAAGGAAGCGCAGGGGACGTCGCGGGTGATGATTCTTGACAAAGGCGAAGCGGAATTCACGTTTGTCAACGTAAAAGAAAAACCCGTTTTGTCAGCGAACCGCGACTTTACGGCGCCGATCAATTTTCACATGGATTATACGGACGCGGAACGCGCGCATTTAATGGCGCATGATTCCGATTTGTTCAACCGCTGGGACGCCGCGCAGCAGTACGGCGTGCAGAAGATGATCGGTATGGTGAAAGACATTCAGGCCGGCAAAGAGCCCAAAGTGGACGAAGGCTATTTGAACGCGCTGGGGTCTTATCTGAAAGATCCTTCTTTGGACAAGGCTTTCGTAGCCAAAGCGCTGGAACTGCCCAGTGAAAAGTACATTGCCGACCAGATGGACGTCGTGGACGTTGATGCGGTCGCTAAAGCGCGCAAAATGGTTTCGGACGCTTTTGTACAGCGTTTTGAAAAGGATCTGGTGCGGACGTACGACGCTTTAGACGTTGAAAAGCCGTTTGAACCGGTCGCCAAAGACGCCGGAGAACGCGCGTTGAAAAACAAAGCGCTGGCTTATCTGGCTTCGACGGAAAAGCCGGAATACGCGGACAGAGTTGCCGCCCAGTATGAAAAGGCCAACAATATGACCGACCGTTTCGCCGCGATGAGCGTCGCTGCCGGTATGGAATCGGGCAAGGGCATTGTTGATGACTTTTATAATCGTTTCAAAAATGAAGAGCTGGTCGTCAATAAATGGTTGGGCGTCGTTGCTTCCGAAGGGCTGGAAAGCGCGAAAGCGGCTGTCGATCACGAAGCGTTCGCCATTACGAATCCGAACAAAGTGCGCGCTGTTATGCGCCGGTTTTCCGGCAATCAGAAGGCTTTTCATGCCAAAGACGGTTCCGGATATGAATTTGTCGCCGATATGGCGGTTAAGCTGGACGGGATTAATCCGCTGGTCGCCGCCGATACGGTCAAACCTTTGACGTCGTGGCGCCGTTTTGACCCCGAACGTCAGGCGATGATGAAAGCGGCTTTGGAAAAAGTAATGGCCAAACCGGGATTGTCGAAAAATGTTTACGAAGTCGTTTCAAAATCTTTGGGCGATACGGAAACAAAGAAAACCAAGATTCTGGAAAATAAAGCTAAATTGCAGAAACGGGCCAAAACGGACGCTTTCCTGAAACGCGAACCGTTAAAGGTTTTTGTTTCCGGGGCAAATAAGGCAAACAGTCCGGCTCATGCGTCCGTTTTGACAAATATGTCTGCAAAAGGACAGACTTCCGCCGTTCAGAAAAAGCTGGCCATGCGCGACAAACTTCAGGGACGCTGAAACATATAATTTCAATAACCGCCGGAGGGATTTTCTCCGGCGGTTTATTATTTTGTGGGCATAGCGGGCTTTTCTTGGTATAAATAAAAAGACGTTGTCGTTTTGGAAAGGGCGTTTTTCATGAAATCTAAAAGTGTTGTTTTCTTATCGGCTTTTGCCTTTTTGGCCATGCTCTGCGGCAGTATAACAGATGCGGCGGCAAAAGAAGAATCGCCTCATGACAAATTGCTGCGCGAATATCGTGAAAAAACAGGTCAGAAAGCCCCCGGGCAAAAGGCCGAACAGCCTAAATCCATTTGGGACGATGACAGCGAATCCAACCCGTATTTCAGATCTTCCACTAAAAAAGTCAGAACGGCGGCGCAGGCCAAAGCGGAAAAGAAACCGAGAGAACCCAAAAGGTCAACCTTTAAACGCCGCGTGTATACGGGACCGTCCATAGATGAAATTAATCAGGCGGCTTCTAAAAAAGCGGTTGAAAACTTTAAAACTTTTTTTGCCGGCGAAGGGTACGATATCAAGTACGATAACATTTCTTATAATGTGCAGGGAGATACTCTGTCCGTTTTTAATTTCAGTATGGTTCCCAAAAAAGGCACGCCGCAGGAAAACGTTATTCCTTATTATTTGACGGCAAAAGAATTGTCGATGCGAAATTTCAATATCGGCGAAAAAGAGGGAAATCCTTTGTTGGAAGACGGTGAAATGAAGGCGCGGAAAGTTGAAATACCCGTTTGGGACGAAAATGCCGTTAAAAAAGGAAAAATTGAAATTTCTCAGCTGAAAATGACCGGCGACGTTCCGTCTTATGTCAAAAGCCAGGGGGACGGGAAATTGAAAACTGTTGAATTGAGCGATTTCCGTTCCGAAACGATCATTAATGAAACTATTTTAAATAATATTGTCCGGTCTAAAGTTTTTGCGGCGTCTTCCGCATTGTTTGCCGGCGTCGAACTGCAAAAAAGTATTATTGATGCGCTGAAACATCAGAATCTGGACGGTTTGAAATTTGTTTCGGCACGGATTAACAGCCGGAATATTCCTACGGTGCAGGGCGCGGCGGCGGCGATGACGTCTTATTCCGCGCGTGTTTTAAATACGGATCTGGTTTTGGGCGCCAGACTGGAAGCGCAAAAAGACAAGCCTGTCGCCGATATTGAACAGCTGAAGAAAAATGCGGCGGAAAATAAAGCGGCTATCGCCGCGGCTGAAGCGGAAATGAAGTCGAAATAAAAGAAAACGTATGACGGAAACGACACAGAATGAAACGGGGCCGGAAAATCAGGGCGTTTACAGCGCCTTGACAAAACGTCCCGCGCCAAAGGTCGCGGATACGTCGGATTCGGGGATCAGCTATGTCGCCGGCGTGCGGATCGTCGACGAAATGCAGCAGCGCAAAAACCGTTTCAACGGCTGGGAAAAGGACGATAACGCGATTTTGGTCGTTCGTTCTTTGGCGCAAGGGGAAGCGGATAAGTTTGCCGGCGCCGATTTGTCCGAAGTTGATTTTTCCGGCGCGAATTTATCGTCGATTAATTTACAGAACGCCGATCTGAAAAATGCCAATCTGGCCGGTGCGGATTTACGCGGCGCCGATTTGCGCGGCGCAGACCTGCGCGGCGTCAATCTGGAAGAAGCCGATCTGGAAGGCGCCAATCTGGAAGGCGCTCTGTTAGACGGAGCCTATCTGAAAAACGCCAAGATTGCCGGCGCGAAACTGGCAAAACAGGCGTTAAACGAACTGGAAAAAATGCAGCAGATGCAGCTTGACGCCGAAGAGGGTCGTTTGGATCTGCGCAAAGTCAATTTGAAATATTTGGATCTGCGCCGTCTGGACCTGCGCGGCGTTGACCTGACCGGGGTTGATTTATCGGGCGTTAATCTGGTCGGCGTTAATTTGACGGGGGTCAAAATCGACCCGATGTATCTGGACGGAACGTACGCTTTTAAACAGGCGGCCGGGCGCAAGGTGGAAATTAAAAAAGGAAATATTGCCGGGCTGGATTTAACGACGGCTAACCAGATGCAGATGAAAGCGAATTTAACCGAACTGGAAATTCTGCGCAAAAAAAGAGTGGCCAATCAGCAGGAAGAACAACAGCGGCTGGAGGAAATCAACCGTGCGGCGGAAAGATTGCGGCAGGAAGAGCAATTAAAGGCGGCTGTCGTTTCCGCCGATGTTTCCGTGTCTGACAAAGCGCCGTTGCCGGCAGAACAGTCTGCCGCGCCGGAACGGGAAGACGACGGATTGTCGCCGGAATTGGCTTTTCTGCGTTCGCGCCGGTTGAATCAAGCTTCGCCCGAAGAGTTAAAGGCGCGGCTGCAAGACGTTGTTCTGGAAAAACGGCCGGAACTGAAAAGCGGCGCAAAAAGTCTGGTGACGCGCCGTCCGCGCCGTAAAGAAGAGCTGCCGCCCAGCAAATATGATTTTCCGATTTTATATCCGGTTGACGAAGACGAAAAGAAACAGGAAAAAGCTTCGCCCATGCAGGAAGTCGCCAAAGTCGCCGGCCAGATGACGGACTGCGTTAAAAAGGTTTTTCAAAAAGTTGTTTTCCGTCCGCGTGTGCGCGTTCAACGGCAAAGGCAAAAGCAGAGGAGTTAGGATATGGATCGTTATTCTATGCTCCCGTCCCGCAGGGATCCGAACTTTGCCGAACATTATAAAGCGTTAGACTGGATTATTCTGGGATTTTTATATTCCGCAATTTTCGCTTTTTTATTTTCTTTAATCGCCTATCCGCTGGGGCACATGATTTCACACAGTTTTTCGGCGCAGGCTTGGGAAAACGTCAAACAATATTATATTTACTTAAAGGCGCACCCGTTTTTTTATTTCAAAAGCTATTTCCGCTGGATTATGACGTTTGCCCGGGATCCGTTTCAAAGTTTTGCCATCTGGATTCCCGCCATGCCATTCTTTATTTTGATCGGCGGCTGCCTTTTGACGCTTTATACAAACCCTTATTACTTTGTTCAGCTCAATGAAGGCGACGGACGTCTGGCCGATGAACGCGACGTGAAAAAAATGGGGTTGTGGAACGGTATGTCGTTCGTTTTGGGATTGTGGAACGACAGGCATATTTTAAGAATGAACAATTTTATGTCGCTGCTGGTGATCGGCGCGCCGGAATGCGGTAAAACGTCGGGCGTCGTTGTGCCCAGCATTTTGGCCAATGACGACAAATGCATGGTCATCAATGACATGAAAGGCGAATTGTTTGAACTGACCGGCGGTCACCGCGCGGCGCTGGGGCCTGTTTTCCGCGTTGATTTTTTTGGGATTGACGACCCTGCAAACGGAGTATTCTGGCCGACGTGGAATCCTTTAAGCGATATGGATCTGCCGCCGCCGTCGCCGGGACGGCAGGGATATATCGGCGGGTTGGCTTTTTTCCTTTTGGGCGACGGGCCGACGGGGACGGATCCGTACTGGATTACAGCCGGGCGCGCGGCGCTGGAAGGTTTCATCAATTATATTTGCGATAAATGCGAACAAGCCCGCGCAAACGATTATTTTTTGCAGCGTTTGTATGAAGACGCTATGGACGAAGAAGATTTCGAAGTTCTGGAAACTTACTATGAATCCATGGAAAAAACGGTAGCCGTCAAGCAAGCGTTGAATCATTTGCGCAAAAGGACGCTGACGTTTAAAAATTATTTGCCGATCGGACAATGGGATCCCATTCCCGAAGCTTGGATCGGGCGGCAGGCCAGTTTTCCTTTGTTGATGGACTTTATTACCAAACAGCAGCTGGATATTTCCGCCGAACTGCGTTCCAGACGCGACGCGGGCGATCCGGTGGCTTTTAAAACGGATATTTGGGCGCAGATTTTGTCCTCTATCGTCGAAGAAACTAAGTATTTCGGGTATAACCGGCGCGCTTTGGTCGAAATCAGTCAAATTTTAGCGCTGCCGAAAACGCAGCGTTCTTCCGTATTGTCAATGGCTTTGTCCGGACTGGCGCCGTTTAAAAACGCCGCGATCCGTATGCGCATGGCGTCCAGTGATTTCGGCAGCGTGCAGATGCGCGGCATTAAAAATCCCGTGACGGGACAATGGGAGCCGGTAACATTTTATCTGGGCTGCCCGATTGACGGCATGACAAACGCCGTGATGACGATGTTTATCAATATGTATTCCGGAACGCTGACTATTTTCGATGTGTCGGAAGGCCCGTGCGGCCCTTATCCCGTTTTGTATATTCTGGACGAATATCAAAGTATGTCTGATTTCCATGTGGCGGATTCAATCGGCACGGGGATTGCCAAACATTATGCTTTTTTGTTGACGTGTCAGGATCTGTCGCAGTTGTCCGGCCGTTACGGCGGAGAATTGGAAACGATTATCGGTAATACGGGCGCCAAGATTTTTATGCGGTGTAACAGCCGCGGCACGGCGGAACGCATTAATGCTTTGATTGAAAAAAAGACGTTCGTCGTTTTTTCCGAAAGCCGCGATGAGGGAATCGGATCCGGAACGACATTTTTGACGGAAAAAAATATCAGCTATGGCACGATGGGCGGGCTGATCGTTTCCAATTCGTCGATTATGAATATGCCTTTCGGGCGGCAGTACGCTTTGATCCAAAAGCATCATAACCGTCCGATCAAATTAAAAACGCCTGTTTATTTTAAAGACAGGGATATGACGAAACAAACGAAACTGCCTCCGCCGCCGCCTTTGCCGGTCAATATTTATAACCAGCGCAACGAAGAAGACAAACTGCCTCCGCCGGAAGACATGTCCGTCGAACCCGCCTATATGCAGGCAAAGAAACTGGCGGATCAGGAAGCCGAAGAAAACAAAGATACTTCAACGGAAGAATAGTTCTTTTAAGCGTCCTTTTTATATCTGTTCAAAAGAAAGAATGAATGATATAAAAAAGCATATTTTTTATAGGAGTAAAAACACATGAAAGCAGTCGAAATCAAAAAAGGAATTTACTGGGTCGGCGTTAAGGATTGGAATCTGCGCGAGTTTCACGGTTATACGACGTCGCGCGGATCAACGTATAACGCTTATCTGATCATTGATGATAAAATCACGCTGATTGACGGAGTCAAGGCGCCCTTTACCGATTTGTTCATGCAGCGTATTTCTTCGATTATTGATCCTGCAAAAATTGACGTAGTCGTCTGCAATCATGTGGAAATGGATCATTCCGGCGCTTTGCCGGCCATTATGGAAAAGGCCAAAAACGCGACGCTGTATTGCCCGCCGGCCGGCGAACGCGGATTAAAAATGCACTATGATACGACAGACTGGAAAATGCAGATTGTCAAAACCGGCGATACTCTGAATATCGGGAAACATACATTGACGTTTGTTCAAATGCCGATGGTGCATTGGCCCGATTCCATGATGACGTACGTTGCCGACGAAAAGTTGCTGTTCCCGAACGACGGTTTCGGCCAGCATTATGCCTCCGACGAATTGTTCGATGATGAAAATCTGGACGTCATCATGGACGAAGCCAAAAAATATTACGGCAATATTGTATGGCCGTACGGGGCGCAGGTTCAAAAAGTTTTAGAAACGGCGGCAACGCTGGATATTGAAATGATCGCTCCCAGCCACGGCGTGATCTGGCGCAAGCATATTCCCGAAGTTGTTGAGAAATACAAATTATGGTCGTCATACGGCAATATTGCGGACAAAGCGGTCGTTATTTACGATTCCATGTGGGGATCGACGGAACAAATGGCGCGTGAAGTCGCTGCGGCTTGGGGCGAAAAGGGATTGCGGGTGACGTTATGTTCGTTGAAATACAGTAATGTTTCCGATGCGATTAATGATATTGTCGAAGCTAAATATGTCGCGCTGGGTTCGCCGACGCTGAATTCGGGCATTTTGCCGACGATGGGGGCTTTTCTGACGTATTTGAAGGGCTTGGCGCCCAAAAACAAAGTCGGTTTTTGTTTTGGTTCTTACGGGTGGAAAAAGGACGCGCAGGACGAAATGCAGGGAATCTTGGCTAATTTGGGTTGGGAACTGCCGGAACCGATTATGACGATCAACTGGCGTCCAACGCCGGAAGGGCTGGGGCAGCTGCACGAAACGGCGCTGAAAGTAATTAAAGAATAAAAAAACGCCGTATTTTCGCGGCGGCAAAGATTTGAAAGGCTCCCGTATAAAACGGGAGTCTTTTTTCGTTGTTTTTTTGCCGGAGTAAAAAAAATCCCGTGCGTCCGGCGCGGGGAAGGGGGGGGTAAAAAAAGCCCCTGATGACAGGGGCTTTTTTCCTGGTTTTACTTAGTTAACTTTACATTCGCTGGTTGTGCAGCTGCATGTCTTAGAGGAATCTGTCTGTGTGTCGTTGTCTCCTTTCGTAACTTT
>JBJFAY010000163.1:0-2533 GCA_051888155.1 Alphaproteobacteria bacterium
TGCGGCTTTGGCAATGGCGGAATATTTCCGCGACGAAAAAAAACAAGACGTTTTGTTGTTGATTGATAACGTGTTTCGTTTCGTTCAGGCCGGATCCGAAATTTCCGTTTTAATGGGGCAGATGCCGTCGCGCGTCGGATATCAGCCGTCTTTGGCAACGGAAATCGCTTCGCTGCAGGAAAGAATCGCGTCCACGGCGACAGGAGCGATTACGTCCATTCAGGCTGTTTACGTACCCGCTGACGATTTGACGGACCCGTCGGCCAGTCATACGTTTGCGCATTTGTCCTCCAATATTGTTTTGTCGCGCGCCCGTGTGGCGCAGGGACTGTATCCCGCCGTGGATCCGCTGGCGTCGGGGTCGAATATGCTGACGCCTTTGACTGTCGGGGAACGTCATTACCGCGTGGCGACCGCCGTTCGCAGAACTTTGGCTGAATATGAAGAATTAAAAGACATTATCGCCATGCTGGGATTTGACGAACTGCCGGAAAACGATCAAAAGACAGTTTTAAAAGCCAGAAAACTGGAACGTTTCTTAACGCAGCCGTTCTTTACGACATTCCATTTTACAGGTATGGAAGGCCGCTCCGTCGAATTGGAAGACACGTTGCGCGGGTGTGAAAAAATCTTGTCCGGAGAAATGGACGATATTCCCGAAAACGCTTTTTATATGGTCGGAACGCTGGAAGACGTTTTGGCAAAAGCAGAAAAAATGAAGGAAACGGAAAACGCAGCATGAGGTTGAAAACACTTACGCCCGCCGGAGTTATCGTTGACGAGCAGATCGCGCGTATTCGTTTTGACGCGCTGGACGGTTCGTTTACGTTTTTACCCAAGCATGCCGATTTTGTAACTGTAATCGTTCCCGGACTGGTTTCTTTTGAACCTCTGGACGGAAAAAATCCGGGGCATGAAGTGTATATGGCCTGTGACAGTGGTATTTTGGTAAAGGATAATACCACGGTTTTGCTGTCTGTCCGCCGCGCGGTTATCAGTGAAAATCTGGAAGAACTGTCGCGCACCATTACGGAAGAATTTAAAAAGGACGAAGAAAGCCGTAAAGCCGTTAATGCCACGATGGCTCGTTTGGAAGTCGGTCTGACGCGCCGCGTCATGTTCAGAAATATCAATAATCAGCCGGATCAGTTGAAAGGATAATTATGGATCTTAACACATCTTCAAAGGTTCAGAGTAAATCAGAAAACGCTTTGGCGGAAAGGCTGGCCAAACGCGCGTCACGGCATCTGGTCAATAAAACGGACGATAAGGCTTTTAAGCCCGCCAAAGGATTGGCTTTTCTGGGGGCGCTGGGGTGGAATATCCCGATTCCCACTTTTTTAGGGGTTTTGCTGGGCAGATGGCTGGACGCGCATTATAAAGTCGCGTCCGTTTCCTGGACTTTGAATTTTTTACTGCTGGGGTTTCTGGCCGGCGTCTTCGGCGCATGGCAGTGGCTGAAGCGTGAAGGTATTGATCGGGCGCAAAAAGAGCAGGATCGTCGGAATGCTTTGGTTGAACAGGCGCAAGCCATATCCCGTGACGGCGGTGAAGAACAACCTGCCGGCAATGCAGATGATGTCTTTGACGGGAAAATGGAAAAAGAGGAAGCGGAATGATGTCGGAATTGACGCCTTTCTTCATTATGACCGGTCTGGCCGCGGGCGCTGTGTTGGGGTGCCTTTATTTCGGCGGATTATGGTGGTCTGTCCGGCAGATAAAAAATATTGAGCATAAGAAACTGTTTTTGTTTTCCAGCTGGCTGTTCCGCTCTGTCGCTTTGTGCGGCGGATTGTTTCTGCTGGCGCATTATAACCCGCAGATGCTGTTGGGCGGCGCCGCGGGGCTGCTGGCGGCCAGATTTCTGATCGTCCGCATCGTAAAACAAAAAACAGTAAAAGAAGCGCGTTAAAGGAGTAAAACGGCATGTTGGAATTGTATGATGAACAAATAGCCTTTTATCTGCCGTACTGGAATATTCCCGTTAATTGGACGATTGCGTCAACGTGGATCGTTATGGCGATTTTAATGCTGGTATCCTGGCTGGCAACCCGTCATTTGAAAACGGGCGATAAAGTTTCTCATTGGCAGACGGGTATGGAAGTTCTGGTTAAGGCGATTTACGGCCAGATCCATGAAATGACGTCCGGCAGAAATCCGATGACGTATCTGCCGTTTATCGGAACGTTGTTTTTGTTTATTTTAACATGTAACCTTTTAACTTTAATTCCGGAATTTAAAACGCCGACGGCTTCTTTATCGACGACCGCGGCTTTGGCTTTGATGGTTTTGCTGGGCGTGCCGTTTTTCGGAATTAAAAATGCTGGGCTGAAAAGATATCTGAAAAAATATCTTGAGCCGTCTCCGGCTATGCTGCCGTTTAATATCTTAAGCGAATTGACTTCAACGGGGGCAATGGCCGTCCGTTTGTTCGGCAACGTTTTGTCGGGCGTTATCATCGGATCGATTTGTTTAATGCTCGTTCCTTTTATTCTGCCTTTGCCCATGCAGGTGCTGGGGCTTTTTACCGGTA
>JBJFAY010000164.1:0-2526 GCA_051888155.1 Alphaproteobacteria bacterium
AAGTTGGCGGAATTTTTCACGGCGCTTAATGCAATGCCGACGGCGCGCATGCCCGGAATAATACGGACAGTATTCTGACTGACTTCCAGTAATTTCTTACGGCCTTCTTTTGAAGCGATAAACTTCCAGAAGCGGCCTTTTTTATCCGGATTTTCATTTTTGAATTTTGCAAAGTCTTTGCGCATGGCGTTAATGCCGGCGACAGCTTTATAAGCGGAAAAGGCGGGACCCAGCGTTACGGCTGCCGCCGTATTGCCGACCATCTTTGCCGCCATGTACGATTTAGGATACTTCTTTTGAAAAGAATCGTTGAGATTATTGACACTTTTGACGAACGGAGAATCTTTAATTCTTTTCTCCACTTTGTCCGCAAAAGTTTTTAATTCCGCGCCGGCAAAAGATAAAGTCGCCCCTTTGGCCGCGTCTTGCGCTTCCTTGGTGTCCGGCAGGTTAAATCGGGCGGCGATCTGGTCCGTCCGGCCGCTTTGAACCATTTGGGAAATGACGGAGATGTCTTCCAGCGTTTTTTCATGGAAGGTGTCCGCGTTTTCGGGATTCAGTTTATGCGTTTCAAAATAGCGGGTCGTAAAGTACTTTACCTGCAGTTCTGTCGCAATTTCTTCTTTGACCTGTAAAAAATTATCCAGCGTCTTGGGCGTGTCGGCGTATTCGTCGGACGCCATTCTCTTAGCCGCCAGCAGTACCGCGGTCTTACTGAAATCCGAAAGATTTTTTTCGTGTTTTTCCGCCGCCGCGATCAATTCTGTCAGTTTTTGGTGATGCGCGACAAAATTATTGACCTGAGAATCCTGTGACTTTGTTACATCGGAATCAATATCGGACTCAAATTGTTTGCGCGCTTCGTCAAGAATTCCTTCTTCGCTTTTAGGGAACATTTCGCCGTTTTCGGCCAGCTCCATGCACTTCGTCGTGATCAGTTCGCGCAGATAAGCCGGCATTTGATCAAACGGCAAAGCCAGCTCTTCAGCCGGAATATAGTAGTTCATCTGCAGAAAATCTTTGATATAACCCGGTAAATCCATAACGTCACCTGCTTAAAAAAGAGTCCTATTGACAGAATAGCAGAAAAATTTGTCAAAACAATCTTTTTCTGTTAAAGAACGTTTAAAAATCGGAAAAAACAGCGGTTGTTTCTATTTGTTTTTCAGATAAAAATCAATTTGTTCCGCCGCTTTTTTCCCGTCGTCAACGGATTGAGAAATTGTTGTTTTTTCCCCGCGTACGGCGCTGCCGCCGGAAAAATATCCCGCTTTTAAAGTGGCAAAATTCCGAGTTTCGATCAGTTTATTTTTGGACAACATCAGAGAACACCCCGCGTTCGGTTTGGAAAAAACGCGCCCGAACGAACAGACGACTTTCGTCGCGTTCAGCTCTATTTCGCCCGAACCGTCCGGCATTCTGGCGCGGAATTTCGCCGCTTGTCCGTCTTTGCCGATGATTTTTTTTGCTTCGAATCCGTACAGGACGGAAATTCCCAAAGACTGGGCGAAAGCAATATCCGCCGGATCTGCCGCGCATTCGTCGAAGCGGTCTTTGGCAATCAAAAAAACGTTTCCGGCGCCGTTTAAAGCGCTGACGGCGGCGCAGCATACCGCCGCCCGGTCTGAACCGGCGATAACGACGGCGTCTTCTGTCGACAGGGGCAGCGCGTTGAATTTTGTCAATGCCAGAAAGCCGGACGCATTAAAAACGCCGTTTAAATCGGCGCCGCCGATGTTGATTCTTTTGTCTTCCCACAGGCCTAATCCCAAAAAAACGGCCTGAAACCCCATTTTCTCGAGCTTTTTGGCATTAAATCCGGTGCAAAAGGGAGAATTAAGAACGATTTTTATACCGGCGTCTTCCAGCCGTTTTATCTGTTCGTCAACGATACGCTGCGCCAGTTTATATTCGGGTATGCAATAGGTTAATGATCCGCCGGCTTTGGGTAAAGCTTCGAATATGGTGACGTCGTACCCTTTCAGGCGCAGGGCGGCCGCGCAGGCCAGAGAAGCCGGACCCGATCCGATGCAGGCGGTTTTGCCTTTGATCGGCGCCGGCAGATCAGCCTTTTCAGGCAGAAATGTATTTGTTGTCAGCAAAGGCATATTTTTTTCTCCGGTTTGTTTGTGGCGGGCGGGCCGCCGCCGTGCCGCGGTGTTTTTGGGGGATCGCCCGAATTTATTGCCGATTGTATAAAAAAAAGCGGGAAAAGGAAAGTATTGAAAAATCCGGCAGAAAAGGTTTTTTTCTTTTCATCTTTATGATAGGGTAAGAAAAATTTGTTTTTTAAGGAGAATGTTGCATGAAAGGCATTATTTTGGCAGGCGGATCGGGAACGCGTCTGTATCCGGCGACGGTCGCTTTGTCAAAGCAGATGATTCCCGTTTATGACAAACCGATGATTTATTATCCGATGTCTTTGCTGATGCGCGCCGGAATCAGGGACGTTTTGATTATTTCCACGCCCGACGATCTGCCGGGATTTAAACGGTTGTTTAAAGACGGTTCTCATCTGGGAATGAA
>JBJFAY010000165.1:0-10956 GCA_051888155.1 Alphaproteobacteria bacterium
ACTGATAGTTAATAACTTTCCAGGTAAACTTTGAAAAAATATCCTTATTCTGTTGGTATCAATAAAGTAAAAAGAAATGACCGCTTCTCAGGAAAATTTGAACAATCGAAAAGAACAAAACGCCGTTTCGGAAAAAAAATATCCGGTCTCCGCGGGAACCGCTGTTTTTTTGATTTTCAATTTCTTATTGATTCTCGGATTTTGCAGATTTTCATTTTATGTTTTGAAAAACCACCGAAGCGCAATCGACCGCGACACTTTGGTAAAAACATATGTTGATGTACAGCCTTATGCGGGCGGCAGAAACGAAAAGTCGTCTTATATTATATTAAGGAATCAGGATAAAGCTGCTCCGGCTCCTTTTTTCATCAGCAAAACGCCGGCAGACGGCACACGCGAAATAATGCCGGAAAAACATAAGCCGGATTTGGCGCCTCCGCCCGTTTTGGCCGCCGCGCCGCAAAAACCGGCGGTTTTATCTCCCATAGCAAAAACAGTCAAACGGCCGCCGGTTATCCGGACCGCCGCCGCCGTTCCCGTTTCAACACCGGAAAAAACTGAAGATAAAAAACAAGAAGGGGTTTCATTAGATAATTTAATGACTTCCGGACTGGCACTTTTGACCGAATCGGACGAGGCCGTCATCGCTTCTGAATTTTTACTGCAGGAAGACGCATTGCCGGACGATTCGAAACCGGCAGAAAAGAAAATCGTCACTTTAGAAACGGCATCGGCAAAACCGGCCGCCCCCCCTGCAAAGCAAGAAATGCCGGTAAAAAAACAGGCCGTAAAGAAAAAGACGGCGCCCGAAACACGCTGGGTTGACATTGCCCAGCTGCGCCGCCAGTTGTCGGAATCAAAAGAAAAGGAAGAAATTAAACGGAAAAATACCGCTCTTTTGGAAATGAACAACGCCCGTCAGACAGCCGCTTTAAATACACAAACGGCGACAGATGCGGCTGACGAACAGCCGAAAGTCGGCACAGCAGCAGTTTCAACTGCGGCAAACATTCAAGAAAAGCCGATTCTTTCAACGGAACCGCAAAATCTGAACACCGCGGCCGAAACGGCCGTTCAAACGGCAGTCGTGCAAGACGTTCCTTTTGCAGGGACGGCCGGATCCGCCCGGCAGACAGCGGACATAAAACAAACGGCCTTTTTAGCCGGCGATTCTCCCAGCTTATGGAAAATTGCGAAAGCCCGGGGAAAATCCGAAAACGTATCAGAGCCAAAAGAAGAAAAAGCTCTGCCGGAAACAGCAGAAAAGCCTGCGGAAAATACGACGGTTTCCGCCGTTAAACAAAAACAGGAAAAATCAACCGTTATATATAAAAACGGAAAAGTATCCGCCGTTGTTCAAAATCAACCGCAGAAGTCTTTAAACTGGCTTGACCGGCAGGAAGCGGCCGTATGGACCAGTATGTCGCAATCCGACATGCCTTCGGTATGGTCGGCGGCGGCAGACGCGGGAACGGTTTCAAACGACAGGGCAAAAGCATTCAGAGTCGCCGACGAACAGCCGGCGCCGGCCGAAAATACCGGAAATGCCGGAGATACGGCAAACAGCAATTCTCAAAAAGCCGAGAATAACATTATCAATTCTCTGCCCGTACGAGTTGTCGGAGAAGAACAAAAACCGGAAGCAAAAGTCAACCCTCTTTTGCTGCCTTTAGGCACTCCGGGTCCGACTGCCGCCAATGAACCGGTCATGCCGGCTGCCGTTCCTGTACTTCCCGTCGTTTCGACAGGTCTGCCGCCGAAAGTCAATCCGAGCGGATTATCTGAAGCCTTGTCGACCGCCGCGGAAGCAAACACCGGAAATCAGCAACAAAACGGGGAAGACGGCGGTCTGGTTGACAAGCTGTTTTCTTTCTTCGGGAAATCGGAAACAAATTCTCTGCCCAACATCGGATCCGGAACAGCGCCGGCCGAGCAACCGGAAAAAGAAAAAGATAAGAATCCGCAGAAAAATAAAAAATCAGCGGATAAAAAACCCCTTCAACCAACTGCACAGCAGCCGGCGAAACAGCCCGAAAAACAAATTGTTCCGACAGAACTGCGGCTGACATTCAAACCGGACAGTTCCGAAATGTCGGCGCAATCGGTCAAATGGGTCAAAGCTTTCGGACAAAGAGCCAAAAAAGACATTCAAAATGCCGTTGAAGTCCGTATGAGCAATATTGATCCCGATCTGCAAGAAAAACGTTTTGCTTTGATTCGCAGCACGTTAATCGGCGTCGGTATGGAAGAAGTACAGATCATTCCCGTCATGACGGACCGCACGCCGCACACAATCGTGTTAAGAATGATTGTTCTGCCCGAAGAAGGGTATACGGAATATACTTCCGAAAACGGAGGTATTAAGGAACGCTTATACTATAAGAAATGGTAACGTTTTATCACGGATTGAAAAATCCGCGCAAATCTGTTATTTTTTTAAAAAGTTTACGAAAAAACAAAAGCCCTGCACGGTTTTTGCTTTTATAAAGGATTTTTTAAATAATTTAATGCTTTAATTATAATCCTAAAGAAGCGTTTTGATTTTTAAACTTTGGAGATTATTATGGCGTATCCATACAAAAAAGTCAGTATATTCAGCATACTTACGGCTGTTTTTTTACTGAACGGATGCACTCAGCTGATTGAAGGCGATCAGGCATGGCCCGGCGTTTCCGCCGGCACTGTTTCTTCGGCTCCCGACTTTACGGCGCCTGTCGGCGGCGGACAATTCGGGCAAAGAACGCCGCCTGATGTTTTGCAAAATACTTATGGATACCGCGGGGAAGATCTGGCTGCAACGGCTCCCGGAACTGTGGGGGCGAACGGCTTATACAGTTACGACAGCTCGAAAGAAACTGCTTTAAACGCCAATATGTTAAATAACGCTCAGAGTCAAACCGCGTCCAATTCCCCAAATAATAACGCTTCCTCTACAGACAATTCAACCCAGACCGGCGGCGAAGAAATTTATGATCCGGCGGATCCGGTCGAAGACTGGCTGGCGACAGAAGGATCTTCCGTGCGTTCTTTGTTGACGCAATGGGGAGATAAGGCAGGCTGGCGCGTTGTATGGAGCACCGACCGCGAATATATCCTGGAAGCAGGCGCCATGTTTCGCGGACGTTTTATGGACGTGGCGTCGGCTTTGATCCGTTCGTTTGCCCGCGCCACACCGGCTCCGTGGGGAACATTTTATAAAGGAAACCGCGTATTGGTAGTGACGACTCGGGAGGACGAAAATGCGGACTAAACAATCATTCTTTATTTTCAGCGTCTGCCTGATCGGATTGACTTCCTGCGGTCTTTACCGTTCAAACCTGAAAGAAACCGACAGAATGGTCGATAAAATCCAGGGAACGCTTGAACAGCCTATTAAACCGACCGAACAATACAAAATGGATACAATCGCCGTTAAGGACGATATCTGGCTGGGCAGTCAAAGCGTCCGCGTTAATGAAGGCGATCCGCTGCCGGCCCGTTTTGAAACAGACGACGGGATTACATTAGTCAGCACTTCTCCGGTTTCCTTGTTGCAGATTTCCGAACAGATCACTTCGCTGACAGGAATTACGGTTCGCGTTGACGACATGATTTTAAACGAAGTCCGAAGCGCAACGCAGGGGGAAACGAAAGAGAATGAAATCGGCGGCGTTTCCAGCAATACCAGCACTGATCTGTTTATGCCGGCTTATTCCGGGAAATTAAGCGGTCTGCTGGATCAAATCGTATCCCGTTTCGCTTTGTGGTGGAGATATAAAAACGGCGTTATTACATTTTATAAAATGGAAACGCGCGTCTTTACGATTTATGCCCTGCCTGTCACTTCTAACTTAAGCGCTAATATCGCCGGCACCTCATCGGGTGAAAGCGGCGGTTCAACATCGGCTTCAATGGACTCCAGTATTCAGCTGGATTTCTGGTCTCAACTGGAATCGGCCGTCACGGCTATGTTGCCGGAAGGCGCAACGCTGAACGTCATTCCGACAAACGGAACGATGACCGTAACCGCGCCGCCGTTTACGTTGCAGCGTATTTCCCAGTACGTCAACAGCATGAATGAAAAACTGGCGCGTCAGGTCGCTATCTCCGTTAAAGTCTTGAACGTTACGCTGACTGATTCTCAACAGTTTGCCATAAATATATCGTCTGTTTTAAACTTCATTAATAACAATCTGACATTTACATTATCATCAAGTCCGGCAGTAATTTCAGGCAGCAGCAGTTCTCTAGGAATGGCATTAATTCCGGGGGACAAACATATCAGCCCGATTGATTTGGCCATAAACGCATTAAAACAACAAGGAACAACGTCTTTGATGACCAGTGCGTCTATTACGACAATGAACAACAGAATCGCGCCGATTCAGGTTTCAACAGACGAATCTTATGTTGAAAAGATTGAAACAACAATGAACTCTGATACAACGTCGGTTTCGATCACTCCCGCGAAAATCAACTACGGTTTTACAATGGAAGTTCTGCCGCGTATTCTGGATCATGGTCGTTTGTTGATGATGTTTACAATGACGTTAACGGAATTGGAAAAGATGGGGACAGCAACTGGCGGCGGCGAAGGAACGGGAGAAGACGCGGAAACAACTAAAACAGTCGTTCAGCTGCCGAAAATCAGAACCCGCGGTTTCGTTCAGGAAGTCGCCATGATGTCGGGATCAACATTGATGTTGACAGGATTTGAACAAGTGCAGTCTTCGACAGGAAACGACAAACAGTTATTCGCTTATCAGAATAAGGCGGAAAAAACACGCAACGTCATGGTCATTCTGATAACGCCGGAAGTATTAATCTCCCCGTTGTCACCGGAAACAAGAATGTTGAACGTATAAACAGGATAATTAAGTATGGCTGTAGATGATGATGAAGAACTGACCGTGGACGATCTGGAGGACGAATCCGACGGAGAGCTTCCGGTTGAACAGGGCGCGGAGGAAGAAGAAAACTCCGAACCGTCCTGGGGACCGACGATTGTCGTAAACAATACGACATACGCCGTCACATTATTCTGGCAGCCGTTACAGGATACGAACGATCCTTATCCCGAAGTTCAGGAAACCGTCGACAACTTTATGGAAGGCGCCGATCTGTTCTGCCTGCGGCAGGGAACGTCGGCGCAATACGGTATCGGTAATTCTACCGAAGGGCATAAAGCCGGAATGCCGTCCGCAGCGGCGGCAATCGCCGAGTTATTTCAGGACAAGCCGTCCTCCGTCGCCGTTTTCGAAGTAGATGAAGGCTGGTGGTTCATCGCTATCAGAAACGACCTGATTCTGTCTGAAGAAGACATGTTGTATCTGAATGAAGAAGACGCCAAGCGGGCTTTTTACGCGATGATGGCGGTTCCCGACTGGGGACGCAAAATCGCCCCGGCGTCATGGGAAATCGAAGGTACCGAAGAAGTTGATCTGTGGGATATTTTAAAAACTCCCGGCACTTCAAAGCTGATGCATATCAACAAAAATCAGCGTCAGAAAATGAAACTGATTACAATCGGCGCCGGTGTTTTGGTTTTGCTTATCGGATACAAATTGATTTCAGGGTTGTTCTTTTCAGAAAAAAAACAAGTTATTCGACCTTTAGCGCCGCTGAAACCTTTATTTGAAGAAGAAGCGCCCAAACAACAGGAAGTCATTGTCCGCCCGTGGGAAAAACTGCTTGTTACCGAAGATCTGCTGAACCGCTGTCAGGCGGCCGTGCGGCAGGTAAAGTCTATGGTCGTTCCGGGGTGGACGCTGGGACAGATCTCCTGTTCCGCCGCGGGATTGTCAACAACGTGGACGATGCAGTGGGGACATTTGGGATGGATTAAGCGCGCCTTTGAAGAATATAATACGCGCGGATTGGATTTTTTAATCGACAATTCGGGAAAAACGGCGGTTGTCAGCCTGTCAATCGGTGACGTCGCCATTCATTCACAGGCGCCGAAATTAATGACTTATGAAGCGCGCGAAGAATTAAATAACATTTTTCAGGCGATCAACCACCCGATTTCACTTCAGGACGATAAAGCCAAGCTGCAAAAGAAAACCAGCGCCGATGGCTTGAACCAACAGACAACCGCCATAGCAACTTATCCGAAGCTGAAATTTTCATTTTCTTCCGATCTGCCGATGGAAGAATGGCTGACGATGTTTAATAAATTTCCGGCTTTGGAAATTTTACAGTTGAATTATGATCCGAACAGCAACATCTGGACTTATGAGGGACACATCTATGAACCAATTCCTTAGAAAACATTTTTGGCTGGCCGCTATGGTTATTTCCATATCCGCGCCGGCGGCAAACGCAGATGATTTGTTTGACGATTCTTTTTTTGCGGATCCGGCTCCCGTTGACGCCGTCAAACCGGCCGATGCGCCGAAAACGGAACCGGCGGTTTCCGCCGATGCCGCAAAACCGGCTGAAGAAGTGAAAACAGAAACACCGGCTCCCGCAACAGAAGAAGCAAACCATTCTCCTGCTAACGTCCAGACTCCCGCCGCGGAATTATCATTAGAACCGGAACTTGCGTTACCTCCGGCTCCCGTACCCGCGTCCGATCCGGCACCCGCACCGGCAGAATCGCAGCTGTCATTGGATATACCTGCGCCTTTGCCCGATCCGGCAACGTCATTGAATACAAATATACCGCCGCCTCCGGTTAATATTCCCGCGCCGGCAGCGGCTCCCGGTCTGGATTTTGGTTCGTCCGGCGCCGGAGCCATGAATTTATCCACACCGCCCAGCGAACAAATTCTGGGAAAGGTATCCAGCGATATTTTCCGTGAAATGGCCGAAATGGAACGTGAAAACAGCACATTGATGCTGCAGTTAAAACGCGAACAACTGCGTTCTGAAATTGACGCTTTAAAAACGTCTAACCGTCAGATGCTGTTTGACGAAATCGAACGGCGCGAAAAAATGACGCAAGCCCGTTTGGAATGGGAATTAGCGCAGGATTTAAAGCGTCAGGAGGCTTTGGAAAGAAAACAAAGAGCCGAAATCCGTCAAAAACAGATAGAAGCCGCTTTGAAACGCGAAGAAGACCGTCGTATCCAGAAAATGAAAGACGAAGAAGTCGCTCGCATTCAGAAAGAAAAAGAAGAAAAGGAAAAGATTAAGCAGGAAAGAGCCGAATTAAAGAAGAAATACGACGCCGCCTCTCTGGTTCGTTTAAATAACCTGAAGCCCATTTTAATGGCGGCCACGCGGCCGGCAAAGATCAAACGTTCGGCCTCTTCGCGTATCCCGAAAGCATTAACGTCTACGGGCGAAGATATGCTGACAAAGAAAAAAGCCGGCGAAGCGTTAACGACAGAAATACCGGCAGAAGGAGAAAATCAAGAAACAAAAGCGCGCGAACCCGCTTCAACTCTGTATGCCGTGTCTGAAATCCGCGGAACAGCGGGCGCCTTGATCGCCAAGCTGATTTCCAAAAAAGATAAAACAACTTTCTTTGCGAAAAAATCAACCATTTTACCGACGGGACACACAGTCATTGATATTGACAAAGACTTTGTTCTGGTTCAAATCGGTAAAGACAAAGAAATGATCGGTTTCCCGTCCGCCGGTTTGTTATCCGACCAACCGTCAGCTCCGGCTGAACAGGATAGAAGCCAAAGCGCCCCCCAGGAACAAGATGACCGCGATCAACAAAGGGCGGCAAGACGAGCCGAACGCCGCCGCAGGTCAACGCCGATTTCAGCAAACGCCGGCGTAGGACCGAGTTTTTCGGGGGCAAGCCTGGCCAAGTAAATAACCGTTTCGACAGGGAAAAATTTTTCCCTGTCGGCTTTTAAAGGCGATACGCTGCATGAAAGAAGGTTGAACAACAATGCCATTACCAGCAAAAACAAAAACAGGAACCGCTTCGCCGGCCGCGCAAAGCGGTTCCGCCGCGCCTGCGCAACCGGCAAAAGCGGCTCCCAAAAAAAGTTCGGAAGTCTTAAACGAACTGTTTGCCAGCGGTAAATGTATTACGGCTCCCGCCGGTTCTTTTCCCGTTAAAGACGATACGCGCAATCTGCTGGCTTTGTTTGACAACGGACGTTTTCTGGTCAGTTCGGAACATAAATTTGACGGCCGAGTCTTAAGTTTCGAAGTATTGGCCAGAAAAAAGAAACTGCAGGTTAATAAAGCGGAATATGTTCCGTCCAACCTGATTAAAGCCATTTACGAACGCGCCGAAAAGGAAGCGCCTGAAGAAGTTCCTGAAGAAACCGGCAGCGCCGCTGATCTGGAACAGCTGCAAATGCAGAAAGACTACGTCGCCGTTTTAAGCAAAGCGGCCGCCGTCAAAGTTTCGGACGTGCACGTCGTTGTCGGATCACATAAAACAGAAATTTTTTTCCGCCAAAACGGTATGATGCAAGTCGTCATGGAAAATACAAAGGAATGGGGCGAAGCGTTCGTTCGCGCGGCCTTTGCTTCTTCCGATATTTCAGACGCAAACTATGCGCAGAACGAATATCAGGCGGCGCAAAAAATCGGGGACGCTCCGCTGCGCGGTTCAAACGGCAAACTGCGTCTGCCCAAACTGGTTTTAGGGGTGCGTCTGCAATTTAACCCGATCGCGTTCGGAACGCGGTATTTGGTTATGCGCTTGCTGTATGCCGATGAAGATCCCGATAACGCCGGCGATTTAATGGCGCTGGGATACACACAGCGCGAAGCCGATATGTTTTACCGTCTGCGCGCCGTGCCGATCGGTATTATTATTGTGGCGGGACCGACAGGATCAGGGAAATCAACGACTTTGCAGCGTAATATGATTTCTCTGTTACAGGAACGCAACTATGAATTAAACCTGATTACCGTGGAAGACCCGCCCGAATATCCCATTCCCGGCGCACGTCAGATGCCGGTGACAAACGCAAATACCGAAGCGTTAAAAGAACAGGAATTTACAAAAGCTTTGGCCGCATCTCTGCGTTCCGACCCGGATATGTTGATGATCGGGGAAATTCGTACGTTGTCTTCCGCTCAGCTGGCGTTCAAAGGCGCTCTGTCGGGCCACGGCGTATGGTCAACGCTGCACGCGAACTCGTCGCCGGCCGTTGTTATGCGTTTCCGCGATATGGGCGTTGAAACATTCAAACTGATCGACCCTGAAATTATGAAAGGCATGGTTTCACAGCGTTTGTTCCGCCGCGTATGCCCTCACTGCCGTATTCCCGTTTCGCAAAAACCGGATCACCCGACAGTGCAACGCTTGCGCAAAGCTTACGGCGATTTTGGCATGGAGCAGGCTTTTCTGCGCGGTCCGGGCTGCCCCGAATGCGGCGGCAACGGTTGTAAAGGCCGGTGCGTCGTCGGAGAAATCTTAATGCCGGACGCGACTTTCTTAAACCTGCTGGTCAATGGAGAAACCAAAAAAGCGATTGACTACTGGACAGGCGATCTGGGCGGACGTACAATGAAAGACTGCTCGATTGAACGTATGTTAAACGGCTTAATTGACGCAGAAGAAGTTGAACGCTGGTGCGGTCTGCTGGACGAAAGACCGGTTTACTAAATATCATAAAAAAAGAGGACGCAAATGGCTAAAAGTAACTTTAACCTGGCAGATATCAACCGATATTACGCGATGATTATTTGCAGAATGAGTTCCGGCGCGCGGTTAAAAATTTACCGCAAACTGATTTCTCTTTTGCGCAACAGGTTTTCATTAATGGACGCCCTGGACCGTATCAGAGGCATCATCACCAACGATGGAAAAAATCCTGATGAACCTTTGGCTTTGGCTATCTTGTACTGGTCGCGTTCCCTGCAAAACGGTAATCCGTTTTCAGTGGCTTTGGAAGGCTGGGCGCCGGCCAGCGAACGATTAATGTTATCGGTCGGTGACGTGTCGCATTTGGAAGGCGCGCTGGAAAACCTGATCAAAGTCACCGAAGGAACTAAAAAAATGAAAGAACCTTTGGTCAGTGCAATCAGCTATCCGATGTTTTTATCAATGATGGTTGTCTTGATTATTTACGCGATCGGGGTGTACATGGTTCCTCCGATGATGAGCGCCGCGCCGAACACCCGCTGGACGGGCAGCGCCCGCGATCTGGTTGCCTTGTCTGTATGGATTCAGAAAAACTGGGCGATTGCTTTTGCTTTCCTGCCGACAATCTTCTTTCTGATTTACTTGACTCTCAGCCGTTGGAAAGGCAAAACACGGGCTTGGTTTGAAAACGTCCCGCCATGGTCTTTGTACCGCATTTTCGTCGGTGTGACGTGGATGCTGGCTATGGCCGCTCTGGTACGGGCGGGAACTCCCGTGTCACAGGCGCTGCGTTCTTTGCGTCACGACGCCAGCCCGTATTTGCTGTATCGTATCGACAGCGCGCTGGTATTCATCAACAACGGGGACAACTTAGGGGAAGCTTTAAATAAAACGGGATTAGGCTTTCCGGATAACGAAATTATCGGAGACTTGCGCATTTACTCTGAAATGGACAATTTCCAAGGAGCCTTGGATCAGATGGCTAACGAATGGCTGGAAAACAGCGTGACCGGTATTGCGCAAAAGGCGGCAGTGCTAAACATGATTGCTACTTTAGGCGTTTCCGGCGCGATCGCTTGGGCCGTTATGGGAACGTTCGCCATGCAGGATCAGATTACAAAAGCGATGGGATAATCTTAAAAATCCTGATTGTTTCATTTATAAAAACAGCCTCTGTCAGAGGCTGTTTTTTTACGGTTCAAACGAAATCGGACAATATATGTTCTTCCCGCGCCCGAAGTAGAGCCTGAACGCGATTCTTTGCCTGTAAACGTATGAATATGCTGTTTAAATGTAATTTGACCGTTGAAATGCTTAATCCCATTTCATAAGCGATTTGCTTGTTCGGCAGACCTCGAGCCAGATGCTTCAAAACTTCAATTTGTTTCGGTGTTAAATGTGGCATGATTATTTCCCCTTTTTCTTAGCAAGAGAAGAAACATATATGATTGATTAAGGAAGAATTTACC
>JBJFAY010000166.1:0-2479 GCA_051888155.1 Alphaproteobacteria bacterium
TTTCATCAGCCAAAACGCGGCGCAGTATAACGCCGGACACAGGAAAAAACAAACGGAGAAAACATGGAAACGCTTGCTTTGCCACATACCGTCAAAATTTACGAATGCGACCGCAAAAAACAACTGCGCCTGCACTGTTTATTCAACCTGTTTCAAGACGCCGCGGACATGCACGCGGACGCGCTGGGCGTCGGATACGACTACTGCCTGTCCTGCGGGATCGGCTGGGTCGGCGCGAATTATCATTTAAAGATCAACCGCCTGCCGTTATGGCAGGAAAAAATCGTTTTAACGACATGGGCGTCGGGAAAAACGGCCGTCAGCGGTATCCGAGATTTCAAGGCGGAAACCGAAAACGGCGAACTTTTGTTTTTCGCGTCCAGCCAATGGGCTTTGATCAGCCTGGAAACGCTGCGCCCCGTTGCCGTCGCTAAAAATCTGCCCGGCTATACGCTGCATAACGAACGCATGATCGACACGGTTTTTCCGGCCGTTCCCCTGCCCGAAAACGAAGATTCCGCCGTGCCGTTCGCAGTCCGTTACGACGATATCGACATCAACGACCACGTTAATAACGCGGTTTATCCCTTATGGGCGGCGGAAAGCGTTTCCCATTCTTTCAGAAAAACGCACGAGATTGCCGAAATGGAAATTGCCTTTAAAAAACCGGCCGTATTTGACGACGATATTACAGTGTTTACCCGGACGAACGGCTTAACGACGACGCACAGGATTGCCTCTCCGGACAAGACCAAAGATTTTTCCCGCGTGCGGATTCACTGGAAAAAAGAAGAATAAAACGCCTTAAATGGTTTTTAGATTTACAGCATCGCAGCAAAATCGCCATGAAGCGAACACACTGATTTATGAAAAAACTTTCAACGGCAAACTCTACGGCCGCAGACGAAATAAAAAAAATATATTTTTTAAATTTTTATAAGTTTTATGATTTTTCTCTTTTTAATAGATTCAAATATTAAAAAAATTGAATATACTACATAATACTATTTTATTTTTTTTAATCAGACTTAATCACTTCATCTGTTTAATTTAAAATAAAAAATTGTTTTCAAAACATTTTTCCTTTCCCCCCCCCCCCCCCTGTCAAAAAAAGCGAAATTATTATGTATATACAGATTATAGCAGAACAAATTTAATTACACGCAATAATAGCATTCATTATAACAACAATCTCTTTAGTGAATATTTTTTGCAGAAGTAATGAATATATGGCTTGCCTTTTTATGAAAAATAACGTACGTTTTTTTACAATATACGGACGTAAAAAAAACGATCACTTTTTTACAACTGTTTATTAAAAATGTCTTGGCCGATTTATTCATATAAATCAATCGGATAAAAAGGGAAGAAACATGATCGAGAAATTCCGTGATAATATTTCAACAATTCCCTATTGGTTGCAGAAAACAACAAAAATTAATTGTCATGAACGGGAAGCTTCGGTTATGTCCAAAGCTTTAAGCTTAAAACCCGAAGAAGTGTATTTAGATACACCGCTTAGAACTTCCCGTTCGCTTTATTTTGGGGTCACGGAATGAAGGTAATGATATTAGCGGGCGGATTGGGGACACGTTTAGGGGAAGAAACAACGCTGAAACCGAAGCCGATGGTAGAAATCGGAGGATACCCGATTTTATGGCATATCATGAAAATTTATTCCCATTACGGGTTTAACGATTTCGTCGTGCTGACCGGATATAAGTCTCACGTCATCAAGGAATATTTTGTCAATTATTATCAGCAGTATTCCGATATCACGGTCGATTTGGCGAACAACAGCGTCGAAATTCACCGCACCCGCAACGAACCGTGGAAAGTAACGATGCTTTACACGGGGCAAGACACGATGACGGGCGGCCGCATCAAAAAAGCGCAGGAATATGTCGGAAACGAACCGTTCATGCTGACGTACGGCGACGGTGTTTCCGATGTCGATATTGATGCGTTAATTAAATCACATAAAGAATCCGGGAAGTTTTGTACGATGACGGCCGTTCAGCTGGCGGGACGCTTCGGCGCGCTGGTGATTAAAGACGACAATATGATCACTTCTTTTATGGAAAAACCGAAAGGCGAAGAAAGTTGGATCAACGGCGGTTTTTTTGTCTGCCAGCCGGAAGTGTTTGATTACATCAAAGACGGCGATTCAACGATATTCGAACGTTCTCCTTTAGAAAATCTGGCAAAGGACGGACAGTTGAACGCTTATAAGCACCGCGGTTTCTGGCAACCGATGGATATGCTGCGCGACAAAATAGAACTGACAAAGCTGTGGGAAAGCGGCAACGCGCCTTGGGCTAAATGGCAGAGGAGCTGATATGTTTTCCGATTTTTACAAAAACAAACGGGTTTTAATCACGGGACATACCGGCTTCAAAGGAAGCTGGCTGAGTCTGTGGCTTTCGCATCTGGGGGCGAAAGTTTGCGGCTATTCCCTTGCGCCGAATACAAAGCCGGG
>JBJFAY010000167.1:0-2460 GCA_051888155.1 Alphaproteobacteria bacterium
GGGGGGGTATTTTTGTTGATTTTTTAGTAAAAATGAGTTGACGAAATGTCACTATTATTGTCTATTTCTTTTCGTGTCAATTATGATAAGCAAAAAAATACTGCTGATATTCTCAGGGGACGGACGGATCGGCAGGAAAGGCTCCGGAAAAGGTAGAGCAACTGGAAAAGCATAAATTAAGTATTTGATACTGACTTTTTAAAAAAGATACGGGGATAAAATGATGTTTCAATATTGTGGTAAAATTCGGGAAAAACTGTCTTTTTCCAGTACGGCGTTTATATTTGGAATAACGGCGTATTTTACTTTTGTGCTGAATATCAGCTTTTGGCGTTTTGTCTTCAGAACGGTTGAAATCGACAGCTTTGGATCGGTAATTTTTATCATTTCCATACCTGTTGTGATGTTTGTTTTGCTGTACATTATTTTTAACCTGATTGTCGTGCCGTATATTGTAAAACCTGCTTTGATTTTTTTTCTGATCGGTTCAAGCATTGCCAACTATCTGATGAGCAGTTACGGCATATTTATCGACAGCGACATGATTCGGAACGCTTTTGAAACCAACGCGCGTGAAGCTTTGGATTTAGTGACGTTTTCGGGGATAGTGCAGGTATTGTTGACAGGCGTTGTTCCGGCCGGGATTGTTTTATTTTCTACGATCAGGTTTAAACCGTTCAAACAAGAATTGTTCAGCCGCGGATTGCATCTGTTGGCCGGGCTGGGGATTGTCGGTTGTTTCGCGGCCGTGTCTTATAAAGAATACGCCGCTTACGGCCGTAATAACCGGGAAGTCAGAAAGCTGGTAAATACGGTCAATTATGTTTACGCTACAGTTCGTTATTTTCAGCGGCAGGCGGCGAGCAGACGGCAGTTTGTAACTTTAGATGAAAGGGCTAAGCTGGTTCCTTTTCCCGATAATCACAAAACAGTATTGGTTTTTGTGCTGGGTGAAACGGCGCGTGCGGCTGATTTTTCTTTATATGGTTACGAAAGGCAGACAAATCCGCTGCTGTCAAAGCAGGATATCGTCGCTTTTCGTGACGTCGCTTCCTGCGGAACGGCGACGGCGATGTCGGTGCCGTGTATGTTTTCGCATTTGACCAGATCGGATTTTGACGTTGATGACGCGAAATATACGGAAAACCTGTTGGATTTGTTGAAACGCGGCGGATACGATATTTTGTGGCTGGAAAACGACAACGGCTGCAAAGGCGTATGCGACCGTGTTGAAGTCAAAGATATGATTCGGCAAAACAATCCGAAATACTGCTTTAAAGATTATTGCCATGATGAAGTAATGCTGGAAGAGTTAAAAAACAAGCTGGATCATATTACGACCGATACGGTTGTTGTTCTGCATACAATAGGCAGTCACGGCCCGACTTATTTCAACCGTTATCCTGAAAGATTTCAAGTCTTCAGGCCGACGTGCGATACGGCGGATATCCAGAATTGTTCCCGTGAATCGATTTTGAATACATACGATAACACGATTGTTTACACGGATTATATTGTTAATCAGGCGATTGAATTGTTAAAACAGTATCCTGATTACGAATCCGGATTGATTTACGTTTCCGATCATGGCGAATCTTTGGGAGAAAACAATATTTACCTGCATGGATTTCCATATAAAATTGCGCCGAAAGAACAAAAAGAAGTGCCGATGATTATGTGGATGTCAGACGTGATGAAAAAAGAAGACCATATTGATTACCAATGCTTGAAAAAAGAAGCCGCGGAAAAATCATATGCTCATGATCATTTATTTCATTCTTTGCTGGGGCTGTTAGAGGTCAGTTCTCGAACTTACCTGCCGGAATTTGATCTGTTTCATTCCTGCCGGACAAAAGAGCTGCCGTTTTGAATGTCGTCACCGTTGAGTGAAGAGGGCGCTCTGGATCGTTTGCGGACGGTAAGATTACCGAATCGGCTTTGTTTGTGGGCGCTTGTCCGCCGGCGGTTAATAAAAGTATGGAAGACAGCTTTTTTTTGCCGGATACGTTGAAAAAAAAATTTGAAAAAGCCTCTCTTTTTTCATTATTTAATTTTTTTCAGTGTGCTTTTTTATCGTGATTTTTTTCACCAAAAAAAGAACGATTGGAGATTTATCCCAGCGAAACGGCGCTTTCCAGCTTTTTCAAGGGCAGAGTAAAAAAAATTGCCGCCGTTTGTAGAAAACGCTTGCTTTTTGTGTCTAACCGTTCTATATACATAACTGTGAAATAAATCACGATTAGGAAATCCTCGCTTTTCGGGCGCAGGATTTTGCCAAATCAACTCGCATGAAGCTTTAAGAAGGTAAGGATCATGGTAAGCGAAGTTAAAACAGCAGAAGATTTAGAGCGGATTATCACGAAAGCGCATGAAGCGCAGGCCGTTTATGCGACCTATTCGCAGGAACAAGTGGATAAAATTTTCAGGGCAGTGTCTCTGGCCGCCAATAAAATGCGTATT
>JBJFAY010000168.1:0-2457 GCA_051888155.1 Alphaproteobacteria bacterium
GTTTCGGAAATTCGTCTTTCAGGATTTTTCCTAAAATCTTCATACGGCTTTCGGGGATAGCTTCCCGGATATTGTTCGTTTTGATCTTATCAATTCCGAAACTCGGATTATTCGGGATAATATCCCGTTTGACCGCAAAGCTCATAATCGCGCTGAACAAATCAATGACTCGGTTTGCCGATCCGGCTCCGCCCGTTATACGGGCAAGTCCCCGTGCTTTCGTTTTGATTTTTCTGGCGTTTTTGCCGTCAACAATATCGTAATAAAGCTGTTGAACATCTGAATGCTTGATGTCTTTTACAACCCAATTCCCCGCCAAAGGTTTTATATGCCGATCTATACGTCCGCGATCAATCGCCAGAGTCGAAGCCTTTTTATGACGCGTTCCCTGTTCCCAATACAAATCACACAGTTCGGAAATAGTCATCGCTTTTCTGTTTTCGACCTTATCTTTTGCAGGATCGCTCCCCTGCTTAATCAAAAGCAATTTTCCGGCGGCGATTTTCTTAGCTTTCTCCGGCGTGATTTCGGTCGTTTTGGCAATCGTCAACTTTCTCTGTTTGCCATACTCGTTTCGATACATTAGAATATAACTCATACTCTTTTCCAAAACGCGAACGGCAAAGCCGTTTACCTCTGAATCGAAATACGTTTTTTCTTTGCCGTCATAACGCAGTTTGTTGATAAAAGCTTTATTGATTTTCGGCATTTCAAATTCACCCCTATTGTCATTTTACAGGTAACATTGTTACCTGCAAATCGATAAAATCGAGTTTATGTTTGTAAAAACGGATTGTAAAGATTTTTCGCAGAAACAAGCCGTTTATCAACAATAAGTAAACAAAAATAATGCTCAATAAATAGGCATATTTTCCCCTTGACATCGTAGGGGTCACAAGTTCGATCCTTGTCGCGCCCACCAATTCACAAAGCCTTGTTTCCTGTCGGTTACAAGGCTTTTTTTATTACTATAAAAACGAGCTTACAAAACAGGTTTTTTTGTGCCAAATGGAACAAAAACCCCTATTTTTTAACACACAACGAATCATACACGACGTTGTTTAAATCAATCTGCCTGATTGTTTCCGGCGTATCTTTTTCGTAATCTGGGAACACCGGCAAATAGACCGTGCAGAAATCACCGTTTAAACGTATCGTGCAGCCGCTCAACAACAGCAGGATCAGAAAGACCGTTGCGAAGATCGCGAACTTCAGCCAACGTCTTTTCCTTCTTCTCAAAATCTGCATTTCTTTCCGTCCTTTTTCCGAGGTTATAAGACAACAGCCCAACCGCGCTAATTAAGGCGGCAATCAGGCCGATTAAAATCAAGTCGTTCATTCTGTCGCCTTTTGCGGATTTATAGCTTTCTTTTCGGAGAAATATTTTCTTTCCGCATATTCGCTTTTCTTTCCGATGTTAAATTCAGACACCGGACGAAAATATCCCATGACGCGCGTCCAGATTTCGCAGGGCTGGCGTTCGGCATCATTCAGTCTGATTTCAGATTCGTTTCCCAGTGTATAATCAGTCATTTTTTCAGCCTTTCATTATGCGGCACTGCCGCGCTTTAATTCCGTCGGGAAGGCGTTATGCGTTGCTCGCCGACCGTGCGGTTACATTTCACTTTGCGCGAATAAACGAATCAGGCTATAAAAGAAAAGACGGTTGCTTGAACAACCGTCTTTATCCGAAAAACTCGGAAGGAGCTAATGTATCTAACTCCAACCCATGGTTTAAGGATACGAAAAACGGTTGACTTTGTCAAACGGTTTTCTTTTAGCTCCTTCCCAACGCGGTAATGTTTCCGCAAAGGAGAGAGCACAATGATTAAGCTTTTAATTATATTAAAACTAATCATTGAAGCCCTTATCGTTTTATTGCGCTAAGGCAGGCAACGGCAGCTACTGATCGTAGGAACGTTACGCCCTCCCGACGGGAGGAACGATTTTCCGACGGCAAAGTGATTGCCGTTTTCTGTGCTTCGGACTGGTTACCGAAGGCTCAAAGCCTGATGCTTTCGCAGAGCAGGTACAATTAACAACCGGCTGCCCGGAACAGGCAGGCCAAGCGGTCAGCATCATCGGCCGACATTTCATATCCAAACGCTCCAGCCAAAGCGATAATTGCGGCGGCCATAACCGGTTTTGACCATAACGCTTTAAGCATTTTTTTTAATTTTTCTTTCATTTCTTCTTCCTTCCCTTAATAAAAAAAAGGCCGGAACCATTCCGACCTTAAAAATTCTCAAACAGCTTTTTTCCGCCTGCCTCTGCCTCCCAAAAACCAGCAACAAAAATATATAGAGCGACTTTTAACAATTAATTTTCATCTGTTTATTTCAACCGACGGAAAAAATGAAGAAACTTGATTTTTTGCGTTTTTTCAGTTGTAATAAAATAAGCTTTTAATTCTTAAAGGCTGTTTTCTTATACAGCAGCTTATTTTTATACACCTCC
>JBJFAY010000169.1:0-2406 GCA_051888155.1 Alphaproteobacteria bacterium
TGCTCTCCGAAAAAAAGGCCTGGAATCTTCCAAAAGCAGAAAATATTTCCGAAAACGAACTTTTTATTTGAAAATTTCCGTTTTCGGAGTTATTCTTTCAGGTATAACAAAAAGGACTTTTACAGAAAGCATGACAGCCTCTGCAAAAGTTATGTTATACTGCTTTTCTTCT
This sequence comes from Alphaproteobacteria bacterium, assembly GCA_051888155.1. Taxonomy (GTDB): domain Bacteria; phylum Pseudomonadota; class Alphaproteobacteria; order CAAGCB01; family CAG-977; genus UBA11549. Next base: position 173 of record JBJFAY010000169.1, read on the forward strand.
TCGGTCTGATAGCAAGTCTTCTGCATAATATCAGCTATCAAACCGGGACGGGAAAAACAGGCCTTCTAAAAAAACCCGAACTTAAACAAATGTTTGAGTTCGGGTTTATTTTATAGATTTTTTCATTTTTTAGAACTGTTTTTCATCATTGACTTGTTTTTTCGTTTTTCCAAAAATCTTTTGAAAAACAGCTCGCCCTCCTACTTTCAGAATCGCAAAAAGTTTTTTAACAAACAATCCGAAAGATTTACCGGTAATCTTAAATAGCTTGACCAGCAAATATTCAAGTATCACCGGCGAAAACATAATTAATATATATTTAGCCAGCGACCAGGCCGTATAATCGAAAAAGAAAGCAAGAAAAACTCCGAAACCCACGCCGATACAATAGCGCAGTTTTTTATCGAAAAACAAAAAAGGGACCAGGTTGATCACAAACAAAAATAAAAAAGTGCAAAACAGCAGGACTGCCGTTTCTTGACCGATAAAAGAAAAAACAGCGGTTATCATGTTTTTAACGCTGACGAACAAATCTCTGATTTCCAGCATATCCTGATTAAACTTATCAACGGAATCCGTAAAACCATGATATTTTTCCTGTAACGTGTCTACGGCCTGTTTCATATTATCGTGAAAAGATTCAAACATATACGGCTCCTATTGAACGGTTTTGCTTAGTCCTTTTGTTTTAATCATATTGGTATATTCTTTGGCAAAAGAATGGAAACTTTCGGCCGATTCGACCTCTTGGGCAACCTGATGATAATCCAGCAGTCCCTGCTGAGGCGTTGTTGTAATAAAATCAAAAGCCTGCGCCAAATTTGTTTTTTCCATATAAGGCATAAAGTTTTCTCTCAGCCGCATAACGACTTTCGGCCGCCCGGCCAGCCGCAGCGCGGCCGCCCAGTCTAAAACGCGCTGCGCTTCCTGTTGCGTCAAAGGAACGTTCGGCTGAGGGCGGACAATCAACAATTTCAAAGCATCAGCCGCTTTATCCCACATTTGCGCTTGCCAGAAAATTTCAGCGCGCAGCATTTTGGCCTCTTCCGAATTATCGTTTTCCAACAATTCCGCGGCTTCGTCCGTTCTTTTCAAATCGGCCAAAGCTTTTGCCTTAATATAGAGGCGCTGCTTTTGAAGTTTTTCCGAAAAACGGCTGTTTGCACTGACATTTAAAGCTTTCAGAGCTTTATCCGGTTCTTTATTAAGCAAACGCACCAAAGCCAGACGAGTCGAAATCAAACCGCGTTCTTTATTGCCGATCGGCTGACGAATCTGATCGTCCAGCAGATCCGCGGCGCGATCCAGCAAATCAATGGAAACCAATCGGTCGGCCAGACGGCGCACGATTTGGGCTCCTTTTTCACCGGGAGGCGTTAAATCTTTAAATTCATCGTACAAAGCAATCGCTTTTACCGGAGATAAAACATTTTCATTTTCATTTAAATAAAGATTCTGAAAAATGTCTTCCATCAGTTTTTTAATTTTTTTGCTTTCCGGCAGACCGTCGAAACGAACCTGCATATTTTTTAAAATGTGCAAAACCTGTGAAAAATTTTTTTGATCCTGATAGGCCGCCACCAGCATAGTCATCAGATTGTATTCAAATTCGCCGCCGCGCCAGGCATAGGACAACCGTTCCAGTTCTTCGATTCGTTCTTGCGGAGTAATCGCGTTTGCGCGCGTATCCATGCGTACTTTTTCCAACCCGCCCATTGCGCGGAAATAAAAATCGGTTCCTTCGGCCAGCTGTTTCATTTCGCTGCGGGCCAAAGTATACATGCCGGTCGTTTCCTGCCATAATGCGTGGTAAAAAGTAATTTCATTATTTTCGGCTTCGGAGTTTTGCGAACTATAAGCGGCTTCCATAAAGTTCTGGATAGAAAATTCATCTCCTCCGGCGACGGCGGCATGCAGCCCGGCCAGAGCCAGCCGCGTTTTTATCGGATACGGATACGCCTGCAGGATCGCCATATTGTCTTTCATCGTCTGCAGATAGATTTCCGGCGTACGCGAAGAAGCCGCCAGAGTCGCCGCGCGCCAATAATCCGAAGCCGTATCATTCTTTAGTAAAGGAGAGGATAAATCCTTTATCGCTTCGTCATAACGCATCATCATAAAATTAATGGCCCCGCGCAAAGCGATTAATCCCGGCAGTTCGGCCAAAGCCGGATTATCCGCAGCAATGACGCGAACAACGCTCATCGCTTCGGGATACATGCCGTTCGCAAAGT
>JBJFAY010000170.1:0-10422 GCA_051888155.1 Alphaproteobacteria bacterium
TTGGGCGCGGAATTCGCTAATGAATTTCCGAAAATCGCTGCACGTTTGAATCTTTCGTCTTTTGATTGTCAGGATCCGTACGTGGAACGTCTGCTGGAAGGAGCTGCTTTTCTAGCTGCTCGTGTTGAAAAAAAACTAGATGACGGTCACAAAAGACTGTTGGAATCCGTGTTGAATTCCGTTGCGCCCGCCGCTTTATATCCGATTGCTTCCGGAGCGGTCGTTGAAGTAAGAAACGACCTCGAAAACGATAAGGTTCGCCGCGGATTTTTTTTGCCGGAGCATACTGTTTTTGACGCGTTTATCCCTTCGATTAATTCGCCTTGCCGTTTTTCATCAATTTGGGAAACACGGCTGTCGCCTTTGCGCGTAATTCAGGCTGAATACGTTACACGCGATATCTCTCGTTTTAATACGGAAAAAAAACATGCCGCAGCTTTGAGGCTGACATTTGAGATGGCTAACGGCAGGCCTGTTTCGGATTTAACCCTTGACACGCTGCCTTTGTTTTTCAATTTGCCGGATTCTGTGACATCTTTGATTATGCGTCAGCTGCAAACGGAAACGGAGCAGGTGTATTTTTCTTCGGATTTAAAGGAATACAAACCTTTGTCCGGTGTTTGGTTTGATGCGCCCGCCGTTTCAGTTCAGAGAGGAAGTGACGGAATTAGAGGAAATTTAGGCGGGCTGTACGTTTTTCAAAGTTTTTTATCGTATCCTTTTTTCTTTAAGTTCTTGTCGTTGCAAAATATCGGGACAAAATTAAATGTGCCAGGGGATAAATTTGATCTGTTGATCGCTTTTAACAAGCGTGAACCGGAATTGATTAATGAAATTACGGCGCAATCAGTTAAAACAAATTGCGTTCCGGTTCTGAATTTGTTTAAAAAACGTTCGGACAGGACATTTTTAGACAAAGATGCTTATGAGTTTCATATTATCGCGGATCGGACGGCTCCGCGAGATTACGAAGTTTGCAACGTACAGCGTTTGGAATTTTTCAATGAACGAAATGAAACACTGTTTTACGCATCAAATTTTTATCAGGAAGAAACAGATTCCCATCAGAAGGACAAAAGAAACTTTTTCAGTCAGCATCGTCGGAAAAGTTTGTTTGACCGCAAATCTACCCAGAGAACTTCCTATATCGGGACGGAAGTTTTTGTTTCTTTAACAGAACGTGACGAAAGTCTTTTTGACGCATCTCAGTTTGCTGCTGATCTGATCTGTACGAACAGGGACTTGCCGCTTTTGATGACGGATCAAACACAACTGGTTTCTCCGGAAGCGGCCATACAATCCGCGTCTTTTGTGATTGTTCCGACGCGTCCGCACTATCCTTTGATATCCACAGGAAGTTCGTCGGATTGGTCAAAAGTGGCTCATGTTGTTTTTAATTTATCCGGAATGTTATGGCAGAACGGTAATATCCCGTTGGAAATGCTTAAAACGCTTTTGAAAAATTACGCCATTCGTTCGCCGGAAGAAATGGAACGTATGACGGACGGGATTTGCGCTTTAAAAAGCGAACCCGAAACGTTCAGATTCATTCGTAACGGTGTCGTTTTTTTTGAACCGGGGTGGAAAATCGACTGTGTTTTGAACGAACAGTCGTATGCCGGTATCGGCGTTTATGTTTTCGCCTTAGTTTTAAGGGAACTTTTTAAATCATTTACGCCGCTTAATTCTTTGCTGGAAATTTCTTTTTCTACGCAGCAGTCGGGACATATCGCAACATGGAAGACGTTGGAAAATTAGTAAAACAGGCTTCCCGACGACTGAGAAGCGGAACGGGAGCTCCGGATTTTTTTGAACTGGTTCGCAGAATCAGCCACGCTCGTCAGGATTTTCCGCGTTTAGGGAAAGCTTCCCGGCCGACACAAGAAAATGTGCGCTTCGGACAAACGCCGTATCTGCATTTTCCCGCGACGGAAATTTCTGAAATCAGGCAGGGAAACGGAACGGTTGAAGCTTTAATCATGACGTACTTTTTCGGTCTGCTGGGGGTGAACGGGCCGATGCCGCTGGAATTTACAGATTATGTTTTTCAGCGTTCTCATAACTATTATGATCAGACATGGCGTCGGTTTCTGGATATTATCAACCACCGATTTTTGACGTTGTTCTACCGCGCTTGGGCAGAAAATGAACAAGCGGTCAGTTTTGATCGTCCGGACGATGATAAAATTACCGATATTATCGCTTCTTTGGCAGGGATGCCGGCTGACATGAAACTGCCTGATCCCGATTTCAGGTACATGATGGCGAATTATGCCGACCATTTCGGCAGACCGGTTAAAAGCCGTGCCTCTTTAGAGGAAATTTTAAAAAATATTTTAAAAATGAATCTGAAAGTAAAGGATTTTATTGTTTCGTCTTACGATATTCCGGCGAATGCACGCTGTCGCATCGGAAACCGTGATACCAGCGTTTTAGGAAAAAATATTCAGCTGGGACGTACATATATGAGTGCGACCAGAGAGTTTGAAATCGAAGCCGGTCCCGTTTCTTTTGATGAAAGCCGGAAATGGATGCCGGGCAGCGAAGGATTTAATTTGATTAATCGTATTGTAGTGTCATACTTGGATCGTCCGTTGGATTACACGTTAACCTTTATTGTCATCGGAAAGACAATTCCCCAATGTGTGCTGGGCGGAAAAGACGTTTTTGTCCGGCTGGGACGGGGATACCTTTTGGGACGCGAAAGCGAGGATAAAGTCAAAATTACAATAAGAGCTTCAAGATTGTGCGTCAAACGCCACAATGCTTCGTTTAAATGACAGGAGAAAAAATATGGCAAAATTAAAGCGGGTGCAGCTTTTTTCAAAATTGGACGCGGCAGCGTATAAAGCAGTTGAAAGCGCGACGATTTTATGTAAAACGCGTGGAAATCCGTATGTTGAACTGATCCATTGGGTTAATCAGATCCTGATGAGCGAAAATACGGATTGGCATTCGGTTATTAAATATTTTGCTTTAGACGAAGCCAAAATCGCCAAGGATATGACAATCGCTTTGGACGCTTTGCCGCGCGGAGCCAGCTCGATCAGCGACTTTTCTTTAACAATCCAGCAGGCCGTTCAGGAAGCTTGGATGACGACCTCGCTGGTTTTCAACGAAAACGCCATTCGAACGGGGCATTTGTTGTGCGCGTTGAAACAATCGCCCGATTTGGCTCGCTTGCTGCATGATATGAGTGCGGAATTCGTTCGTATCAACGGAGATTTGCTGGTTGAACAGTTTAAAGATATCGTGTCTTCTTCCTGCGAAATATCCGTCGCCGTTCCTGCAGGCAGCGGTGCCGCGACAGGGCAGGCCGGACAGATGATGAGTGCGGCAGCTGTAGGAAAAGGAGAGGCTTTGAAGCTTTATACGGTTGATATGACTGCTCAGGCTAAAGAAGGCAAGAGCGATCCTGTTGTCGGCCGTGATTCTGAAATCCGCAAAATTATTGATATTTTAATGCGCCGTCGTCAAAACAATCCGATTTTGACGGGAGACGCCGGCGTTGGTAAAACAGCCGTTGTCGAAGGCTTTGCGCAGCGTTTGGCTGCGGGCGATGTTCCTGATTGCCTGAAAGGAACCATCTTGCGTTCTTTGGATATCGGGTTGCTACAGGCCGGCGCAAGTATGAAAGGCGAATTTGAAAATCGCCTGAAACAGGTGATTGAGGAAGTTCAGCTTTCCGACACGCCGATTATTTTGTTTATTGACGAAGCTCACACGCTGATCGGCGCGGGCGGAGCGGCGGGGCAAAATGATGCCGCAAACTTGCTGAAGCCCGCTTTGGCACGCGGACAGCTACGCTGCATAGCGGCGACAACGTGGGCGGAATACGTTAAATATTTTGAAAAAGATCCGGCTTTAACCCGCCGTTTCCAGAATATTTTGGTTGATGAGCCCGATGACGATAAGGTGACGCAGATGATGCGCGGCATGATCGGGGCTTTGGAAAAGCATCACAATGTTTTGGTTTTGGACGAAGCGTTATCCGCGGCAGTGAAATTATCCCGCCGTTATATTCCCGCGCGTCAGTTGCCGGATAAGGCTGTCAGTATTCTTGACACGGCTTGCGCCCGTGTGGCGTTAAGTCAGAATTCCGATCCGGCGGAACTGGAGTTTTGCAAACGTAAAATCGCTGCTTTGGAACTGGAAAAGGAAATCTTAAACCGGGAAGAAAACGCCGGCTGCGATCATAAGGCAAAACTGGCGGAAATTGATGCGGAATTGGTAAAGCAAAATAATAAGAAAGCAGCTCTGGAAGACCGTTTGACAAAGGAAAAGAGCATTGTTTCCGAATGCGCGAAACTGCGCGATACGTTGCGTGAACAGGGGGCTTCCGATGCGAAAATCCGTCAAGAATTAATCGTTAAACAAAAGGAATTGGCCGATTTGCAGGGAGATGATCCGCTTGTTTTGCCTCAGGTTGACACGCAGGCCGTTTCGACAATCATTTCGGAATGGACAGGAATTCCTTTGGGGCGCATGGTTAAAAATGAAATTCAATCTATTTTGAATTTGGGCGAAGAAATGAATAAGCGTGTTATCGGTCAAAAACACGGGCTTGATTTAATAGCCAAACGTGTTATGACGGCGCGTGCATCTTTGGCGGATCCTAACCGTCCGATAGCGGTAATCATGCTGGCCGGTCCCAGTGGCGTCGGAAAAACAGAAACGGCTTTGGCGCTGGCGGAACAAATGTACGGCAGCGAACAGAATATTGTGACAATTAATATGAGCGAATTTCAGGAATCGCATACTGTTTCGACGCTTAAAGGCGCGCCTCCGGGATATGTCGGTTACGGCGAAGGCGGCGTTTTGACCGAAGCCGTACGGCGCAAACCGTACAGCGTCGTTTTGTTGGATGAAGTCGAAAAGGCGCACCCCGACGTGCATGAAATCTTCTTTCAGGTTTTTGACAAGGGGCAGATGGAAGACGGCGCCGGTCGGCTGGTGAACTTCCGCAACACGATCATTTTGCTGACGACGAACGTCGGCGATAACGCGATTTGTGATCTGTGCGAAGATGAAGACCATCTGCCTGATATGGCGGATTTGGAAGAAGCCGTCCGTCCCGCTATGATGAAAGTTTTTCCGGCGGCATTGCTGGGACGTATTTCGATTGTTCCATATTATCCGTTGGGCAAAAAAGCTCTGTACAACATTATTGACCTGAAATTGGCGAAAGTCGTTAAGCGCGTCAAAGAAAACTACAAAGCCGAACTGACCTATACGGACAACGTGCGCAACGAAATTATCCGCCGTTGCAACAATACGGCGTCGGGCGCGCGATTGATTGATGCAATTATCAACAATGACCTGTTGCCGGAAATCAGTGCTGCGTTTTTACGCAACACGATGGAAGGGCATACTTTGAAAAAGGCTGTTGTGGACGCGAAAGACGAACGGTTTACATATGAGTTTGAAAACAAGGAGGAATAGCCATGCCCACACCTGTTGCAACAATAGCAAACCTGACGGCGACCGGAGACGTCATTCTCGGTCCCGGCGGAATAACAACGATGGTCAAGGGGTTGCCCGTCGCCTGCATGGGCGATGCGGTGGCCGGGCCGATGTGTATCGGTGTGGTGACGACGACAACCGCAATCAACAAATTGGCAAAAGGGCGTCCGATTGCCAATCTGGGGGCTGTCGTGACGGGGATTTCGCCGCCGGCTTTGGGGGCTCCGATTGCGACGGCGGTCATGGTTTGCCCGAATGTCAATGAAATCGTATAAGGGATAATAATAAAATGTCCGTAGCGGTAAATGAAATGTTAAATATCAAATTTCCGGGAGGAAAGTTTGATGATTTTTATGTATACGATATCGTAATGAAAGAGGAAATTTCTGAACTTTATGAAGCGGAAGTTCTTGTTTTGTCCGATAAAGCATATACATTTGAACAATTATCGGAAGCTTTACAGCTTAATGTAACGGTTTCGATTACGCAGCGTTTATCCAAAGCGTCGAAAAAACGAACTCGCTGTTTCAGCGGCATTGTGACGGCGGTTGAACATCTGGGGGTTTTTTACGCTTCGGACAAAAAGGATTGCTTTTCCTATCGTTTACGTATCGAACCGGCTTTGTCCAAGCTGACGCACATTACACGCAAAGCTTCTTACAACCGGAAAACACCGATAGATGTATTGTCAGAAGTTATTGCCGGACAAGGATTGCGGGCAAATTTCAGTGAAGATTTTATTTCCAGACGTCCTTTTAATTCTTTCGGCGTTTTCGATCAAGATGAAGAATCTGACTATGCATTTATGAAACGTCTGACTTCCATGTACGGTTTGAGCTTTTCCTTTAAACATTTAAAGACTGCTTCCAACGGATTAGCCGATGTTGATTTATTTTTTTCGGCAGGAGAACGCTATCCCGATTGGGCGGAAATCGTTTATTCGGACGGACGTTCCGTTCCGCCGGTGTCTCAGTTTGATTTCCGCACTGAAAATGAAGCTGAAAATATCTGGCGTTTGGATCATTGGGTCATGAAAAAACAAGACGGCTATGACGGCGTGATGCTTCAGGAAACATATCCTAATTCCAATGTCGGTTCTTATGACTGGAAAGTCGGGAAAACGGAAAACCTGAACAAACGGCGGGTTTATACGGCTCATTTTCACGGTTATACCCGCGATGTCGATAAAAAGTCCGTTGATGATGATGTTTCTTTAATTTTGAAAGCTAAATATTGCTCGTTTCAGTTGGAAAAAGATGTTTGGACGGGAAACGGGGACAATTTATTGCTGACGCCTTGCCGTATGTTTTCTTTAGCGCATTTTTACGGCATGAAAAACACCGCGATGGTTTCTGCTATGGTGACAAAAGCGCGGACGCATTGCCGCGCGAAATGGCCTGCAGTTTTGGCTGTTGCGCCGGATATGGGCGATAATCAGGAAATTATAGACATTTCGTTCAATGCGATGAATTTCGGGACTCAGTCGGACAAACGTTTCTGTCCGCAGTGCGTAATCCGTAGGAGAAATGAAGTATGAACCTTCAGGAAATGATAGTAACTGACGCCGAGGGGAAAATTGAGACAGCCGAAGGTAAAGACTTAACGGGGTCGTGCATACAGGGTGAGGACATATATTCATTTTACGCGATCAAGCAAAAAAATGATCCGAAGTCGAAGCCGACGCCTGAGAAGATGGCGGCCAAGGTGAAGATCATGATGCCTTTGGGCGGCGAGCTGAACGGTTTGTACAGATTTCCGAGAGTGGGAGAAAAGGTTGTTGTCGCCGTTGAAGGGACGTCGCATTACCTGATGGGTTATCTTCCCAGCGAGGAGACGCCGTTTGCCGATAAGGTTGACGGTAAGGAAAGTACGGAACCTTTTGACAAGCAGGGTCAGGTGCTGCGTTATAAAAAAACAGGCGATAATGTTGAAAATAAGAATACTGATAAGGGGTATTCCGAAATAGGTTTTTATTCTGAAACAACCGAATGGAAAGAAAAGGACGGCAAAAACAATGCGGTGACGGATTCCAAAACGGGATTGCCTTTGGTTGATAAGGTTAAAATTTCTTCAACCGGAGATATTGAAACGAAAGCGCAGAACTATAATGAAGTGTCCGCCAAACGTATCGCTTTGTTTGCGGGGTACAACGACGAAATCGACAGCCGCAAAGCAAATCAGTATGACGCTTTGAAAAACAAGGAAAAAGCCGGCAGAGATGCTTTTCCTGTCCTGCCGTTGGATTTTTCGACTGAGGATTCCTCTTTTTTTCAAGGCGACATTCAAATGCGGGCTAAACAGCGCATTGTGCTGAAAGCCGGAAAAGGAATTGAAATTGTCGCGGGGCGGTCAATCATACGCATTGACGATTCGGGTATTTCTTTAATTTCCCGTAAAACATCCGGAGCCGTCGTTAATCCGTGGGATTCTGCGATTACAGTGTCCAGCCGCGGCGGTTTGTCAATGTTCGGAACACGGATGAATTTATCGTCCGCCTACGGATTTTCATTGACGGAAATGTTCGGCGGCTCGATCACGTCTTTGGGCGGTGTAATGCGTCTGGGTGCGCGCAATTTAAAGTTGTCAACACTTAACAAAGTCGCTTATGTCGTCAAAGGTGTGACTGCTTCGGCTTCTTTTGCGGCAAACACTGCTTCTATGTCTATGGGAATTGCCCAAAATGCCGGCGCAAATGAATTTTCGTCTTTAGTCGCTAATTTACCGAATTATGCGGCGTTGGGCGCCGGTGGTATAGGAACGTTTGTCGGAGTAAACTGGAAACTGGCTTCTTCCGATGCCGATAGTACAGATACAGCTAGCAATATGTGCATAATGACAAATCTGTTTTTGACAATTCTAAGCTTTGTTACGCTAGTGCTTGACACGGCGTTTATTCCGAATCCCGATAAAAACAACGGCGGTCGAGACGGTCTAACTCTGGCTGTCGCAGTGGTGGAATACGGGATTGTGCTGCAGATGTTCATTCGACTGAATTTGGCATGCTTGTCCTGGTCGAACAAATCTGTTTTTTTGCTGGATCATAGAGGAACGATTTACGAATCCTCGTACGTAAAAAAAGAATATGCCGTTCGCAAAACCGCAGCCAAATCCCCGCTGGCGGGGTTTGACGGCACGCTTATCACGGATTTATGGAACGGATTTAAAGGGCAGGCGTGGTGGAAAATCGTTTTGGAAAGCTTGGGGGCGGCCGTTTTGATCGGCGGCGCCGCCGCAGGTTCGGTTTTCGGCGTTTCCAACAAATTCAATGTTGATGCGGCGGCGCGAAAAGAATTGGAGGATTTATGAGTCAATCAATTACACCTGAAACAGAAAAAATGATTCAAGATATCGTTCGTCCTGTCATCACGTCAGTTGCGGCGGCGGGGGTTGTCGCCGCGGCGGTGGCGGTGATTTCAAAACTGGTTGTGACCAATGTTGAGGAAAGCGATTTGACCGGCGATAAAAAAATGAAGCCGACGGATGACGACATGGCGGTCAGTAAAGTCGAAACTGCGGCGAGCGAGACGGAGGGAAAGCTTTCCAAAGACGGTGTGTCAGCACAGGACGGCAGCATCAAAGCCGCCGAAACCGAAGCCAAAGCCGCGACGGGCGAGGCGACGGCGGCGGAATCCGGCGCGCAGGCTTTGCGCACAAAGGCGGGCGCGTCCGATATCGAAGTCAAAGCGTTGAAGATGACATGAGGCTGACATGAGCGACAAACTTCAATGGCTGAACAAACACCTCATTTTACTGCGTTATCTGCTGATTTCCGACGCGGAAGCAAAGGAAAACTATAAAATCCGCCCCGATTTGGCGGATCTGTTCGCAGGTGAAACAAACGCCGAAAACATGGTTTGGAAATTCGCCGACATCGGGCGTTTCAAATGCGCCTGCGAACTGCTGGCGTATATAGCGCATCGCCGCGCAGCGGTGTGGTGGGTTTATAACTGTGTTTTATCGCTGCATGAAGAGCTTGGCAAGAATCCCGCAGCAGAACGCGACATTTCCGAAATCGGGGCGAATTTTGAAACGACTGTTCCCGATTTTGCCAAAGTTGAGCCGCCGCAGGATCATTCTGAGATTATTTCAAAATTTTCGGCGATGATTGGCGAAATGTCTGCCGATTACCAAAAAGCACGCGCCGCGTGTGATCCCGAATTGTTGAAGTACGTTGAAGACGGAATGGAAATCGCTTATAAGGAATTTGAAAAAGTTCATGGTATTCACCCGATGAAATTGATGGACAAACTGTCTGCAAAATTGACGGAAGAGCCGTTTCAAATTGATGACAAGTCACCGATTTTCAAGGCGGCGGAACAGCTGAAAACGCAGTTGCAGTCAGTGCGCAAGGAAACGTTGGATACAATTAAAGCCGTCATTCCGCCCAAAGTTCCCGCGCATGAAAAGCAGATGTCCGACAACGCGATGCAGGCGGTATACCGTTGGATAGTATCGCCTGATGAGGTCAATTCCCAAAAGGCGCTGGATGCCGGCAATGAATGTCCGGACACGCCGGCGGGTCTGCTTTCGTTATGTGCTTTTTGGGCGGGCGGGAATTTGATGCCCGGTGGCGAACAGGTTGTTCGAACGCCGGCGGGATTGGCTGCGAACGGTTTAAATCAAGTGTTATTGATGTGCGCTTTGCACAAAGGCGGGACGCGCAAGCTTAAAGAACGTTACGAACATTATTTCAATCTGGGGGTTGAAGTGATGATCGGAAAAAATAACTGGGATGAAAGCGTTGAAGCCGGAAAAGTTCCTCACACGGAAAAAGACTTCGGTGGATATGATAAAAGAAACGGTGCGGATAATTCAACCGGAGTATCGACGGCGAATATTGATAATCAAACGGAAAATTCGCCTAAATATTACCGTTGGACGCCTGATGACAAGAGAGGTGACAAATGAACCTTCAGGAAATGATAGTAACTGACGCCGAGGGGAAAATTGAGACAGCCG
>JBJFAY010000171.1:0-10409 GCA_051888155.1 Alphaproteobacteria bacterium
GAAACAGGCCGTCTGCATTTAAAAATTCATCATCGACGTTAACGGCGGTAATTTCAGCCAAAAACATATCGTGCGACCCCAGCGGCTTGATCTCGGTGACACGGCATTCCAGACTGACGGGGCTTTCGGCAATCATGGGGGACTTGACCTTTTGGCACGGCGCGGCGGTTAAGCCTGTCTGAGCGAATTTATCGGTATCCCTGCCGGATTTAACGCCGCAGAAATCGGCAGCCTTTAACATTTTCGCCGTTGTCAGGTTAATGACAAATTCTCCGCTTTGTTTGATCAGATCATAAGAATATCGCGACGGGCGCACGGAAATATAAGTCATTGCCGGTTCCGAATTGATGATGCCTGTCCAGGCAACGGTGAAAACGTTCGGCTTTTCCGTTGTGCCGCAGCTGACCATGACGGGCGGCAGCGGATAAAGCATTGTGCCGGCTTTCCATGACGTTTTTGTCATTTTGATCTCCTTGTTAAATTCAAGGGGGGATTATAGACTTCTTTGTAAAAAACGAAAGAAGGATTTCGTTATTTTTGCTTGCGCGGTTTTGTGTTCGGCGGTTTAATAAGAAAAAATAAGGAAAAACAATGTATTTTAAACTGCTGTCTTATCTGGGGAAATTTAAAAAACAGGCGATTTTGGCTCCTTTGGCGATTATCGGGGAAGTCGCTTTGGAAATTTATATTCCTTTTTTAATGGCGCGGATCATTGACGTCGGCATCGCGCAGAAAAATGTTTCGTATATTGTCGAAACGGGTCTGCTGATGATTGCGGCGGCGCTGCTTTCTCTGGCTTGCGGCGCGGCGGCCGCCCGTCTGGCCGCCGTGGCTTCCGCCGGTTTCGCCATGGAAATCAGAAAAGCGGTGTTCGGAAAAATTCAGGATTTTTCTTTTTCAAATACCGACCGGTTTTCAACGGCGTCTTTGATTACGCGGTTGACGACGGATATAACGTTTGTTCAAAACGCTTTTATGATGACGATCCGCGCTTTGGTGCGTTCGCCCGTCATGCTGGTTTGCGCGACGCTGATGGCGGTGCGGATTAACGCGGATTTATCAACGGTCTTTTTAGTGGCGATTCCTTTTCTGGGAATTTCGCTGGGGGTTATGTCAACGCTGGCTCATAAACATTTTTTACAAATGTTTGCCAAATACGATGCGATGAACTCGTCGCTGCAGGAAATGTTGATCGCGGCCAGAGTCGTTAAAGCTTTTGTGCGCGAAAAATTTGAGGATAAAAAATTCAACGACGCCGCGACGGATTTGCGCGATGCTCAGAAAAAGGCCGAAAAAATCGTTATTTTCAATATGCCTCTGATGAATTTTTCCATGCAGGCCTGCCTGATCGCAATCGTCTGGTTCGGCGGGAATTTTATTATTCAGGGAAAAATGCAGACGGGAGAACTGTTCAGCTTTTTGACATATATCGGCATGATTTTGATGTCTTTGATGATGATTTCGTTCGTGTTTATCGGGATTGTCATTTCTCAGGCTTCCGTGCGCCGGCTGTGCGAAGTGTTAGACGAAATTCCCGACATTGCCGATACGGGCAAAGACGGGCTGGAGCTTTGCGACGGATCCGTCGTATTTGAAAACGTGTCTTTCAGTTATTCGAAGCGGGCGGATAATCTGACTTTGAAAAATATTTCCTTTTCGGTTAAATCGGGGGAAACGGTCGGCATTATCGGGGCGACAGGGTCGTCAAAAACAACTTTGGTTCAGCTGATTGCCCGTTTGTATGACGTTTTTTCCGGCCGGGTTTTGGTCGGCGGGCATGATGTGCGGGAATATCGTTTGCCTGTTTTGCGTTCCGCCGTGGCAATGGTTTTGCAGAACAATCTTTTGTTTTCGGGAACAATCGCGGAAAATCTGCGCTGGGGCGATGAAAACGCCGGCGACGATGAAATCCGCGCGGCGGCTGCGGCGGCGCAGGCGCATGAATTCGTTTCGGGATTTCCGGACGGGTACGAAACTTTTCTGGGGCAGGGCGGCGTTAATGTTTCCGGCGGACAAAAACAAAGGTTATGTATTGCGCGGGCATTGTTGAAAAAGCCGAAAATTCTGATTCTGGACGATTCAACCAGCGCCGTGGACACGGCGACGGATAAAAAAATCAGACAGGCATTTAAAGATCAGTTAAAAGAAACGACTAAAATCATTATTGCGCAGCGTATTTCTTCCGTGATGGAAGCGGATAAAATTATTGTGCTGGATCATGGCTGCGTCAGCGCGATCGGGACGCATGACGAATTAATGCGGACAAGCGCGATTTACCGCGATGTTTTTACTTCTCAGCAAAAGGGGGCGGCATAATGGCAAAAGCAGCGATACAGCCGCGTCTGTCGGGCCGGAAAATGGAAAGGCCGGATTCTCCTTTTAAAACGTTTCAAAGAATTTTAAGGTATATGCTGCCTTATAAATTTCAGCTGTTTTTTGTTGTTCTGGCCGTCTTCGGTTCCGGCCTGTCGGGCGTTGCGGTGACATATCTGCTCAAACCGGCGGTCAATCAGTTTATTGTTCCTTTGATCGGACAGGAAAATCCGGATCTGTCAGGGTTTAAACACCTTGTTTTTTATATGATTCTGATCGCGGGAAGCGGCGTATTCTGCACATATTTGTTCAACAGGCTGATGTTAAATGTTGTTGTTGGCACGATGCGTCAGATCCGGATTGATATGTTTACGCATATGCAGAAACTGCCGATTAAATTTTTCGACACGCATACGCACGGCGAGTTAATGAGCCTGTATACAAACGACGTCGATACCCTGCGGGAAATGATGTCGATGAGTCTGCCGCATATGTTATTGTCTTTGACAACGGTGATCAGCGTTTTTGTCATGATGATCGTGCTCAGTCCCGCGCTGACTTGTCTGGTGATCGGCGTACTGATTATTATGCTGGCGACGATCAAGCTGATCGCCGTCAGAAGCGCGCGGTATTTTTCAAAACAGCAGCAGGCTTTAGGGCGCGTGAACGGTTACATCGAAGAAATGGCCGAAGGCGTTAAAGTGATCAAGGTTTTTTGCCGCGAAGAAAAAATTAAACAGGATTTCGGCCGGCATAACGAAAATCTGTTTTATCAATCTTCCAACGCGAACACCTGCGCGAACATTTTAATGCCGGTTATCGGCAATCTGGCTTATTTATTGTTTGCTCTGACGTCGATGGCCGGCGGGTATCTGGCCGCCGCGGGGCAGATGGATTTGGGAACGATCGCCGCGTTTTTACAGTATACGCGCAGCTTTTCAATGCCGGTTTCCCAGATATCCATGCAGTTGAATTCGATTTTATCGGCTTTGGCCGGAGCCGAAAGAATTTTTAAATTTTTGGACGAACCCGAAGAAACGGATCACGGCTATGTCACTTTGGTGAATGCCGAGATTGCCAAAGACGGCACAGTCGCCGAAGTGCCGTACAGAACCGGACAATGGGCCTGGAAACACCCGCATCATGATCATACGCTCAGTTATACGCCGTTGAAAGGCGACGTTGTTTTTGATCATGTCGTTTTCGGTTACAGCACGAAAAAAATCGTTTTAAACGGTATTTCTCTGGAAGCCAAAGCCGGTCAGAAAATCGCTTTCGTCGGATCGACGGGAGCGGGAAAAACAACGATTACCAATCTGATTAATCGTTTTTATGATTTGCATGACGGGAAAATCCGTTACGACGGCATCAATATCAATAAAATTAAAAAAGACGATCTGCGCCGGTCTTTGGCAATGGTGCTGCAGGATACGCATTTGTTTACGGGAACGGTTAAGGAAAATATCCGTTACGGCAGACTGGACGCTTCCGATGAAGAGATTCGCAACGCCGCGAAACTGGCGAATGCGGATTCGTTTATTTCTTCTTTGCCGCAGGGATATGACACCGTTTTAACGGCTGACGGCGTAAATTTAAGTCAGGGACAGCGGCAATTAATTGCGATTGCCCGCGCCGCGGTGGCTGATCCGCCGGTGCTGATTTTGGACGAGGCGACCAGTTCGGTGGATACCCGTACGGAATATCTGATTGAACAGGGAATGAACACATTGATGAAAGGCCGGACGGTTTTTGTGATTGCGCACCGTCTGTCAACCGTGCGCAATGCTGATAAAATTGTCGTTTTGGAACACGGCCGGATTATCGAAACGGGAACGCATGACGAATTGATCCGTTTGAAAAAACGGTATTATCAGTTATATACGGGGTTATTTGAATTATCATAAAGTTGACAAAAAACGGGAATTTTTTGACAAAAAATATTGACTTTCAGCTCTCCGGCTCATAAAAATAAAATAAGAATATGAGGAATAAAAATGCCCAGAGATCTGACTCATGTCATATTAGCTGACGATATTCGCAGCCGCCTGCCCGCTGAAATCCGGCAGTGCGCCGAAAATTGCGAATCCGCTTTTCATATGGGGGCTATTTCCCATGACAGCTTTTTGTATGGCTCCGATTCCAAATTGTCTACAAAAATGCACGGCGGGTTCGGTGACGATACGCGCGGCGTCGTTTTGGAAATGCTGGACGATATCCGCAAGGAAAAGGATCCGGCGCGTCAGGCTGCGGAAAAAGCGTTTGTTTACGGATTTCTGACACATTCGGCGGTTGATTCCGTTTTTCACCCCTTTGTTTACAGTGTTTCGGGCAGTCAGGTGCGTGAAAACAACCCTGACGAAAAACATGTCAAACTGGCAAAAACCCGGCACCGTTATGTCGAAACGTGGCTTGACGTGCATTTCTTAAAGCAGAAAAAACAGCGTCTGAATACGTTCAAGCCGTTAAAAAAAATGATTGACGATCATAAAAATCGTGAAATCGCCGCGGATTTTTTCTGCCGGAATTATCAAAAAGCGTTTAATATCGACGATGATTTAACGGGAGTTTATAAAAGCAGCATGGCCGTTCAGCTGTTTGTCGGGCGCGTGACAAGAAATCAGACGATGGGAAAAATGCTCCGCCGGCTGGATAATTTTTTGGACGGACGGCTGGGTATGACTGTTTCCGGCTTTTATCAGCAGGACCGGCAGATGCCGTCGAAATTAAAAGATTTTCAGTCTTTTAAACACCCCGTAACGGGACAAACGGTGCATAAGACTCTGGACGGCCTGACGCAGGACGCCGTCCGGCGCGGGATCGACTTTATTACTGCCGCCGAAAAGTACATTATGAACGGCAATAAACGGGAATTTTTGAAATCTGTCCCCAATGTTAATCTGGATACCGGCATTGAAAATACGAAATTGGCCGATATCAAGCAGGTCGATCCTGTCAGCGTCGAAGAATTAAAGGGTGAAAAATTAAAGAAATTTACCCTCTGCGGATTTAAAACAATGCCTTCGGGAGCGCGCGGCGCACAAAACGGACGCCGGAAAGCGGCGCACCCGGAACTGCGCAAATATGTTTCCGCGCCGGATCGGACGGCGCAGATTTTGAAACGCCGGCAGGCGCAGGGCCGTTAATTAAAAAAACTGATTTTCCAGATGAGCGGCGGCCAGCAGAGCTTCTTTGTGTTCAAGAGGCGTGTGAACGCGCAGGATATCCGTTTTTTCGGCGATTTTTACTGAAATGCCGACTGTTTCCGTGTCTTTTTGAATCGGCGTTTTGTTTGTGAAAACTTTCATAAACGATTTTCTGGAATGTCCGATCAGCAGCCGCACGCCGAAACGATGAAATTTTTCGAGATTTTGCAGAATTTGCAAAGACTGGCAGGCCGTTTTTCCGAATCCGATACCGGGATCGAAAATCATGTTATGCAGGCAAAGGCCGTTTTGTTCAAAAAGATTTATTTTTTCTTCCAGCCATTGTTCAACGGCTTCGACCGTATTTTTCAGGGGCAGCCCGGTAAGATCGCGGTTATGCATAAAAACGCAGGGCTTGTCTTTGTGTTCTTTGGCTAAAGCAAGCATCTCCGGATCGTCAAGTCCATGGATATCGTTTAAAATATCAAAACCGTTTTCCAAAGCTTTACGGACAGTTTCAACATGATAGGAATCAATGCTGAATCGGGGAGAAAAGGGCGTTTTTCCACGGTTTTTAATAAAAGCAAAGACATTTTTCAAACGCTGAATTTCTTCTTCTGAATTTAAAGGCCGCGCTCCTGGCCGCGTTGATTCCGCGCCGACGTCGATCAAAGGAATCAGATGATCTGCCCACAACGCGGCTTTTTTTTCAAAAACGCCGGGCTGATCGTTTTGCCCGCCGTCGGAAAAAGAATCCGGCGTCATGTTCAAAATGCCCATAATTAAAGGCTGGTGCGTTTTTGTGTATAAAAATTCGGGCGGTGCCGCTTTGAAATAAGACAACGGATCCAGCACAAAACTGCGTTTTAAACACTGCTTGTGCGGAACGGATAATTCGGGCGTGTCAATATGTTCGCCGTTATGTTCGATAATATCCAGATCAATCGGACGCGGCGCCCAGCGCTCCGCTACGTTTCTGCCGGCATTTTTTTCGATTTTTTTTAAGTCCGCCAGCAATTCAAAAGCGCTTTTTTTTGTTTCCAGCCGGATCATACAATTCAGATAAGGCCTGTTCCATTCGTCTTTTGCCGTTGCGTACAAAAGAGCGGCCGGCGTTTCGTAAACCGGAGAAACGCCCGTTATGTTATATCCGGCCCGCGTCAAATCGTTGACGGCCGAAAGCAGATTGTTCAGTCTGTCGTTCAGGTTGGATCCGGCGGCGATAAAAGTGGTCATGGTTGCCTCTTGCTATTTTCGCGCCCAGTTTAAAAGGATTTAAAGCGGAAAAAAAGTAAAAACAAATTTGCGGACGCGGTTTTGCCGACCCGGCTTTTCTTCATGGCGGAAACGTGATATACATACAAGCGTTCATTATCGTTTCAAAGGATAACTTTATGCGCTTTTTCCTTTGCTTTTGGGCTGTTTTTTTCTTTGTGCCGCAGGCTTTTGCCTTAAATGAACTGGCGCAGGGAACGGCATGTGAAAAAAAAATTGTCGCTTTGATTGACGGCGCGGAAAAATACATTGACGCCGCGGTTTATTCGATTAACAGAAAATCCATTGTCAACGCTTTGATCGCCGCGCAAAAGCGAGGCGTAAAAATTCGCTTGCTGACCGATCGTTCTCAGCTGGCGTCAATCAAAGACATGAATGACGTTGAACGCCTGATGATCGCCGGCGTTGACGTGCGTATTCATACGACCAAAGGCCTGATGCATGCAAAAATGGCTGTTTTTGACGGAAAGAACGCTGTCAGCGGTTCTTTTAACTGGACGGATTCGGCGGCGGAAAAAAATCATGAAGTCTGTAATTTGTTTATGGACGATCCGGCTTATGCGGCGCAGCATCAGCGGCTGTTCAATCTCTTTTGGCAGGAAAACCCGCAGGATAAATCCGACAGGTGGCTGCGAATGCGCGGCCGGTGCGGAGATATCCTGCTTTTGCGTACTTAAAAAGGAATAGGCGGAGAAACATATGCTCAGGCTGATTGAAAAAGCGGAAAAAACACATTCTTTGGAAAAAGACGAACTGACGGCTTTGCTGCGCGATGAAGAATCAACTCCCGCGCTGCTGGCGGCCGCGGACAGAACTCGCGCTTTGTTTGTCGGTCCGGCCGTACAGCTGCGGGCTTTGATCGAATTTTCAAATTACTGTCGTAACAACTGCTGTTACTGCGGTATCCGGCGCGACAACAAACAGGCGCGGCGTTATCGTCTGGAACCCGATGAAATTATCGCCCATGCCGCCGCGGCGGCGAAAATGGGGTACAAAACGGTCGTTATGCAATCCGGCGAAGACGTTTATTTTACGGTTGACCGGTTAACGAAAATTATCCGCGCGGTCAAAGCAATGGATCTGGCCGTGACGTTAAGCATCGGCGAAAAAACATATGAAGAATATAAGGCCTATAAAGACGCCGGAGCGGACAGATATCTGCTGCGCATAGAAACGACCGACAAAGATTTGTATCACCGTCTGGATCCGGGTATGAGCTGGGATAACCGCCGCCGCTGTTTGGAAGATTTGAAACGCCTGGGGTATGAAACCGGATCCGGGTCTATGGTCGGCCTGCCGGGGCAGAGCGTTGAATCGATTGCGGACGACATTTTGTTTTTTAAACAAATCGGCGTTGACATGGCCGGCATCGGACCGTTTATTCCGCATGCGCAGACGCCTTTGGCTCATGCCGAAGGGCGGGCGTTTACGTTATCTTTAAAAACGATGGCGTTGACTCGCCTGTTGTTGCCCGATATTAATATTCCGGCGACGACGGCAATGGAAACTCTGAATCCGAACGGGCGCATTATCGCTTTGCAAAGCGGGGCAAACGTTGTTATGCCAAACGTAACGACAGGGGAATACCGCAAAATGTATGAATTGTATCCCGGTAAGATCTGTGTGAATGATACGCCGGTTCACTGCCGCAGCTGCATTGAAATGAAGATTATTTCAATCGGCCGCACGATCGGAACGAAAAAAGGTTTTCGCGGTGAATATTTAAAGGAAAAATAAGATGCCGTTCTTTTTGATGATTGTTTTAACCGGCACAATCACAGTATTTTTTACATCGGTATGCCTGTATTCAAAATCGACGTCGACGGCAAAGAAAATCTGGATATTCGCCGCCGTTTTGTTTGCCTGGTTTGCTCCGTTTTTTTTGCGGAAACTGGAACAATGCGGCTGGTTAGGCTCATCGGCGGACGGCTGGCTTCATAATATCGGGTATTATTTGTTCGGAACGGCTTTTTTTCTTTTTTCCGTTTTGCTGTTGCGCAATATTGTCTGGTACGGCACGTACGGGATTGCTCGTTTATTGAAAAAACCGTTTGCGCGGCGGATTGATCCGGATCGGCCGGATCTGCGCGGCACGGTCAACCGGGTAACGTTATGCGCTGCGTTTTTGATTTCTTTCTACGCCGTTTATGAAGGCGTTAAAGCTGCAGACGTTAAAGAAATTGTATTAAAAACAGATAAAGTCAATCAGCCGTTTACGTTTGTTCAGTTAAGCGATATTCATATTCACCGCGGTGTTTCGATAAAGAAAATAGAGCGCTTGGTTGAACGGGTCAACGGCCTGAAGGCGGACGCCGTTTTGCTGACGGGAGATATCGGTGACGATAAATCCCCGGAGGCCGGACTGATCGCGCGAAAACTGGAAAAATTAAGCAGCCGTTTCGGTTCGTTTGTCGTCATGGGCAATCATGAACTGTATAATAAGCATCAAGTTTGGGAACAGGTTTTTAAAGTTTCGGGGATACGGGTTTTGTATAATGAAGGAACCGCATTAGGCCGGCCGGATATTTTTATCGGCGGCGTAACGGACGCTTCTTTCCGCCGATTTAAAAACCTTAAACCGGATATCGGCAAAGCAATGTTTCGGGCAGAACCGGGGCAATACAGGATTCTAATGTCGCATTCTCCGCTGCCGAACGGTAAAGAGGCTCCGGATCAGTCGGAATTGTTTGACTTGCAGATTTCGGGACATACGCACGGCGGCCAGATTTTTCCGTTTCATTTTCTTGTCAAGCCGGTCAACAAGTACTTAGCCGGACTGTATGCGGCGGAAAATTCCGATTCAAAAATATACGTTTCCCGGGGAACCGGCTACTGGGGACCGCCGATGCGGTTATTTGCGCCGTCGGAAATAACGGTATTTAAAATTCTGCCTTTACAGGCTCAGACAAGCGCCGACGATCAGGGGAATGGATAAGTTATCATCAATTTTTAAGCGGTTTTCGTAAACTTCCGCCCACATTGCCGCGAATACGCCGGCAGCGCCGCGGATTATAAAGCCGTCGGCAGGGTGAAATAAAAACGCGGCGATATAAATGACGCTCAGTCCGAACAGGAAAAAAGCCGCGGCGCCTTCAATGCTTTTGGTATTGTTGTTAATTTTGTGTTTTCCGAACGCTCTGCCGATCAAAGCGGCGGCAGTATCGGAAATCAGCATAACAGCCAGAGCAACCGCGGCGTTAACCGGTGAGAACAGCAGACAGGAACAAAGCGCCGCCGCCAACACATAGGGGGAACCGCTCAGCCGGAAATGCCCGTCGGTTTCTTTTGAACGCAGCATTTTTCCGAATAACCGGCCATAAGTTTTCAAAACGACCGGCCATTTTTTATAATATCCGTATTCGATCAAAATATTTGCCGCCAGCAGTCCGGCAAAAACGGCAGCGGGCAAATATGCGGGCGCGAATAAAATCAAAGCCGGCGTCCACAGAGAACTTAAGTGGACGCTTTTTCTCATGATTTCTTGTGAATAAGGAATATCGGACATTTTTTTCTTTTGGCTTTCAAACGACGAAAAGATAGTATTTAATAAGAAGCCAAAATTCAATAAATTATTAAAGGAACCAGTCTGATCCTGTCAGTATCCGTATTTTTTTTCAAAAGAGAGCTCCCCGCCGTTGAGAGCGGGGAGGAGTTAAGCGCCGGCGTGCGCGGAGTGGA
>JBJFAY010000172.1:0-2372 GCA_051888155.1 Alphaproteobacteria bacterium
CAACGTATTGCTGCCGAACCACAGTTTAAACAAAAAAGGCAAAGATCCCGCGAAGTTCAATCCGCCGATACACAGCCATTTATATTTAAATTTCGTTTTTGAACTGGTATCTATAATCAGAGCAATGAAAGTCGGCAGCATACTGAGAAAGAAAAAAACAACCGTCGGCAGCATTAAAAACAGCATCGGAAACAAAATCAGAAAAGACAATCCCGAAGTCAGAAAAGACTCTTTCAGTTTTTTTCTTTTTTTTCCGTTTTCTTTCATCGGGTCATCTCCGCAAAAACTGAGCCAGCAGCAACAGGAACATTGTCAAAACGGCGATGCCGAAAGAAATAACGGCGGCGACCTGATGCCCCAGCATTAATCCTTCTTCTTCCCGTTTTTCACGATTGCCGTCCAGAAATTCAATTTCTTCAGACAATTTGGCATATTCTTTTTTAGCCTGTTCGAAATAACTTATATCTATCAGACGTTCCTGCTTATCGTCCAGAAACGAATAGATATCGGGCAGAGACCCTTTGCGAATAAACTTCGGCAGATTTTTTTCCAGTTGCTGACGTTTTTCCAAACTGTGATAACTGTTGATCAGCGGCGCCAGCAATCCTCCGATCCAGCTGCAAAAAGCATACAGTTTTTCCGGACCGAAAGTCTGCTGCAAAGAAGCGAAAATTTTTAACATTCCCTGAATTGAAACATTTTCTTTCGGCGAATTCAGCAAAGCGATCTGATCAGACAACTTTGTTCCGAATTTCACGGCGATAAAAGCCGTGATATGCCTGTCAATCGGTTCCGTTTTCGGTCCGGCTTTTTTGGCGACTTCTTCCAAAGCGGGCATCAGATCTCTGATATCATCGACATAATCTTTAATCACCAAAGGACTCTGACACGGCAGCCCGTCGTTTAAATCATACATCAGCCGCTCTATTCCCATTCCCAGTTCAGGCTTTTGCAAAATGATCTGCATACTTTTTATCTGCTGTTCGGCCACTCCGTCGCGATGAAATTCATACCAGCTTTCCAAATATCCGGTCGCGACCAGCCCTATCAGGACTTTAATCATTTTTTCATCGGACACATACGTCGCCATCATCTGCCCCAAGGCGTCTGGCATAAACGCGCATTCACGAACACGCAGCGGCGCAGACGGATCCAGCAGCATACATGTTCTGGCGACAAAAAAATCGTCTTGTTTTTCTTTGGTTGAGAAACGAACCAAAGCCATATTTATTGATTTTTCGATTGCTTCAGCCGTTTCTTTATCGTCAAATCCCCGGATCAGCCAAGTTTGCAATTTTTCCGAACGGATAGCTTCCGCGGCCAGATCCCAGTTTTTGGAAAAGGCGTAAGCCAGCGTCCGATAAGAAAAATACTCAACGTTATTAAACAAAAACGGCCTTTGAGACGCTTTTATTGCTTTTGCCTGCACCGGCGTCAGACGCCGTCCGTCAGCCCATAATTGCGTCGAAGAAATATCCCAGCGCTGAGAAACATTATCCGCCAGCAACCCGCGCAACAGTTCAATCAATCCCAAAGAAACCCGTTCTTCGCCGATCAGCGTCGCATACGACCCCTTGTAAATTTTCAATTCCAGCAATTCATCGGCAGACAGGCTTTCAACCGAGTTATATCCCAGCTCCAGACAAATCAACGTTGCTCCGAAAGCGTACAGATCGTCAGACGTCGCTCCGTCCCCCCGCCCGGCCGGAGAACACATGGAAGATTCAATCGTTTCAAATGTCGGCGGCTGGTCAAACCCCGGCGGCGAAGAAATACAATCTCCCCAGACAACCTTTGTTTTTTCCGCGTCCAGATAAAATAAATTATCCGGCCTGATTTCCCTGTGCGTCAGCCCGCGCAAAGACAAATTATTAATCCCCATCAGCAACGGCCGGATCCAGCGTGAAATTTTTTCCGCTTCTTCTTCGGGCAGAATTTTGCCATACGTTTTGGAATGAACGACGCGCCCGCCCAAAGGCATTTCATACAGCAGAATCATTGTTTTGCGCCCGATCGGCTGCCATAAAGCCGCCCCGGCGTCCACCAAAGGCAACACGCCTTCCATTTTCAACCCGGCTCTTGCTTTAATATGGTCTTTTCTGACAGGCAGTTCGGGATTGCAGACCAAAGCGAAAATTTTATGATCCGGGGAAGAGATTTCTTCCGCCTGATACGCTTTGGCATTTGGCATATCCATTAAAGACAGAGGCAGACCGGGATATACTCTGTATTTTCCTTTAACGATCACAGCCGTCCCTTTGGGCGCCAAATAAGACCCGATCGGCGCCTCAGACTGAACCTGATTTTTTATTGTATTTTCTTTGGTCATTATTTCCTTCTGGCTTAAAAAAAACAAAGGAGAAAAGCGTTCT
>JBJFAY010000173.1:0-10278 GCA_051888155.1 Alphaproteobacteria bacterium
GTAAATGTTTTGAGTAGAGAAAGAGCTGATGAACGAGAAAAATACTCTTATCTTGGGAATCCGGAGAAAATTTTTCCAACAAAGCGTTGGCGGCGCTGATCGTTACGGACAAAACACCGTTTTTAATAAATATCCAGTGTCCCGTTAAGCCGATTAAACCGGCAAAGGATTTTCCGTCCGGCAGACGGGCGTCGGTTCTATAATGAATGTTGACGATTGTCTGATAGGGCAATTCCGGCGCGCCGACGATCAGCCGGGACAGATTTTGCGGATCTGCGGCCAGAATGACTTTGTCGTTTTGTCCGGCGGTGATTTCAGATCCGTCAAAAAAAATCAGTTTACTTTCTTTAATCCGGCGCAGACGCTTTCCGAAATGAAACGGAACGTGTTTGTTTTTTAGAAAATTTTCGACGGGAGCGACAACGCAGTCATATAACGACGGTTCCGCCAGATAAACCTGCCCGTTTTTTTTCCCGAAGCATTTGACGGCGGTTTTTAAAAACAAGCTTGTATCCGCCCGGCGTGCCGGCGTATTCATAACGGATTCACATAACAGAGAATACAATTCCGGCAGTTTGAGCAAAGCCGAAGCCGGCCGCGCCGTATCAATTTGAAATGAACTGCCGTTCTTTTTCAGAAACAGAATCTTGTTTCCGGCGTTTTTCAGCGGCGTATCGGACGGGCATTGCGTCAGCATATTTAATAAAGCCGTATTTGCCCCCAACATTAAATGCGTGCCGTTATCAATCAGGGCGTTCAGCCGTTTATCGAAAAAAGAATGGCACCGTCCGCCCGCGCGAGCCGCCGCATCGTACAAAGCAACGGAAATCCCGGCCTGCGTCAACGTAAACGCGGCGGATAAACCGGATATTCCCATGCCGATAATATGAACGGTCATTTTATTTTCCGAACAGCCAAATACGCAAGGCCGTTGAAATCATATAGATTTTTGACGGTTTGGCTCTGGGGGACAAGACCTCCCAGCCCCGTTTTTCCATCAGATCGAATATTTTTTTATAAACGCATTTCATGATGACGGCCGGTTTCATCTGACGGCCGTTGAGCGACGACAAAGCCGCGTCGGCTTCGGTGAAACGCAAAGCGGCCTGTTCGGCTAAGGCCAAGCGCGCGATTTTTAAATCAGGATTATTCAATACACGGCTGAGCGGCGTATCGTCCGTAATTTCAATGCCGGCTTTGGCCAGACATTCCTGCGGCATGTATAACCGGCCCAGTTCCATGTCTTCTTCCATATCGCGCAGAATGTTTGTCAGTTGCAGCGCTTCGCCCAGCGTAACGGCAAACCGCCGCGCCGTATCGGAATAATCGCCAAAAACGCAGACGGATAACAATCCGACCGCGCCGGCCACCCGGCGGCAGTACAGCTGCAGTTCCGTCATTGTCGGCGCGCGCATGCCGTCGGGGATATCCATTTCCATGCCGTCGATCAAAGCGATGAATTCTTCTTTGGGCAAAGCGAATTTTTTAATCGGTTCGATCAGAGCTTTGGCAACGATTTGTTCCGGTTCGGCGCCGTTATACAGCCGGTCGATATCCTCTCTCCAGACTTTCAGGTTTTTCTTCTTTTCTTCCAGCGGGGCGGGTTCGTCGGCAATATCGTCGATTTCGCGGCAAAAAGCGTAAATCGCAAACATTGCGTTACGTTTTTCTTTGCCCAAAAGCTTCATCGCCGGATAAAACGACGATCCCGAACGTTTGACGATATCGTTGACCTGCCGTGTTATTTCTTCGGGGGTAAGAGGTCTTTTTTCCTGATGCATGATATTTTCTTTCTTCTTAATCCGCCCCAGACGCCCCACAGACAGGCGATGATCCAGTCTGATTTTTTTAATCCGATTTTGCGTCTGAGGATATCTTTCTTTTTCAACCGTTTAACCAGCCGCTGCGCCAGCCGGAAAATGAAGCAGACTTCCATGCGCAGGCCGCGGTTGACGATCACCAAAGGCAAAGACGATCCTTCGACCAGCAGGCTTTCGATCGCGTCGGTCGTACGTGTGAATACGGTTTGCAAAGCCGCGCAAGTCTGGCTGTCGTCCAGCGCTTCATATTTGATTTTCGCTTCTTTGAACCAGTCTTTCGGCAGATAGATCCGGTGCTTTTCCTGATAATCTTCTTTGCAGTCCTGCAGGTGGTTGTTCATCTGCAAAGCGGCGCATAAAGCGTCGGAAGGCCAGTAAGCGGTCGGATTTTCCCCGTGCAGGTCCAGCATAAAGCGTCCGACGCTGCCGGCCGACCAGCGGCAGTAAGCCATAACGTCTTCCCACGTATGATAAGTATGGCCTTCGCTGTCTTGGCGGAAAGCCTTTAATAAATCCAAAGCGTGCTGATTGGTGACGCCGCATTGTTCCAGACTTTTTTTCAATGTTTCGGCGCATTTGACCGTATCGTCGGATTCTTCTTGCCCCAGCAAAACCTGTTCCAGACGGTTTAAACGATCCAGCTTTTCCTGCTTTGACAGTTCCGTTGAATCCGCAATATCGTCTGCCGTCCGCGCAAAATCATAAAACGCCATGACATGAGGACGCAGTTTTTTGGGAATCAGGCAAGACCCGACGGGGAAATTTTCACCGTCGGCGTCTTTTGTCCGTTTGATTTGCTTATCCATGTATTTCTGCCTTTAGTATCCATTCCGCCAAATCGGCCAAAGCCCGTTCGCTTTGGGCGCGTTTGCGGTCCATGCCTTTGATTTTTTTCTTTCCTTCGGGAACGGGCGGGGGCGGCATTAAACCGAAATTGATGTTCATCGGCTGGAAACAGTCTTCGTTCGCATTGACCGTAATGTGACGCAACATAGCGCCCAAAGCCGTTGTTTCCGGCGGCAGAACGGCGATTTTGCCCATTGTTTCCCATGCGGCGAACAATCCGGCCAGCAGCCCGACCGAAGCGCTTTCGACATAACCTTCGCACCCCGTCACCTGTCCGGCAAAGCGGATATTCGGCCGCGTTTTCAATCGCAGCGTTTCGTCCAGCACTTTGGGCGAACAGATAAACGTATTGCGGTGAATTCCTCCGAAACGGGCAAAAGAAGCGTTTTCAAGTCCCGGAATCGTCTTGAATATGCGTTTTTGTTCGCCGTAAGTCAGCTTTGTCTGGAAACCGACCAGATTAAGCAGCGTGCCCTGCCGGTTTTCTTTGCGCAGCTGGACGACCGCATAGGGGCGGGCGCCCGTATGCGGATTCATCAGGCCGACGGGTTTCATCGGTCCGAACGCCAGCGTTTCGCGTCCGCGTTCCGCCATGACTTCAATCGGCAGACAGCCCTCAAAATAAGGGGTGTCTTTTTCCCATTCTTTAAAAGCAACCTTTTCCCCCGACAGCAAAGCGTCAACAAAAGAGTTGTATTGCGCTTCGTCCATAGGGCAGTTGATGTAATCGTCGCCGTCGCCTTTATCATAACGGGACTGTTTCCAGGCTTTTGTCATATCAACCGAATCCGCGGTGACGATCGGCGCGATGGCGTCGAAAAAATGCAGCAGGTCTTCGCCGCCAGCGACGGCTTGAATTTTTTCCGCCAGCTCCGGCGTTGTCAGCGGGCCCGTAGCGATAATATGCAGGCCGTCATCTGCGCCGGGCAGATTCGTCAGTTCGGCTTGTTCGATTGTGATCAGAGGATTTTGACGCAGTTCTTTTTCAATCGTTTGAGAAAACGCTTCTCTGTCAACGGCCAAAGCACCGCCGGCCGGCACGGCCGTCCGGTCCGCCGCCGCCATAATCAAAGAACCGCAGCGGCGCATTTCTTCGTGCAGCAGGCCGACCGCGTTATGCTGCGCGTCGTCGGAACGCAGAGAATTTGAACAAACCAATTCCGCCGGTCCGCCCGTTTTATGCGCGGGCGTCAGCTTCGCCGGGCGCATTTCCTGCAAAATAACCGGCAGTCCCGCTTTTGCGATCTGCCAAGCGGCTTCACACCCGGCCAGCCCCGCGCCGGTGACGGTAATCGGTTTTTGTGTCATCTTTTCTTTGTCCTCTGACAGAATCAGTTTATTGTTATCTTGTATATCTTAGAGATAACTATATACTTAAACAAACATAATTTTTTTGCGAGAAAAGAAATGAACGGAAATTTTGTAAATTTTTTAATCGCTGCGATCGCAGCATACTGCCTGCTGTTTTATGTCTATCCTTATCTGCGCCGCCTGCTGCGCGGACGCGACGTCATTTACATCGAACCCGAAATGCTGGCGGAACAAATGGATAAAAAGAAAGACATGCTGTTGATCGACGTCAGGTCTTCTTCTGAATTTTATAATATGTTCGGCCATATCGACGGCGCGATTAACCTGCCGTTTTCCGAATTTATGATCCGCATTAACGAAACGGCTGACCGTCTGGCCGGTTTTAAGGAAATTCCCGTCGTGATTATCGGCCTGCGCGATGAAAACAGCGTCTTTAAAGCGTATCAGATTTTAAAGCAGAAAGGATTTTCGGACGTCAGTATTTTAAATTACGGCATTTCCAAATGGCTGCGTCAAGGGCTGCCGACGGTGGAACGTAATGTCCGCAAAGTGTAGAAAAGCCGTTCTGTTTTTTGTTTTGTTTTTATTTTCTTCCGCCGTTATCGCGGCGGTCGAACCGAAGAACGTTGTTATTTTCTTTCTGCCCGTTCGGGACAGCGCTGAAATCAATTCTTTGCAGGAAGCCGTTCCGACTCCTTTGCCTGTCGGCGTTTCCGCCGGCATACGGGCGGAGGAGATTTCCAAAAAGGACGAGAATCAGGAAAAATACGGCATTAATACTCCCGTCGGCGTTTCTTTGTATGATAAAGGAAACGTTCCTTTAAAACAGGCCGCCGATAATATTCTGGCGCCGGCCAAAGTTCTTATCCTGCCGCCGGAAACGGCAAAAAAAGGACGGGCGAAAAGCGTGTCGGGTCTGCCGGAAAGCGTAACGCCGGACAGAGTTCGCGTCTTTTCGATGAAAAACCCGGCGGCGGATATGAAAAAAACGGCGCGGGAACGTCCTGTCGTCATTCATTATCAAAAATTAAAACCGCCTGAATACACACGGGAAAAAAGACCGCTCAGCGAATCGGAATGGACCGGCTGGATCTTGCGCCAGTTGCAAGACTGCCGCATGGACGCGCAGACCGTTCTGCCGACTCTTTACTGGCTGGCCGCCAATCGGAAACTGACGGACGGCAAAACCGACTGCGATATGAAAAACGCCGTAGCGGGATATTTGCGCAAATGTCACCCGTGGCCGGTTGTTTATTATACGCCGGTCAATAACGATGTGCCCGTCTGTCCGGCCGTGCAGATGGCGGCGGAATTTCTGGAAAATACGTTCGATTCGGCTGATTGCCCCGCTTTAGATTTGTCGGGCGTCAATTTTGAAAAAACGGAGTTTTTGGAAGGAAGCCTGAAAAATGCCGATTTTTCAAATTCTTATTTCCAGGAAGCGACTTTTTCGGGCATTGATCTGTCCGGCGCCGTCTTTAACGGAGCGCATATGGACAACGTATTGTTTCAAAATGTTGATCTGTCCGGCGCTTTGTTTGAAAAAACGCGCTTGAAATTCGCGCATCTGCACCGGGTAAACGCTTCGGGCGTTCGGTTTGATTCGGCCGATCTGCAAAATACGCAGTTTCGGGACGTTAATTTTTCTCTATCTTCGTTTAATAACGCCGTGCTGCAAAACACCGCTTGGTTTGATGTACGCGCTTACAGAATGAAAGCGTATCAGGCTGATTTTTCAAAAGCGGGTTTTGACAATGTTCTGTTTAATCAGCTGCAGGCGCGCAAAGCGAATTTTGAACGGATATCGTGCAAAGAATGTGTGTTTGACCGCGCTGTTTTGAAAGAAGCGTGTTTCTTCCGGGCATTTTTTGATAAAACGTCGTTTAACCATTCCGATCTGTCGCATGCGCGGTTTCGTTCCTCCGTTTTTGAAAACGATATTTCATTCGACGATGTGTACTTGTATAAAGCTGATTTTAAAGATGTTGATTTAAAACCGCTGAATACGCTGCCGGTTGAAAAATTAACGCAGCTGCAGATTGACCGCAGAACCGTTCTGCCGGATCATTTGTCTGACTTTGATTCGGCTGTTTTTGACGTCGAGCTGGAAAACGCCGGCCGCGATTTATCAAAGGACGTTAATCGTTACGCCTGTTCAAAAAGAACGTGCGAAGAACGCCTGCTGGGCCGGGCGAGCAATCAGAATCTGGCCGTGCGCGCCATGACGATGCTGAGCAATCCCGCAGAAAACCTGAACAATCAGGTATGGGCTTTGTGTACGATGGGGTGTATTGCCAAAAATGATAAAAAGCTTGAAAATTCACAGATTGATATCTTAACGGCATTTATTAAACGCAAACGTCCCTGGGATTCCGCGGCGGATTTGTTCAAACCGTACACGCCGGTTGAACCGGAAGTTCAAATGGCTTTGTATATTTTAACGGATCCGCAGTTACAACGTGACTTGGGGCATGACGTTGATTTGACCGGTACGGATTTAAGAACTGCCGATTTGTCCGGCGCGGATCTGCGGACGGTTAATTTGTCCGGTTCGCATTTGGGAGGAGCGAATCTGCGTCGGGCGAAAACGGATCAGACGTTTACCCGTTTTGATCAGGCCGTGATTGATGAATTTACGTTGTTTCCGGCGGGAATGGAGCTTTTTAAACCGTTCCGGCTGCCGGATTCGGTGACGCCGCCGTGGTGGAAACCGGGAACGGTCCGCGTTATCCGCGACGGATCGCATTTATGGACCGTAACGACGGAAGATATTCCTTTTTCGGACGAACTGATCGTTTGGCCCGGCGGTAAGCAGGAGGAAAAGAAATGAAGCGTGTTTTAATCATATCGGGTTTATTGGCCGTAATGACTTTTTCCGCGGGCGCGCAGGAAATGGATACGGACGTTTTGCGTTCCAGAGCGTCGAACGGCGACGTTCAGGCGGCGACGCTTTTGGGGAAGTATTATTTTGATATTGAAAAGGACGCAAAACGGGCGGAAAAGTGGATCAAGTCGGCGGCAGAGGCCGGCGACGCCGAAGCTTTATATTATCTGGCGCGTATTTACGATGAATCGCGCGAAGGAAAGCACCCGAACAAAGAAGTTGTTTCCGTTTTGGAAAAATCCGCCGGGCAGGGATATGCGCCGGCTCAGATTATGCTGGGGAAGATTTACCAGTTCGGCCGCCGCGGTATTCCGCAGGATTTGAAAAAAGCTAAAATGTGGTATGAACTTGCCGCGGCCAAGGGGGCGAACGAAGCCATGTCCCAGCTGCACGTCATTTATCAGCAGTCGGGCGACGCTTTTACCAAAGCCGCGCTGGCCGATGAAAATGTCGAATGGCTGGAGCTGGGGGTAAAGCAGGGAAACGCCGAAGCGGCGTTAAATCTGGCAAAAATGGCGGAAACCGGCCGGGGCGCTCCGCAAGATTTCAAACGCGCGGCGAAACTTTATCAAATCGCGGCCGACGCCGGAATCGTTCAGGCGCAGGCGGCTTTGGGCAAACTGTATGCCAATGGGGAAGGGGTGCCTCAGGATAATAAAAAAGCAGTGTTCTGGCTGACCAAAGCCGCGGAAGAAGGATATGTGGAGGCTCAAAGAAAACTGGCGCAGGTATATACTTATCAAAATCCGGATCCTTCTCAGGCCTATGCCTGGCAGGTTATTTCTTTGTCGGCTTTGTTTCCTCAGGCAAAGGATCTGGTCGCCGTGTCGCCCGATCTGGAGCGTCTGATGCGTTCAATGACGCCCGAACAAATCAAAGACGGGCAGGTCCTGGCCGTTAAACTGGTTGATAAGATCAAGGCAAATAAAAGAAAACGGGAAGCGGAACAGCAGGAACGTATTGAACAGATGCGCCGTTATCAGCAGGGTATTCTGTAAGCATGATAAAAAAGCCCCGTAACGGGGCTTTTTTTTATTTTAACATATCCATCAGATCTCTGACGGCGTTTGAAGTGCTTTGAGCGACTTCTTTCAGGCTTTTATCCAGCATGTAGCAGGGGGTCGTGATGATTTTATTCTTTTTATCAATGCAGACCTGCGCTGCCGAGCAGATTTCCGGCGTGCCGCCCATAGCTTTGATCGCCATTGACGTTTCGGGATCGTTGCCGATCGTTACCGTGACGTTGCCTAAAATACGGGTAATCAATACCGGCGCGATGCACAAAGCGACGATCGGTTTGCCGGCGGCGTGCATTTCTTTGACAATGCGTTCAACGTCGGGGTGAACGGCGCAGTCTTTTCCCTTGCGCGCGAAATCGCACAGATTTAAAACGGCGCCCATGCCGCCCGGAAATAAAACGGCGTCGTAATCGGAAACTTTGAAAGATTTTAAAGACGAAATATCGCCGCGGGCAATTCTGGCAGATTCGACGGGCATGCGTCTTTTTTCGTCCGAAGGCTGCTTTGTAACGTGATTTATCACAACGCTTTGTTCGCCTTCCGGAGCAAAACAATGATAAATGCCGCCCTGTTGTT
Organism: Alphaproteobacteria bacterium; assembly: GCA_051888155.1. Taxonomy (GTDB): domain Bacteria; phylum Pseudomonadota; class Alphaproteobacteria; order CAAGCB01; family CAG-977; genus UBA11549. The sequence goes on from JBJFAY010000173.1 coordinate 8,457, forward strand.
CAATGGCCAGCATGGCGGTGACGGCTTCGTGAATTTCCGAACCGTCCATGACGCCGCAGCCGGATAAAACAACCGCGATTTTTTTTGTGTTCATGTGTTTCTCCTCACACTGATGAAAATCTTTGATGTTGTAATTATATACAAGTTGTATTTATATACAATAAGCGTAAAGCATATAGCTAACGGAGTTGATTTTGAAATACGTCAGTACGCGGGGAAATGCGCCCGCCATAGGATTTGAAGATGTTTTGCTGGCAGGTTTAGCGCCGGACGGCGGCCTGTATGTTCCTGAAAATTATCCGCAGTTTTCCGCGGATCAAATGCGTGAAATGCGTTCTTTGAGTTATGCCGATCTGGCCGAGGAAGTCATGGCGCCGTTTACCGAAGGCTGTCTGAATAAAGCGGATTTGGCTGAAATTGCCCGGCAGGCTTACGGCGGTTTTTCCCATACGGCCGTGGCGCCGTTAAAACAAATCGGCGACGCATTATGGGTTATGGAGCTGTTTTACGGTCCGACGCTGGCGTTTAAAGATTATGCGCTGCAAGTTGTCGGACGTATGTTCGATACCGTTTTGAAACGCGCAAACAGGCGGGTGACGATTGTCGGGGCAACGTCCGGAGATACGGGATCCGCCGCGATTGAATCCTGCAAAGGGTGCGATCATCTGGATATTTTTATTCTGCACCCGCATAACCGTGTTTCCGAAGTTCAGCGCCGCCAAATGACGACGACTATATCGCCGAACGTTTTTAATATCGCGCTGGAAGGGACTTTTGACGACTGCCAGTCGATTGTCAAAGCTTTGTTTTCTGACGAAGCTTTTCGTTCCAAACACAGCCTGTCGGCCGTTAACTCAATCAACTGGGCCAGAATTATGGCGCAGATCGTTTATTATTTCCGCGCCGCTTTGGCTTTGGGGGCGCCGGACAGGGAAGTGTCCTTTGCTGTTCCGACGGGCAATTTCGGCAATATTTTTGCCGGCTATGCCGCAAAGCGTATGGGGCTGCCGATAAAAAAGCTGATGCTGGGATCCAACGAAAACGATATTTTGCCGCGTTTTTTGGAAACGGGCGTGATGGAAAAACGCAACGTCAAACCGTCGATCAGTCCGTCTATGGACATTCAGGTGTCGTCGAATTTCGAACGTCTGCTGTTTGAAATGCTGGATCATGATACCGAAGCGGTTTCGCATTTAATGGAAACGTTTAAATATGAAAAAAGTTATCGTGTTTCGGCGCCGGTTTTGGAACGGATCCGGGGGACTTTTGTCGGAATCCGCTGTTCGGACGAGGAAACCAAGTCTGAAATCGGCAGGGTTTATAAAGCTTCCGGCGAGATTGTCGATCCTCATTCCGCAATCGGATTCGCCGCGGCTGAAAAATTCGGGGAAAAAGGTGTGCCCAGCATTGTTCTGGCGACGGCTCACCCGGCGAAGTTCCCCGTTCCTGTCCGTGAAGCGACCGGCGTAACGCCGTCTTTGCCGCCCAGTTTGTCCGACTTAATGACCCGGCGGGAAAATTTTACCGTTTTGCCCAATACGCGCGAGGCGATCAAATACTTTATCGACACAGCGGAAAGAAAGGCCTGATTTCAATGACCAGAAAAATGACAGTTCTGCCCAACGGATTGCAGATCGTGACGGATACCATGGACGAAGTGGACACGGTTTCTTTGGGAATATGGGTTGATATCGGCGCTATGTACGAACCGGCCGAAATCAACGGCATTTCTCATCTGCTGGAACATATGGCCTTTAAAGGAACGACAAACCGGACGGCGTGTCAGATTGCTGAAGAAATTGAAAATGTCGGCGGTTATATT
>JBJFAY010000174.1:0-10212 GCA_051888155.1 Alphaproteobacteria bacterium
CGTTGGACGGCGCTATTGATTTATTTTTAGGGCATATTTCTTTTCTTGTGATTTATCTGGCCGCTGCCGTCGGCTGGATTTTCTATCGCTGTATTCCTCCCGTCGTTTTAAGCGTTCTGGAAATGAGCGATCAGCGGCGCGTTATTCATTTACGTGAATTGCAAACCAAGCTGGTAGCCAAATGGGGAGAGGAAGTCATAGACGGAGGCGATGTAAAAACAGCGGCTGCTTTGGGAAAGAAAAGTATGCCTTTCCAGCCCGCTTCTGAAGCAACGTCCGATCCCGGCGATGTTAAAACGCCGTTGAGCTGATTGATTTCTTTTCTTTGCGCCAGGCTAAGGGCAGCAACAGTACAAAAACAGTCATATATTCCAAACGGCCCAGCATCATGTTGCCGGACAAAATCCATTTGACACTGTCAGGCAAATTGGCAAAGCTGCCTTGTGATCCCACTACGGGGCCGAAAGCAATGCCCGTGTTGCCCAGACTGGACAACGAAGCGCTGATCGCCGTGATAAAATCCAGTCCGATTAAAGACAGCAGTAAAACAGAAATCAAAAATGACAATAAAAAGATCGCCATAAATACAAATACGCCGGAAAATATTTCTTCTGTCAGCGGTTTGCCGTTATATTTCGCAATAAATATACCGTGAGGCAGAATTTTACGCCGCAGATACTGCATGGACGACAGGTACATAATATTAAACCGGAATATTTTAATTCCGCCGGACGTTGATCCGCTGCACGCGCCGATCGGCAATAAAAACGTAAAAAACATAATGGCAAAATTACCCCAAGATTCAATATCGCTGTTTGAAAAACCCGTGGAAGTTAAAATTGATATAATTGAAAACGCCGAATATCGTACGCTGTCGAATATGGAAATGCTGTGTTGTGTGGTTAAATAGAAGGATAAGATAAAAGTGATGAACAAAACAAAATATACGTATGTCTTAATCTGTATGTCGTTTTGTACATGAGACCAATTTTTTTTGAATACAAAATACGAAACCAGCAAGGGCATGCCGCAGATAAACATAAAGAAAGTCAAAATCCACTGGGATAAAGCGGATAATTCCATTGCCGAAGAATTTCTGGGGGCAAATCCGCCGGTCGGTATTGTCGCCATGCTGAATGTCAGAGATTCAAACATGTTCAGTTCCGAAAGGTATAACAGCAGCGTACATAATGCCGTCAGAATTGTATAAACAATCATGATTGTGCCGATAATCTGCGACGTTTTGGGCAGCGTTTTATCGGATTTATCCGAAGATTCCGTTGCATACAGCTGCATGCCGCCGATTCTCAGCAGCGGCAGGATACCTAAGGCGATGACGATAATTCCTACGCCGCCGAACCATTGCAGCATGGCGCGCCATAACAGGATACCGCGCGGCTGGACGGACAGATCCCGGATAACCGTTGCTCCCATGGTTGTCAGGCCGGACATGGCTTCGAAAAAAGAATCCGTGTAATTTAAAGGTCTGGGGGCAAAGAAAAACGGCAGTGCTGAAAAGGAACAAACCAGCAGCCAGACCAAAGACGTTGTCAGATACATTTCACGAACGGTCAGTTTTTCGTATTTGTCGTAAAAAGTCGTGACAAACAGAGCGCCGAAGAAAAACGTGACTCCCGCGGCCTGCCAGAACGATCGGGCCGAAGCAGAATTCCCGTCCGAAAAATCCAATATCCCCGGAATGATCATTGTTGTTCCGAAGACGATTAAAATACAACCGGAAACAAAAAAGGTAATGCCAGCTCTCATAAAAAATTCCTACAACGGCGCGCAGGCTTCCGCCAGCCATTGGGCTGTCTGCGGATCAACCAGCGGCGAAATAATCCGGCGGATACGGGCATGATAACCGTCCAGCCAGACCTTTTCGCGCGGAGTCAACTGCGCTTTGTCAATCAGGCGTCTGTCAAACGGCGCCAGACTGAGTGTCGACAGCCCCAGCGTTTTTATTTCGGATCCTTCCGTCGGCGGCAGCGGTTCCACCATAACGACGTTTTCCAGGCGGATACCGAACGCATCAGCTTTGTAATAGCCGGGTTCATTGGAAATCAGCATGCCCGGCATCAGGGCGATCCGGTTGGAAGCACGGGAAATTCTCTGCGGACCTTCGTGTACGCTCAGGTAACTGCCGACGCCGTGTCCCGTTCCATGAGCGAAGTCTACTCCGTCGCGCCATAAAAACTGGCGCGCCAAAGTGTCCAGCTGCGATCCCGTCGTTCCTTCGGGAAAAGCAATCGTCGCAATCGCAATATGGCCTTTCAGCACTTGAGTATAGCGCTTTTTTTCCAAGGCGGAAACATTGCCGACGGCGATTGTCCGCGTAATGTCCGTCGTACCGTCCAGATACTGCGCTCCCGTGTCGATCAGGAACATCGCGTCCGTTTTTACCGGCGCGTTGTTTTGTTCGTTCGTATGATAATGAATATAGGCGGCGTTCTTGCCCGAAGCCGCTATCGTTGCGAAGCTTTCGCCGCGGTACAGAGGATTATCGGAACGAAATTCCGCGATTTTGCGAACCGCGTCCATCTCTGTCAGACGGCCTTTGGGGGCTTCTTCGTCAAACCAGCGCAAGAAGCGGCACATGGCAATGCCGTCTTTGATATGGGCGTTGACGGCTCCGTCGCGTTCGATGATGTTTTTACAGGCTTTGCGGATCAGGCAGGGATCTTCTTTGGCATGAACGGTTGCCCCTGCGGCGGACAGACGTTCGTAGATCCACGCGGGGGACAAAGCCATGTCCAGCTGTACGCGCGCTTTTTGTATACCGAGCGCGTCCAAAATAGCTCCCAGCAGATCAGGCGATTTGATTTCCACCAGCGTGCTGAGCCGGGAACGCAAATGATCCGTTATCTTCGCGGGGTCAACGAACCAGTCGACGGTTCCGTTTTTATATAAGACGGCAAAAGACTGAACAATAGGGACATAAGGAATATCCCGGCCGCGGACGTTTAACAGCCAGGCGATTGATTCCGGTGAAGAAAAAACCAGCGCGTCGTCCTGATCCATGCCGAGCGCGGAAGTTATTTCGGCGATTTTAGCCGTGCTGTCCAGTCCGGTATATTGTTCGGGCAGAAAAACGGCCCATTCCGTATCGGATTGAGGCTTGTCCGTCCACAGCGCGTCAATCGGGTTATAGGGCAGGGGCATGATCTTCGCGCCGTTTTTAGCGCAGGCCGCCGCCATTTTTTTGATCTCATTCGGCGTATGCAGCCAGGAATCGTATCCGATGCAGGCGCCGGCGGGCAAAGCGGCCAGCAGCCAGTCTCCCGCGCGGGCGTCCGGCGTTTGGATAACGGTTATCTGCTGAGGGTCCGTTTCCTTTTGCGCTTGCAGGGTGTAACGGCCGTCAACAAACAAAAAAGCCCGGTCCAGCAGAATGACGGCTTCTCCGGCCGATCCCGAAAATCCGGTCAGCCATTCCAGACGTTTGGCGGAAGGGGCGACGTATTCGCCCTGATATTCGTCGGCTGTCGGAACCAGCAGTCCGAAAAAACCGTTTTTCAGCATCCATTCTCTTAGCGCGGTCAGTTTATTCATGGCTTTTTTTCCTATTTTATCGTCCGACGATCAACGTACTCCATCCTTCCAGACGGTAACGTTTTTTTAATTGCAGTCCGACGCGGCGGTGAGCGTCTAAAACCCAGGCTTCCTGTCTGTACAGCAGGCCGGATAAAACCGCCAGTCCGTCCGGCGCCAACACTGACGCCAGATCTTTAGCCATTAAAGTCAGCGGGCGGGCCAGTATGTTTGAAAAAACAAGGTCATAAGGCGCTTTGGACCGGATAATCATCGGTTTGTATCCGTTGCCGGCCCGTGCCGTAATATAACGTGATAAGCGGTTGATCTTGGCGTTTTCTTTTGTAACGCGGACGGATTCCGGATCAATATCCGCCGCCATGACGTTGGTTCTGAACGTCAATGCGGCCGCTAATCCCAGAATACCCGAACCGCAGCCCATATCCAAAATATTTTTCGGCCGTTTGAAACGCGATATTTCTTCCATGGCCGTTAAGCAGCCTTTAGTCGTGAAATGTTCGCCCGATCCGAAAGCGGTGGCCGCATCGATTTTTAAAGACAGTTTCGTTTTCGGCGGCGGTTCCTGAATGTGCGAACCGTAAATGTAATATCGTCCGACGGAAACGGGGGCGAAGCTGATCAGGTTTTCTTTCAGCCAGTCCTTTTGAGCCAGTTCGCTTAAATTATAAGCCGGCAGAGGAATGCCCGCCGCCGCGGCCGCCAAAGAAAGCGAGGCGTTTAACAGGGCTTCGTCGGGACGATCTTGAAAAATGGCGTCCAGCTGCCATTTGCCTTTATCCGGTCCGGTTTCGATTTCCGAGGCCAGCAGAGCCGTATTGTCTCCGTCCAGCGCGCGTTCGAAAAAGGGAACGGCGTCAGGGGGTAAGATGAAAGAAATTTGCCAGTTGCTTGCGGGTTGTGTGTCCATTATGCGATTTCCAAATAATCTGCCTTGATGTTTTTTATGCTGCCGTCTTCAAACAAAACCTGCGTGTTGTCATGGTCTGCCGCGACGACTTTTCCATATCCGTACCGGCTATGATAAACCTCTGTTCCGATTTGAAAAGCAGGTTTTTGCGTATTGCCGAAATAAGACGTCTTTTTTTCTTTTTTATCAAAACAACTTTGAGCGTTGCCGTTCCGGCCGCCGTAGCCGTAATCATACCCGCAGCCGGAAGAAAGATTTGTCATCTCTACGTGTTCTTCGGGGATTTCGCTGATAAAACGCGACGGCAGATTGTTTTGCCATTGATTAAATATCCGGCGCGATCCCGCAAAGGTAATATAAACGCGCTTTTTGGCCCGCGTAATGCCGACATAAGCCAAACGGCGTTCTTCTTCGGTATTTCCTTCGTCCATCGCTTTTTTGTTCGGAAAGATTTCTTCTTCCCAGCCGGGCAGGAAAACCACGTCAAATTCCAATCCTTTGGCCGCGTGCAGCGTCATAACGGAAACATGTTCGCCGATCGTGGCCGCATTGTCGTTGTCCATGACCAGACTGATGTATTCCAGATATTCTTCAAACGTATTGTAATTGCCTTTGAATTCGCCGATCAGTTCGCGCAGGTTTTCAATGCGTCCTTCGGCTTCGGGCGTTTTTTCCGTGCGGCGCATTTCCATATAGCCGCTGTCTTCCAGCATTTGGCGCAGCATTTCGTCCGGCGTTGTTTCTTCCGCCTTTTGCCGCCAGGAATCATACAAGGCAAAAAAATGTTCCAGCCCTGTCTTGGCGGTTCCTTTGATGGCTTTTTCCTGAATTAATTGTTGGGCCGCTTCATACATGGAAATGCGGTTGTCTTTGGCTTTTTGACGGATCGTCTGTAATGCCGTGTCGCCGACGCCGCGGCGCGGTTTGTTGACAATACGCATAAAAGCCATGTCGTCCTTCGGTTGAACCAGCAGGCGGATATAAGCCGTCGCGTCGCGGATTTCTTCGCGTTCGTAAAAACGCATGCCGCCGATGACTTTGTAAGAAATACCGTATTGCAGCAAAGCGTCTTCTATCGCGCGCATTTGAAAACTGGCGCGCACCAAAACCGCCATATCGGACAGTTTTGTGCCGTGTCTTTGTTCCCGTTCGATTTGTTCGCAGATTTTCCGCGCTTCGTCTTCGCCGTTCCAGACGCCGGAAATATTTATTTTTTCTCCGGTCATTTCTTCGCGGCCGGGGGCGGGGCGCAGCGTTTTGCCCAACCGGTTTTTATTATGAGCGATCAGGCCGGACGCGCCGGCCAAAATATGCGCCGTGGAACGGTAGTTGCTTTCCAGCCGGATTAAAGTCGCGTTCGGAAAATCTTCTTCAAAGCGCAGAATATTGCCGACCTCCGCCCCGCGCCAGGAATAAATCGACTGATCGTCGTCGCCGACACAACAGATATTGTTATGAACGCAGGCCAGCATGCGCAGCCATAAATACTGAATGACGTTCGTATCCTGATATTCGTCAACCAGAATATATTTAAACTGCTTACGAAAAGCGTTTAAAATTTCAGGATAATGATTAAACAATTCCAGGCAATACAACAGCAGATCGCCAAAATCCGCGGCGTTCATTGCCTGCAGCCGTTCCTGATACAAACCGTACAGCCGTTTGACCAGCGGTCCGACGGGAAGGGGCGATTGGTCGGCTTTTTCAGGCGTTAATCCCTGGTCTTTTAAACGTTGAATCTGATTGAGGATCATTTGCGGCGGATTGTCTTTTAAATCAATATGCTGATCCGCCATGATCTGTTTGATCAAGCGTTCCTGATCCGCGCCGTCCAATATGCCGAATCCCGGCGCCAGCCCGACTTTTTCAGGGTGATTGCGCAAAATACGCAGGCCGATGCGGTGAAAAGTTCCCAGCCATAAAGACCGGCTGTCTTCTCCGATCATCGCATTCAAGCGTTCCTGCATTTCCGCGGCGGCTTTGTTTGTAAACGTAACGGCCAGACATTGAAACGGCAGAGCTTTGCCGGTCTGCACGATATAAGCCAGTCTGGCCGTCAGCACGGTTGTTTTTCCCGTTCCCGCGCCGGAAAGAACCAAAACCGGACCTTCCGTCGTTTGAACGGCCAGTTTTTGTTCGGGATTCAGTCTGTCGAAATTAAAATCAGATTCAGTCATCTTTTCGCTTCCATTGCTTTCTTTTTGTACCCTGAAAAAGGTTAAAAATTCAAGAACGAAAACGGTACGTTTACAGTTGTTTCCGGATTGTCAGGATATTCTGTCCGTTTTGATGGGCGTATGTAACGGAATCCATCATCTGCTTAACCATGAACAAGCCCATTTTTCCCGGTTCGCGCTGCATCAGAGGAATGGTAATATCAGGATCGGGGCAATCCAACGGATTGAAAGGAAGCCCCAAATCGGTAAAGGTGATTGTGATAAAAGCAGGATTTCCGCCGATTGCGCAGGTAATATCGACAAATCCGCCTTCTTTATGGCCGGGATAGGCATATTTGGCAATGTTGCTGAAAATTTCTTCAACAGCGACGATAATATCGGCTGCATAAGGCGAATGTGCGTCCGAGAGCATGGAATCAATGAAATTCAACGCATCGTCAATCCTGTCCATGGCGGCCGGGATATACAGGCGGTTTTTCAGGTAACGCAAAGCAAGCATTGTAAAATCATCGGATTGTGCACAGCCGGATTCAAATTTTTTGACGGCGGTCGTGACGTTTAAAGCGATATCTTTGATGTCCGCAGCCGGATTTATATTTAACGCTTTTTCCAATCGGTCTGCAGAAAACAGGGTATGGTTCGGATCTTCGGCTTCGGTAATGCCGTCTGTATACAAAAACAAAGTGTCATTGTAATCCAGCTGGATTTCATATTGTTGATAATCATGATCTATTGCGCCCAGAACAAATCCCGGAGGAATATCCAGCTGTCGGAATACTCCGTTCCGCCGGCATAAATACGGCGGCATATGACCCGCATTGACATAAGTCAGTTTTCCGTCATCAATATTTAAAATTCCCATAAAAGCCGTTACAAACATATTGATTTTGTTGTCTTCATATAACTGACGGTTAATACGGGTGAATATTTCGGCAGGAGAATATCCCATGTTCGCCAGATTTTTTAATAAAGCTCTGGTCGTCATGACAAACAGAGCGGCGGGAATTCCTTTTCCCGAAACGTCTGCTATGGTAAAAAACAAACGGGAAGGGCTGCCGTCCAGCATAAAAAAGTCATAAAAATCACCGCTGACTTCTTTTGCCGGCCGCGAAAGAGCGTACAGGTCGATTTTATTTTGATCCGGAAAAGCAGGAAATACCGACGGTTGCTGAGACGTTTGAATTTGGTAAGCCAGACGCAGCTCATTATTAATCCGAAGCAAAGAATCCTGATGGGCTTTTTGTAATCCCGCAACCATTGAGTTAATACTGTCCGATAAAGAAATAAATTCATCATTTGTCGTTACACTGACTTTTTCGTTTAAATCACCTTGTGTAATTTTTTTCAGGGAAGCATTTATTTTTTTTATTTCTGAAATAACCATTCGATCCAGAACGGCAGACATCAGCAGATATACAATTAAAAATAAGACTAAAAGATAAGTAATATTAAACAGAAGAACCTTATTCCTGTTTCTGTAAAGATCTTTTTCAAAATAAATCCCTAAAAACATATAGTTTTTATAAGGCTGATAATAGAAAAAAATTCTTTTTCCCTGTATTTTTGCACGGAAAATACCTCTTTTTTTATTCCATATACGGTGAAATTCATCGTCTTTATAAATTTCGCGAAAAATACCGGTGTCGCGTATCTCTTGTTTTGTTAAGCCTATATTGCTGTTGCTGATTAATTTGCCGTTACGGGCGATAACCATTGATCCGGAAACATAATTATCCAGCTTTAAATCCTGAGAAAGTTTTTCAACAAAAAGAGCTTCTTTGAGTGTTTCGTATTTTTTACAGGAAAAAGAAATGCGGACAAAACGCTTGTCCGGTCCCCATGCCGCAAAAGCGTTTAATTTTTTAGCGTTGTTATTGCACACCGGTTCTTCTGTCAGGAAAGAAGATTCCGATAAAAGCAGATTGGCATAGTTCTGTAACGGTTGTTCCGGCGGTGTTTCTGAAGAAAAAAAAGGTCTCTGACGGATTCGGAGAGATAATCTGCAAATCTTCCAATTCGTTATTTTTTCTCCAAGCATTTAAAAAAGAGTGGTCTTTAGCCAGACCGGGATCGTTTTTTAAACTGAGAGCAAGAGCCGCGGCTTTTTCTTCCAAAATTTGTTCAATTTCTTTTGATAAAGAAACCATATCTTTTTCATGTGTGTCAATTTCATGACGCAAATGATCGACTCGCGCGCTGATCGTTAAAACAGCCGTTCGTTCCGCCTGCTTTGTTTGGGCGACATACGTCAGGGCGGACGTCGCGCAAAATGAAATAAAAAAGAACAGCAACAGCCATTTTTGAAGTTTTTTCTTCATTTCTATTCAATAGTCAGAAAAGAGGCAAAACCGGTAATCGTTAAAACGTTCATGACAGAATAATTAACGTTCTTTATCACCATTTTTCCTTCTGCCCGGGAAACGGCTTTCTGCGCCGATAACAAAGTCATTAATCCGGAAGACGCCAAAAATTCAACATTGCGGAAATCTAAAACGATATTTTTTGTTTCTTTTAAAGAGGTCAGGATTTCTTTTTGCAGCAAAGAAGCTGTCGGAGTGTAAAGTTTTCCTGATAATTCAAGGACAAGAGCGTTTTTCAACTCGTCTGATGATATTCATCTTTCTTTTCTTTGTTTCTTATACCGTCTAAAGTTAATGCGCTTTTATTCTGATTGCAACTCCAGTTTACACTAATCTGAAGAATAAAAAAAAGCCTGTTTTTTTGTCAGGCTTTTTTTTATTTTAAAGGTTAAAATATTTCAACGCCGACTTTTACCCGATTATGAAAAAGGCGCGCCGCCTTTTTTATCAGCGTGTCAACCCTTTGATAAAGCCGATGACTTTTCCGACATTGACTTTCCGTCCGCTCTTTCCCTGAATGTTAATGCCGTCTTTGTCAAGCGTTACGGATACGTTGGTTCGGATTCCGTCGCCAGAATTAATTTTTATACCGTTTCTATCACGCGAAATGGAAACTTCGCGGCCGCTATTGTTATCCGTAATAACGGTTCCGACAGATTCTTTACTTGTATCATAAGTAAACTCTGTTACTGTGGCGCCGTCTTTGGTCGGATCTGCCGCCCGGGAAATTCTGCCATGCAATCCCACCTTGCCGTCGTTGCCGACGTTCGCGCTGTGGTAAGAATCTCCGTCTTTGTGTGTGATCGTCGTTGAGGAACGATTGGTGTTAATAGATGTTTGTGTGCCGTCTTCGTGATGCAGCGTACCGCTGGCCGTTCTGTCGCGTAAGTTGAAGTTGGCGTTGGTAACTTCCGTATCTCCGATTTTGGTTTCAAAAGCATGCCCCGAAGCATTAAGGCCTTGCGTATCATGAGAAATCTTAACGTTCTGGCTTCCGGTTTTGTTATACAAACCGACTTGATCTTTTGAAGTTCCGTGACTGACAATGACGTTATCGCCGCTTTGGTTGTCGGTCAAAGTGACGCTGCCGGTCATGTTTTCGGTATTATAGTTTACCTCGTTCATAGTAACGCCGTCTTTGGTCGGATCAATGTCGCGTACAATTCTGCCATGCAATCCCACCTTGCCGTCGTTGCCGACGTTCGCGCTGTGGTAA
>JBJFAY010000175.1:0-10201 GCA_051888155.1 Alphaproteobacteria bacterium
TTACAGCCCGTTGAAAAATCTGGATATTGAAATCGGCGCGGCGAATATCTTTGATACGGATTACGAATTGTCCGAAGGTTATCCGGCGGAAGGGCGGAATTTCTTCCTGACTTTGTCGGCTCATTTCTAATCTGACTTTGTCCGGGGCGAAGCGGATTTTTCGCTTCGCCCTTTTTTCAAAATATCGTCATTGCAAAAGATTGGAAAATTCCGGAAAATGATCAACGATAAGGTTTTAGCCAGCCAAATTGCAATGACGACCTTTCTTTTGTTAAAAGGCCGCTTTTAAAGAGGAAGCCATGAAACAGATTCTTGAAACTTTGAAATCCGAACTGGAAAACGGTGAAAAAGCCGTTTTATGCACCGTAATTGATAACAGCGGATCCTGCCCGCGCGGCAAAGGCGCCCATATGCTGGTCAGCGAAAAATCCAAAACGATCGGCACGGTCGGAGGCGGACGGGTGGAATATGAAACGGAAGTCAAGGCTAAAGAACTTTTAAAGTCCGGGGAAAATTTTATTCAGGATTACCGGCTTTGCCCGAACGAAGTCGCGGATATCGGTATGATTTGCGGCGGAAACGTAACGATTTTATTTCAGTATATGGATCGGACTTTTATCGATTTTTGCGACCGGGCGCTGGCTTTGATTGATAAACATGACGATGCGTGGATCGTCGCGCGTATTTCGCCCGATTTCAAGTGGGAAATGGGTTTTTATACGCCTGCCGACGGATTCGAAAAAATTAATGGCGGCGATGAGTTTATGCCGCTGCTGATGCGTAAAGCAAAACAAAATAAAAACAAGGACGGATCCCGCCTTTACGCCGAACCGATTTCTTTGGCCGGGCAGGTGTATCTGTTCGGCGGCGGACATGTCGCGCAAGCGGTCGCGCCGCTGCTGCATTCGGTCGGGTTCCGTTATACGCTGTTTGAGGAACGCGAACAATTTGCTTTGCCGGAATTGTTCCCCGACGCCGAAAGAATTGTGCTCAGCGGTTTTGACGATATTGCCAAAGAAGTCTCCGTTACGGAAAACGACTTTGTTTTAATTATGACGCGCGGTCATCAAAACGATTATATTCTGCAGGTGCAGGTATTAAAAACGCCGGCGTGTTATGTCGGGGTCATCGGCAGCGCGGCAAAATATAAACGTCTGTGCGAACGTCTGGCCGAAGACGGTTTTTCCCAAAAGGATATTGACCGCGTTATTACCCCGGTCGGCCTGCCGATCAAAGCCGAAACGCCGGCTGAAATCGCCGTCAGCATTGTGGCGCAGATGATTCAGGTACGGGCGGAACGCTTCGATGAAAAATAAATGGCTTTTCTGTCTGGCTGTTTTTTTCTGCTGCCCCGCCGCGGCCAGAACGTTTACGGATTCTGCCGGCAGAACGTTGGAAATTCCGGAAACGATAGAACGTGTCGTTCCTTCCGGGCCGATCGCGCAAATGACCTTGACGACGTTCGCGCCTGAAAAAGTCGTCGCTTTGTCAAACAGGGAATCTCAGAAAGCTCGTCTGAGGCCGGCAGACCGCAAAAAAAAGGTAGTCGGCCAGCTTTACGGGTCGGCCGATTTGAATTTGGAAGAACTGGCCGTGATTAATCCGCAGTTGTTTGTTGATATCGGCGAATCCAAAGAAAAAATAGAAGCGGATATGAATAATATGGAAAAGCGTTTGGGAATCCGGACCGTTCATATTGATTCGTCTTTAAAAAATACGGCAAATTCTTTTTTGCTGCTGGGTGAATTGCTTAATAAAAAAGAATTGGGAGCTGAATTTTCGGCATATACGCAGAAAATTTATGACAGGGCGTTGAATATATTGTCCCGTATACCGGCAAAAAAACGGCTGCTGTATGTCGGCGGAAATAAAGCCGTTTCCATATTGGGAAAAGGAAGTTATCACGGCCAGGTGGTTGATTTGATGGGGGATAACGTTGCTGTTTTTCCGGCTGTTATGACTACGGGCGGAGGCAATGAGGCTAATCCGGAACAGATTTTAAGCTGGGATCCCGATTATGTTATTGCCGATTCGGCGGCATATGCGGCCATTTTGAAAAATCCGGCATGGCAGGCCGTGCGCGCCGTGCGTGAAAAACGGCTCTACCGGATTCCGGACCGGCCGTACAGTTGGGTGGCTTCGCCTCCGGCAATTAATCGTTTTATGGGCTTAATCTGGCTGGCAAAGATTCTGTATCCCGAATATGCCGATTATGATTTGTTTGAAGAAACAAAACGCTTTTATAAACTTTTTTACGGACAGGATCTGTCCCGTGAACAGTTTGACGAATTGACGGCTAAATCCCTTTAACGCGGCGCAAATAAAGGATTGCTTCCAAAACGGATCCGGCGATGCAGCGCGCTTTGTCCGATATGGTAAAGCAGTTTTTCTTTTGTTCTTTACGCGGGTCAATATCGGCGATTTTAAATCCTTTTGTCACCTGAAAACCGTCGCGGATCAGGCCGCGGATAATGCCGGAAATCTGCGCTGTTACCGGCGTGTCGTCAATCATGGCGATCGTTTCGCCGGCTTCGACGTAATCGGAAATTTTATGCACATTGCGCAGCGTTCCGGCGCACGGGGCAAAGTTGACCCGTTCAATGCCGTATCCGCCGATAATTCCGGGAACGCCCGTGTTAGGCAAAGCGGCGCCGTCGGTAATGACGCGTCCCAAATCATGTCCGCGCATTGTTTCGATGACGGCGTCAACGTCGTCGGGAGCTGTAAATCCGGGGCCGAGAGCAATCGTAATCGGCGCCATGTTTCTGTGTGTGCCGATGTTGCGTTTCGCCAGAATAGCGTCAACGACGGCTAAAGGCGGCAGCTTTGACAGAACTTCCGCTTTCGGATCGACCATAACGGCAGGATTGCCCCGGCGCATACAGTCCAGCGCATGAGGAATATCCTTAACCAGTTCCGCGGTGACGCCTTCAACCGTTGCCGTACCGTCGTAAACCGCTTCTGAAAAAGCGATATGACGGCGGATTGACGACGGGCGTTGCGTATCCAAAGCTAAAACCGGAAAACCGCATTTTACCAAACGGTGAATCGTTCCCGAAGCAATATCGCCGCTGCCGCGGATAATGATTAAGTTATCAATCATGCCAATTTCCTTACGCGAATACTTTTTTCTCCGCGCGGCAAAATCTGTCCGATGATCGGCGCGTCGATTTTTGCCGCTTCCGTTTCGGGCAGGGCGATCAGCAACCCGCCCGACGTTTGAGGATCAAACAAAACGTCCGTTAATTCAAGAGGCATTTCGTCAAAAAGGATTTTATCCTTTAAAAATTCCCGGTTGCGATAAGCGCCGGCGGGAATCATACCCATGCGCGCCAGGCTCAACGCCGCGTCAAACAAAGGTGTTCTGTCGGCAAAAATTTCCGCCGTCGTGCCGGAACCGTCCGCCATTTCCCGCGCGTGTCCCAATAAAGAAAATCCGGTGACGTCCGTGCAGGCATGAACGGTCAGGCCGCTCAGATCAACGTTGTTTAACCGCGTCATGGAACCGATTAAGACTTGGTAATCTTTTTCTTCCAGCATTTCCGCTTTTAAAGCGGTCGTTAAAATACCCGTACCCAGCGGTTTTGTTAAAACCAGCACGTCGCCCGGCTTCGCCCCGGCATTTGTTAATAAAGAATCAGGCGTTGCAAAGCCCGTGACAGACAAACCGTATTTCGGCGTAAAATCGTCAATCGTATGCCCGCCGGCAATAACGGTTTTGGCTTCAACGGCTTTGTCGTGCCCGCCCTGTAAAATCGCTTTGACACGTTCCAGTTCCAGACACGTCGGGAAACACAGCAGGTTCATCGCCAGAAAGGGCTTTCCGCCCATGGCGTACACGTCGCTTAACGCATTGGCGGCGGCAATCTGTCCGAAAACATAAGGATCGTCCACCATCGGCGGAAAAAAGTCGATGGTTTCAATCAGGTAACGCCCGTCGCCCAGGTCATAGACGCAAGCGTCGTCGCTGGTGTCGAATCCCAGAAGCAGGTTTTTGTTTTCATACCGCGGCAGGTTTTTAACGACCTGCGCCAGAACGCCGGGGCCGATTTTGGCGGCGCACCCGGCGGTTTGGCAAAGTTGCGTCAGCGTTTTATCCGACATGTCAGCACCGTTTTTTTATCCTGCGTTGTCTTTTCAACGTCATATCCGGCGTTTGTCGCAAAACGCGTACAGTTTTCGGCGGCGGCAGGCGCGTCGACGGAAATCAGAGCCGATTCCGGTTTGTCTTTTAACGCTTTGGCCAGCATAACGACGGGTTCCGGACAGGAAAGCCCGCAGGCATTAATTTCGATCATTTGTTTTCTCCTTTTTTGAAGGTGCCGAAAAAGGCTATCAAAGTCAAGATAACCAGACCGATGATAACGACGGCTTTTCCGCCCGCCGTTGCGCCGGCGCCAGAGGAAGCCAGGCTGAAGTTATGGGCAAAAGCGGCTCCGGCGGCAAAACCCAGGATCGTCATGACGGAATCGGTATTGCCTTCGCCGGACAGAATCAGCTGCCGTAACGGGCAGCCGCCCAAAAGGACGGATCCGAATCCGACAACGCTCATACCCAGAAAATTCCACAGTTGCTGCGTATGCGCGACCGGCTGTCCTTCAAGTCCCAGCTGGAATTTTCCGACGGCCAGGTTAGCAACCAAAGCGGCGGCAAAAATTGCCAGAAATCCCAGCAATAACGTTATGTCCTTAAACAAAAACAGGTCGCGGATTCCGCCGGCCATACACAGACGGCTTTTTTGAGCAAAAAAGCCGACGGCCAACCCGGCGCCCAAAGATAACAGGAACGGCGCGTGCATTGACCCCGGACCTTTTGTGCTGAAAACCAACAGAGCCGGCGCCGCGGCAAAGACGATCAGGAAAACGATTTGGAGAATCGAAAAAGCCAGTCCTTCGATTTTAGACTGCGGATAAGCGCGGTTCAGCGAAAATCCCCGTTTCAGGAAAAATACGCCGGCGCCGATGCCCGCAACAAATCCCGCCACGGCCGCGACGGCGTTCAAATCTCCGCCCGCCAGCCGCAGAATCATGCGGAACGGACAGCCTAAAAAGACCAAAGCGCCCAGCATGACAAAAAAACCGACAACGAAACGAATCAAAGGCGAACTGCCGCCTTTCGGTGAAAATTCACGCCTGATCAACGCAGACAAAGCCGCCCCCAGCACCAATCCGATAATTTCGGGACGCATGTACTGAACGACCGGAGCGGAATGCAGCTTTAACGCTCCCGCCGTATCGCGGATAAAACAGGCGATGCAAAATCCCATATTGCCGGGATTGCCGTAAACCGTCAGCGCGACCGAAATCGCGCCGATGATTAATCCTGAAAGAACCAAAAATTTTTTTTCACTCATAAAACAGCCCCTTAAAACAGGTATTTCAAGTTAATACCGACAGTGTAATTATCGTATTTGTCAAGGTTGTCGGTTGTTTTTTTGTGGACTTCCTTATCTAACAAATAGGTTGTACGCAGCCCTAATGCCAGTTTGTCGTTAAACTGGTAATCGGCGTTAACGGCCAAAGTCGTCGTTTCGGCCGTATCGGAATGCTGCTGGTTTGTTTTACCGTAACGAACGCCGGCGAAGCCGCTGATTTTTCCCTGTTTGGTATAAACGCCCAGCTGAACGGCCGGTTCGTGCGTATTGTAGCCGTTATCGCGTGTTTCCGTGTAATACAGACGCGCCAGCAGCGTAATATCCGAACGGGGATAGGCGCCGAACTGGATCATGCCGGCATAGCTTTTTGTATCTGAAACGTTGGTGAAATCCAGAGTCGTCAACATTTTGAATTTTGCGCCGTTAATCAGCTTCCAATTTGCGCCGATTCCTGATGTGTTTGAATTTGAATGATTGTCGTTTCCTGCCGTTCTTGCCCAGTTGCGGGATCCGGGAACGCGCAGAGCGACGGAATCGTTAAAACCGTAAGTCAGCTCTTCTTTTGCGGTTTTTGAATAACTTTTCTTTTTAGCGGCGTTGTCGTCAACGGCATGGCCGTAGGTAAAAGTCGTGTCGCTCATGACCGTTTTAGTCGGAATGTAAAAAGAGCTGGTGATATCCGCAGATTGTGCGGTTGTGGAAAACAGGCAGACTCCCAGAGCTGCCGAGATATATTTATTCATTATGTAATCCTTTTTGGTTATGGCTCAGCCGTTTTGAAATTTTTCAAACCGGAAGACGAACCCAAATCAGACGAGTTTTTTCGGGTTTTTTCCGGTTATGGCCATTATTGACGGACCCGGAAAACAATCGGAAAGCGCATCGCCTTTAACCGTAAGGTTATATGATTATTTTTACAGGGCAAGAAAAAGATTCAAAAAAATGATTTTAATGTTATCTTCTATCGTATGTATATAGCGACTTTTCATTCTCATTTCGAAGCGATGCAAGCGGCGGAAAAACTGCGAAAGGCCGGCGTCCGGGCGTCCTTGCGCCCAGTGCCGCGCAAAGTGTCGTCGTCCTGCGGAACGTGTCTGGCGTTTGAACCGCCGGACGGGCGGACGGATTATTTCGCTTTGTTGAAAGACGAAGCGGACGCGGTGTATCTTTATGACGGGGAACAGGCGGAACAGGTATGGAAAAACGACTGATTTATATGGATAACGCGGCGACGGCTTTTCCCAAAGCGGACGGCGTTGCCGAAGCTTGCCGCCGTTATCTGACGCGGGAAGGCGTTAATATTGCGCGCGGCGGTTATGCTCTGGCTTACGAAGTCGGCGATATTGTTTTGAAAACGCGAGAAAAAATCGCCGACATGACCGGTGTAAAAGATCCGCGCCGCGTTATTTTTACGGCCGGGGCGACAATGTCGCTGAATATGTTGATAAAAGGATTGCTGCAGGCAGAAGACAAAGCGTTGGTTTCTTCGCTGGAACATAATGCCGTTATGCGTCCTTTGCGTCAGACCGGAGCGGATTTTTACCGGATAAAATCGTCGGATACGGGCGTTTTTGATTTTTGCGATTTCCGGGAAAGACTGCCGGGAACAAAGGCAATTATTTTAACGCACGCTTCAAATGTCTGCGGGACGATTCAACCGGTTGAAGCGGCGGCGGAAGAATGCCGGAAAACGGGAACTTTTGTTTTGATTGACGCGGCGCAGACGGTTGGGATTGAAAAAATCGACTTTGACGCTTGCGGATTTGACGGGCTGGCTTTTTCGGCCCACAAGGGGTTAATGGCCGCGCCGGGGCTGGGCGGCCTGTTGTTATCCGAAAGGTTGGCGGAAATCTTGGATCCGTTGATTGCCGGCGGAACGGGCAGCATTTCCGATACGGAAAATATTCCTTCTTTTTTGCCCGATAAATTTGAGGCCGGCACGCCGAACTTGTGCGGCATTTATGCTTTAAACGCCGCGTTGGATTTTGTCAAAACGCATAACATAAAATCCAAAATCGCGGCGGATACGGCGTTTTTGCTGGACGGATTAAAGGCTTTAAAAAAACTGCGTTTAACAGGACTGCCGGCCGGTGAAGGGCGCACGGGCGTCATTTCTGTTGATTTTTTGGGAAAAGATAATGCCGACGCGGCGTTTTTTCTGGAATCCGAATTCGGCGTTATGACGCGCTGCGGTATGCACTGCGCCCCGAACGCGCATAAGACTTTAGGAACTTTTCCTCAGGGGACGGTGCGCTTTTCTCCCGGCTTTTTTACATCAAAACAGGATCTGGAAACCGTGTTGTATTCAATCGGGGAATTTTTAAGATGAATTTGCATGCGCTGTTGTTCGGACAATATCGCCCGCGCTTGATTTCCGTTGTCGGCGGCGGCGGAAAAACCAGCGTTTTACGTACTCTGGCAGCTGAATGCCGCGCGCAAGGATTGAAAATCGCCGTGACGACTACGACAAAAATGAAACACCCGCAGCCGCGTTCTTTGCTGGCTTGGCAGGTTGCCGATATCCGGCGGAAACTGGATACCGACGGGTTTGTTGTCGCCGGCAGGCCTTTCGACGAACGCAAAATCGGCATACTTGACCCGTCCGTTATGGAACAAACGCTGAAATTGGCTGACGTAATCATTAACGAAGCCGACGGCGCTAAAATGAAACCGTTAAAAGCGCCGATAAACAGCGAACCCGTTTTGCCGGCGCAGACGGATATCGTCGTTATCGTCGCCGGACTGGATTGTATCGGGCGGAAATTAAAAGACGTTTGTTTCAGAACCGAAGAAGTCATGAAAATTTTAAATACAGATAATGACAACAAACGGATTACGCCGCGCGACGTAACGAAAATCATTGAAAAAGGGTATCTGGAAAAAACGCCTTTCCCGTGCGTTGTTTTGCTGAACAAAGCCGACGGCGATCCTGTCCGTTTAAAGGCGGCGGAGCGTATCGCTTTTTATTTAAAAGGCATAAAATGCGAAACGGCGTCGCTGTTTCCCGTTCCGGAAATTTTTTAAAGCGCGATTTTGCCGAAATATAAAACGGTTTTGTTGGGATAGTTTAACGCGCCGTTTTTTTGATAGCGTTCAAATACCTGTTCCAATCCGGCGGTAAAGGCGGCGTATCTTTCGTCGCCCGCGGCCGGCGCGGCGGAAGAAGACAAGAACTTGAAAATAAAAGTTTCCCGATCTAATACCAGATCGTTGGGAAACTCGGCGCGTTCAAATGTATCCAGAAACGCTTCCGCCGGCTTGAAAAAGTAATCTTCTACACTGTAACCGGCTTCTTCTTTTGTCTGCCCGGCCGTGTAAGTATGTTTTTTTAAAACTTCGCCAAGATCTTTAAGAAAATCCGAACCGAAAACTTCGACGTTCCAGATCAGAACGATTTTCCCGCCGGGCATTAATATCCGGCGACATTCGCGTTTAAAAGAGGCTTTGTCAAACCAGTGAAAAGCCTGCGCGGCAGAAACGAAATTCATACTGCCGTCGGGCAAGGGGATTTGCTCCGCGCTGCCGGCAATTTCGTGAAACAAAGGAAAAACGGACAAAGCGGCGGCGGCTTTGGCGCGCATGGCGTCGTCGGGTTCAACGGCAAAGACTTCGACGCCCGTTGTCAGCAGCGCTTTTGAAAACAGACCCGTTCCCGCGCCGATATCGGCAATGCGCGCGCCGGAACCGATCCCTTTTGTTTTAAAAAAGATAACGCCGCATCGGGGTACCCGGGACGGCCTTTGGCATAGGCGTCGGCTTTTGCCGAAAAAGGCATATTTTTTTGATTCATGAACTTTCCTTTTGTTATGCCGGACAGTATATCATAAAAGAAACAGGGAGTCTTTAATTGACGCGCGCCGTTTATCGCGCTATACGAATGGCAGGTTTTAATCAGGAGGATATCATGGCCGATTGCAATCATGACTGCTCTAACTGCAGCGCTAATTGCGGTGAAAGAAAAGAAATACAAAAGGACAAGCCCAACGAATTAAGCAAAATCAAAAAAGTCATCGGGATTGTCAGCGGCAAAGGCGGCGTCGGAAAATCTCTGGTCACGTCGATGCTGGCGGTGGCACTGAACCGCCGCGGACTGAAAACGGCAGTTTTGGACGCGGATATTACAGGCCCGTCAATACCGAAGGCTTTCGGCGTGACGCAAAAAGCATTCGGCAACGAATTGGGAATTATGCCGGCCGTGACGGAAACGGGCATTGAAATGATGTCGGTCAATCTGTTGCTGGAAAACGACAGTGATCCGGTATTGTGGCGCGGCCCGATTATCGGCGGCACCGTGCGCCAGTTCTGGACGGAAGTCGTTTGGAACGACGTTGACGTTATGTTTGTCGATATGCCGCCGGGAACGGGAGACGTGCCGTTGACGGTGTTTCAGTCTTTGCCCGTTGACGGGATTATAGTTGTTACTTCGCCGCAGGAATTGGTGTCGATGATTGTCGGCAAAGCGGTTAAAATGGCAAAGATGATGAATATTCCGATTTTGGGGCTGGTTGAAAATATGTCTTATTTCAAATGCCCCGACTGCGGCAAAGAATTGGACGTGTTCGGTAAATCCCGTTTGAAAGAAACGGCGGCGGAATTTGGCATAGAAACAACGGCGCGTCTGCCGATTGATCCGGCGGTGGCCGCGGCGTGCGATCAGGGTAAAGTCGAACAGGTCAATACGGACGGTTTGAACCCGATTGCCGATATGTTGGCAAAAATGGTTTAAGGCATTGATTAAAAGAAAAGCCCCCGAAACGGGGGCTTTTCTTTATTTATTCAAATTCGATTTTGACCCGCTTGCCGTAAAAACGAGCCAAGCGGAACAAT
>JBJFAY010000176.1:0-2340 GCA_051888155.1 Alphaproteobacteria bacterium
GGCGTTGTCGCCCACGAATATTTTCATAACTGGTCGGGAAACCGCGTCACGCTGCGCGACTGGTTCGATCTGACATTAAAAGAAGGATTGACCGTTTACCGCGATCAGGAATTTTCTTCCGACATGCGTTCGCGCGCCGTCAAACGAATTGAAGACGTGTCTGCCCTGCGCGCGGGACAGTTTACTCAGGACGCGGGGCCTTTGGCGCACCCGATCCGTCCGGATTCTTATATTTCCGTGCGTTCGCTGTACACCGGAACCGTTTACAACAAAGGCGCGGAAGTCATTCGTATGATGGAACGCATGGCCGGCAAAGAAAAATTCCGCAAAGGCATGGATTTGTACTTTGAACGCAACGACGGCAAAGCCGTTACCTGCGACGACTTTGTCGCCGCAATTTCCGAAGGCGCCAGACTGGATTTAAATCAGTTCGCTAAAACATGGTATCATCAGGCCGGAACTCCCGTCGTCGAAGCCAAAGGCGTTTACGATGCGGAAAAAAAGACTTATACGTTGAACTTAAACCAGCATACGCCGGCCACTCCGGGACAGCCGATTAAAAAGCCTTTTGTCATTCCTTTGGAAGTCGGGCTTCTGGATAAAAACGGCGACGACCTGCCTTTGGATATTCAAGGACAGGAAAAAGACGGAAAAACGTCCAAAGTGATCGTCATGAATAAGCCGGAACAAACTTTTGTGTTTGAAAATGTCCCCGAAGAACCCGTTTTATCCGCCAACCGCTCTTTTACCGCGCCGATTCATTTTAAAACGGATTATACGCCGGAACAGCGCGGTTTACTGATGGCAAAAGATTCGGATCTGTTTAACAGATGGGACGCGGGACAGCAGTTTGCAACCGATATTATGCTGGATATGGTAAAGGATATTCAGGCCGGAAAAGAAGCAAAAGCGCCTTCCGTTTTTATTCGGGCGTTAAAAGGGTATTTGAACGATGAAAATCTGGACAAGGCCTTTATTGCCAAAGCTTTCGTCATGCCAAGCGAACGCGCTTTGGCCGAACGCATGGACGTCGTGGACGTTGATGCAATCGCGGCGGCGCGCGCCGGATTGCGCAAACAAATCGCCGTCGAACTCAAGGACGATTTGCAAAAAGCTTATGAAGCCAACAAAGTTTCAGGCGAATATATCCCGAATGCCGAAGATTCGGGCAAACGCGCCGTTAAAAACATGGCGTTGGGATATCTGAGCTTATTGGATAATTCGCAGGCTTTGGAACAATATAAATCCGCGGAACAAATGACGGATAAAGACGCTGCCGTCCGTGTCTTCGCGGGGCAGAACACGCCGCAGGCCAAAGCCGTCATGGACGATTTTTATCAAACAT
Source organism: Alphaproteobacteria bacterium (assembly GCA_051888155.1). Lineage (GTDB taxonomy): Bacteria > Pseudomonadota > Alphaproteobacteria > CAAGCB01 > CAG-977 > UBA11549. The sequence continues at coordinate 1,346 of JBJFAY010000176.1, forward strand.
ATAAAAAAGATTCTCTGGTCGTCGATAAATGGCTGTCCATGCAGGCGACAGCTTCGCCGGATTCATTAAAAACGGTTAAAGAACTGCTGCATCACGAAGCCTTTTCATTAACCAATCCGAATAAAGTCCGCGCATTGATCGGCGCGTTTGCCGCTAATCCGACGGCTTTGCATAAAAAAGACGGTTCCGGATATGACTTTATCGCCGAACAGACAATCGCCGTTGACAAAATCAATCCGCAGGTGGCGGCAACCATTCCCGTGGCTTTGGGAAACTGGAAAAAATTCGATCCGCAGCGTCAGGAAATGATGAAACAGGCGTTGACCCGTATTATCGAAACGCCCGATTTATCTCCGAACACTTATGAAATTGTTTCAAAATCTCTGGGCATTTCGGAAAAAAAAGAACGTATCAAGGCGGCGGATTTTTTTAAATCTCCCGGCGTAAAAAAGTATGCTAACGGGCTGAAAAGCCAGAAAGTATCTCATACGCCGAATATATTGGCCGCCGTTAAACAATCCGCGGGACGGTCATGAAAAACTACATTGCGACAGGGATTGTTTGCTTTCTTTTAGGAGCCGGCGCCGGTTTTTTGTTAGCGCCGAAACAGCCGAATGTCAATCTTTCAAAACCGCTGATGCTGCGTCTGAGTTCTCAGGGACGCGCGGAAATGCAGAAAATGATTCAAGAGGTTGATCGTCTGCTTGACCGTACGGCCGGCGATATCATGGCGGAAAAAACACGCATGTTACAGGCAATTACGGCAAAATCTCCGGACAGAGCGGCCGCTGATTTTTATTTGTCCGGCATGGAGGAAAAAATCAGCGAGACTCAAGCCGTCATCAACAAAATTCTGCTGGACGCAATCGAACGCATGCCTTTGATTGACCGGCGCGCTTATATGGATTTTTATCTGGAAAACAAGCCTGACGCCAGATTGCGCGGCATTCTTCTGCCGTTGACGGCTGCCGTCGGGTTTGAAGGCCAGGATTCAG
>JBJFAY010000177.1:0-2331 GCA_051888155.1 Alphaproteobacteria bacterium
AATCAGAGAGATTAAAGGTACTGTTGCTGCATAATAGTAGAAATATTAAGTAAAGAATATTCTGTAATAAAGGCATTATTTTATGAATTCGTGGTTGAAATGCGGCGTATTATGCTGTGCCGTTCTCAGTTCTTCCCCGCTTTCGGCAGCAACGGGCGGCGTCGGCCTGACTTTTGAAGAATGGGTGGAAGAATTCAGGCGGGAAGCCGTTGATAATGGTATATCGGCTCAGTCCTTAGATCGCGCTTTTCAGTCTTTGCGTCTGGAGCCCGCCGTTATTACCATGGACCGGAAACAACCGGAATTTCGCAGAGATTTTCAATCTTATATTGATAATGCCATTAATACGCTGCGCATTAAAAAAGCGCAAAAGTTGATGAACGAATATGCCGATTTGTTGAAACAAATAGAGCAAAAATATAAAGTTCCCGCCAATTATCTGCTGGCGTTCTGGGGAATGGAAACGAATTTCGGAACGGCAAAAGGGACGTATCCGACAATTAATGTCTTGGCGACCCTTGCTTATGATACACGGCGTCCGACTTTTTTCAGATCAGAGCTGATGCATGGCGTTTATTTAATACAGGACGGCATTCCGGTCGATAAAATGACGGGATCGTGGGCGGGAGCTGTCGGAAATTTTCAATTCATGCCGTCAACGTTCAGACATTTCGGCATAGATTATGATGAAGACGGACAGGTGGATTTGTGGAACAGCTTGCCTGACGCTTTGGCTTCGGCCGCAAATTATTTATCTTCGGAAGGGTGGAATCCCGCAATCGGCTGGGGCAGGGAAGTGCTGTTGCCCAAGAAGTTTGACTGGAATTTGATCGAGCAGAAAAGAACGCTGAATGAATGGTTGAAAGAAGGGATCGTCTTTGCGGACAGATCTGCGTTAAACGAGCCGTTATCTACGTCCGCAGAACTGTTTCTTCCCGCGGGGATTCACGGGCCGGCATTTTTGACGTATTCGAACTTCAGAGTCATTTTAAAGTGGAATAAATCGGTTCTTTATGCCGTTTCCGTCGGGCATCTGGCTGACAGGATTTTGCAAAAGCCGCCTTTTTCAAAAAAATATTTTCAACGCGGTCCGTCTTTTACTTTGGAAAATGCGCAGGAAGTTCAGGAACTGTTGTCAAAGCTGGAGCTGTATCATGATGAAATCGACGGTGTTCTGGGGCGTAAAAGCCGCGAAGCCGTTCGTAAATTTCAGGCTATGTACGGTTTGCCGGCCGACGGATACGCCAATGCTTCTTTACTGCATTTCATGCGGCTGGCTGTTCGGGGCGGGGCTAAACGCAACAAACTGACATTTGATGAAATCACTGAAATGCAGAAAATTCTGGCTAAAGGATCTTATTATATCGGACCGATTGACGGCAAACTGGGACCGTCTACGTTAAAAGGCATTGAATTATACAAAAAAGTGTACGGTATTTCTTCGGAATCCGTCAACCGGACGCTGTTGGAAAAAATGCGCGTCCAATTTGCCAGAAATCTGGAAGACGGAGAAATCGACCCGTTGGTAAAAGAAAATATCCGGCAGGAAGAAGAACGCCGGAAAGCAATGAAAAAAGCGGCAAGAAAAGTAAAGAAGAACAAAAAGAAAAAAAGTGCGGTCCCCGCTGCAAAAATTGCAAAAAACATCAGTCCCGCCAAGAGGTTAAAAAAACGCTAATGAAAACGCAAAAAAACAAAAGTATCTTTCTTGATTCCGATACATTAACCCGTTATTCTGCGCTGTAGCGGAAAGGAGTAAAAATGCATTCGTTTGTAAAGGTTCTTTTTTTATCGACAACATTGGCTCTGACAGCTTGTACGGACAACTCTCAGGTTTTTTCCTCTGCCGTCACCGGCGCGCCGAAACCGGCTCCGGCGAATTCCGCAGGATATTATAAAATCGGAAACCCTTATCAGGTGGCCGGACTGTGGTATTACCCGAAGGAAGACTATAACTATAAAGAAATAGGCGTTTCATCGTGGTACGGGCCGGATTTTCATAACGGTATTACGGCAAACGGGGAACTGTATGATATGCACGGATTGACCGCCGCGCACAGAACGCTGCCTTTACCCAGTATTGTCCGGGTAACCAATCTGCAAAACGGACGGTCTTTGGTGCTGCGTGTCAATGACCGCGGGCCGTTTGTTAATAACCGTGTTATAGACGTGTCTATGCGCGCCGCTCAGCTGCTGGGATTTAAGGAACAGGGAACAACGCAGGTTCAGGTGGAAATCATGCCTGAAGAAAGTAAAAAATTAAAAGAAGAGCTTTTGGCGGCGGCAAACGGTAATAATCCGGCACAAACCGGCGGTGCTTCCGCAGCTTCT
>JBJFAY010000178.1:0-2326 GCA_051888155.1 Alphaproteobacteria bacterium
ATTCCCGCCTGATAAAGCCTTAATCCGCGCGGACAAAGGCGGGTGCGTCGAAAACAGCTCCGAAAAGGAAGGCAGGTCCACGATACCGAAAGCTTTCATTTCGGACGGCAAAGGCTTGACGTCTGTTGCGCCCAAAGCCTTTAGCGCCTCGATCATATCCCGCGGACTGCCCAGCAGCTCCGCCGCGCCGGCGTCTGCGCGGTATTCGCGGTGACGGGAAAAAGCGCAGGCGATAATACCGGCTAAAATACCAAAGACAACTTCAAAAATCTGAACCGTAAAATAATAACCCACGCCCCCGGAACGGCGCCGTTCATTATCATTTTTGTTTGAATTTAACAAGACGGCCGCCACACGGGCAAAGAAAAAAACAAACGTGTTTAAAATCCCCTGTACTAACGTCATTGTCACCATATCGCCGTTTTTGACGTGCGACATTTCATGAGCCAGAACGGCGCGGATCTGCGCGCGCGTCATAGACTGCAGCAACCCCGTTGAAACGGCGACCAGAGCTTCATCTCTGAACGCTCCCGTCGCAAATGCGTTCGCAGATCCCGGATAGACGGCGACTTCCGGCATTTTCACGCCGGCGGCTTCAGATAATCCGCGCACGGTCTGTACCAGCCATGCTTCTTCCTGTGTCTGCGGATCGGTAATCGTTTTGGCGCCCGTAGACATTTTCGCAATGGATTTTGACATCATCAGAGAAATAAAAGAACCGGCAAAACCAAATATTGCCGAAAAAACAAGCAGCTGCGTATAATCAATGCCTTCTGCCGTCAGCCACCTGTCAACGCCGGACACGCGCAGCAAAAAGCCGATAGTCATCAAAACGACGAAGTTGACGCATAAGAACAATCCGATTCTTTTGATCATGCAGACCTTTCCTCCGTTTTATTTTTTTGCAGACGTATGGATTTTATAATAAAGATCAAACACAGAAAAGCAAAACCGATCCCGCAGTACAGCGCGAAGTGATAGGAAGAAAGCAACGCTTCTTTTTCCGCGCTTCCCTGTTCTGTCAGATAATTTTTATACGTTTCGAAAATTCCGACGGAAATAACGCTGCCCATAGCAATTCCCGTATTGCGGAATAAAGACAAAATCCCGCTGGCCATACCGGTGCTGTCTTTGGGCGTCGCGTTCAAAATGGCCGTATTGACGGACGGCTGGAAAAAAGCATTGCCGACTCCCATAACGATCTGCATCAAGACCAGCGCGGCCAAAGGCGTGGACAAGCCGGTTTCTGAGAATAAAAACAATCCCAGCCCCAAAAGCGTCATGCCTGCAATCATTCTTTTCTGCGGATTCAAAGTCCCCGTCGATACGGCGGTAATCAGGTAGAAAAGTGAAAACGGCAAGATCAGCAATCCGGTCAAAGACGGCGAATTATCCAAAACGCCTTGAGAATAAAACGGGAAAAGAATCGTATTGGGATACATCGCCAGATAGGACGTCATCAAAGCCAGATTACCGAACAAAAAAGCCGGAGAAACAAATAAACTAAAGCAGATTAAAGGCTCTTTTGTCCTGTTTTCGTGACGCACGAACAAAAACAGACAGAAAATAACCAGCAGAACGGAACTTCCTGTTTGCGCCGAAAATAATCCCCATGAAGGCGATTGAGCAATCATGAATAACAAAGAAGCCACGCCGGCCATCAAAAAAACGGTTCCTTTAACATCTATCGGCATTTTTTTCAATACATGCCCGGCGGGAATAACGCGTAGCGATAAAAAAACAGCGGCAAAAGAAATCAGGCAGCTGGGCAGAAATATGGCGCGCCAGGAAAAAACTTCCATTAAAAATCCGCTGATTGACGGCGCCGTCATGCCGGCCAGATGAATGACGGCTCCCATAAATCCCAAAGCTTTGCCGCGCTGACGGCCTTTAAATATAGACGACACGATACTGAACGAATTTGAAATCAAAATCGATCCGCCCAGCCCCTGCACCGTTCTGGCAAACAGCAACATGCAGAAATTAACCGACAGATAAGACAAACAAGCCCCCGCCCCGAAAATTAAAAAACCGCATGTATATAATGTTCTGCGGTTGACCATATCGCCCAGTCGTCCGAAAAACGTTAAAAGACTGGTCAAAATAATCTGGTAGGACAGCATAATCCACTGCACCGTTGAAACAGGCAGTTCAAAGGCCTGCGAGATTTTATACAGAGCAATATTGACGGAAGAAAAATCCAGCATTCCGATAAAATTGCCCAGCGACGTTACCGCAAAGATCACCCATTTAATGGTCCCGGCCCGCATTTTTCCCCGCGTTATACTTTTTCGATCAGAAAATCTTCTTCATAAGCGACATGATG
>JBJFAY010000179.1:0-2311 GCA_051888155.1 Alphaproteobacteria bacterium
GCTCTGCCCGCCGTATTCGACGGCGACGAATATAAAACGCAGCTCAAAGCGATTGAAGACGCTTTCCGCGACCAGAAAACAAAATACTTTGACGACATTCAAAAACACACGACGGGAAAGAACGTTTCCGTTCTGCGTATGCCCGTCGGACTGGTCGTCGCGCCGACCAAAGACGGCGACGTGCTCAGCCCCGAAGCCTTTGAAAAGCTGTCCGAAGAAGAACAACAGGAAGTCCTGGCCGAATTAAACGCCGCGCAGGAAGAACTGGAACACGCCGTGCATGACATTCCCAAATGGGAAAAGGAACAGCGCGAACAAATCGAACAGTTGAATGAAAAATTCGCTTCTCTGGCGATCAAGCACTTAATCGACGACCTGAAACGAAAATACCGGCGCAACAAAAGCGTAACGGCGTTTTTGCGCAACATGTACGACGATATCATCGAAAACGTCGATTTGTTTTTGGAAGACGAAGAAGACCAGACGCAGCCGCAGACGGACGAAGAACAACCTCTGCCCGTTCTGCCCAAACAAAAAACGGACGGAGCGTTGCGCCGTTATAAAGTCAACGTTCTGATCGACCATACCGACAGAAACGGAGCGCCTTTGATCTTTTTGGATCACCCGATTTTAACCAATCTGATCGGCCGCATCGACCGCCAGCAGCAGTACGGCGCTTTGATTACCGATTTCAACATGATTAAAGCCGGCGCCCTGCATGAAGCCAACGGCGGTTTTTTGGTTATCGAAGCCAAAGACCTGTTAAATCAGACTTCGTCATGGGAAGCGTTAAAACGCGCTTTGCGGTCAAAAAAGATCACCATGGATCCGCCGTCGTCCGACGGTATGATGACGACGATTTTGGAACCCGAAGCAATTCCTTTGAACGTCAAAGTCGTTTTATTGGGCGAACCGGAACTGTATTATATGCTGGCGGAAAACGACCCTGACTTTACGGAATTGTTTAAGGTGGAAGCGAACTTTTTTCCTTATATGGAAAAAACGCAGGAAAACATATCGAAATACGCCCGCCTGATTGCCACGCAGGCCCGGCGCAACAAGCTGCGCCCGCTGCAAAAAGACGCCGTCGCCCGCCTGATCGAACATGCTTCCCGTCTGGCGGAAGACAGCCAAAAACTGACGGCGCACATCGCTTCCATCAGCGACCTGATCCGCGAAGCCAACTATTGCGCCATGACGGACGGGAAATCTCCGGTCATTACGCGCAGCCATGTCGATCAGGCGATCATATCAAAGATTAAACGTTCCGACCGTATTCAGGAAAGAATGACCGAACAGATCAAGCGCGGTTCCGTTTTGATTGACACGGACGGCGCCGTCGTCGGGCAGATCAACGGTCTGGCCGTGTTTGAATTCGGCCAGCTGTCATTTGGCAAACCCAGCCGGATTACCTGTCTGGCGCGCATGGGATCGGGTGAAATCATCGACATTGAACGCGAAGTCGATTTAGGCGGCCCTTTGCACACCAAAGGCGTTTTGATTTTATCGAGTTTTCTGGCGTCGCGTTTTTCTCAAAATGCGCCGCTGTCAATGGAAGCGACGCTTGTTTTTGAACAGTCTTACGGCGAAATTGACGGGGATTCGGCGTCTTCGACGGAATTATACGCTTTGTTGTCCGCTTTATCCGATGTTCCGATCAAACAAAATCTGGCCGTGACGGGATCCGTCAATCAGTTCGGACAGATTCAGGCGATCGGCGGAGTCAACGAAAAGATCGAAGGTTTCTTTGATATTTGCCGTATGCGCGGACTGACGGGGACGCAGGGCGTTTTAATTCCCCAAACGAACGTCGTCAATTTGATGCTGCGACAGGATATTGTTGAAGCCTGCAAATCCGGCATGTTTCATATTTATCCTGTTTCCACGATTGACGAAGGCATTGAAATCCTGACCGGACTGCCGGCCGGGGAACGTGACGCCGCCGGGAACTATCCCGAAAACACGATTAACGGAAAAGTACAAAAACGTTTAAATCAGTTTTTGGTGCAAAATCTGGAATACCGCCGACAAACACATCTGCCGCCCAAAAATAAAATATAACCCAAGAAAACCCCCGCTCTGACGCGGGGGTTTTTGCATACGAACGAAAACAGGCGTTTTCCCGTCATTCGTGCAGCCGAAAAAATAAAATAACGAATCGATTTTATTTTTTCATTTTCTTCCGCCGCAGATTATAAGTTATAAGATAAAAAACTTTTCCTGTTTTAAATGTACCTCCTAAAAAATTCAAAAATTTTTTTTCATTTATATTTTAATATGTTAAATATGTTTTTTGCTTAAAATCCCCCCC
>JBJFAY010000180.1:0-2308 GCA_051888155.1 Alphaproteobacteria bacterium
GTCAGAAGAACAACCCGACAAAGCTCTGGTCGAACAGTTCAGAAAATCCGAACTGTTCGCCGTCATGAAAATGCTGGAAGACGCCGAACAATACGATTTGGCCGGTTTATTTGCCACCCGATTGTTTTTAGACGCGCCCTCTTCCCGGTCTGTCACAGCGCTGGCGTATGTTTTATCCCATGATTTAAAACGCGAAGACTTGGCCGTCGCAATCGCCCGAAAAGCCCGCCAAAACGGTATTGATATTATTTCTCTGGGGTATCCGGTCCGCGATTTAAAACATGACGAACGCGCGGAAACGGCCGTTGTCTTGTCCATTATCCGGCAGGAAAGCAGCTTTGCTTCACATGCCGTTTCACCCGCCGGAGCGCGCGGTCTGATGCAGATTATGCCCTCAACAGCCAAACAGATAGCGCAAAAAAAACGCAAAGCTTTTTCCGTTCAAAAATTAAATTCCAATCCGGATTTTAATGTCGAACTGGGCAGCTCTTACTTTGCAGATCTGCTCAAACGGTTTAACGGATCATATATTCTGGCCATTGCGGCCTATAACGCCGGCCCGACAAACGTTAACCGGTGGCTGCGCTCCATCGGACGGCCGCAGGAAGACATAGACCCGATCGACTGGATCGAACGTATTCCTTTCAGCGAAACGCGCAATTATGTTCAGCGCGTATTGGAAAACCTGCATATTTACAGACGGCATCTGAATTACCCCGAAACGGATCTGACCGTTTGGAATCAAAAAGAAAATTAGAGTTTTTCTTCTTCTTTAACCGGTTTAAGGTAATGTTTTGAAATTTTCCATTTTTTAACGGCCGCCTGAACCGCCGGATCGGAAACGTTGGTAAAGCGCCAGCCTTTTTTCAACAGCCGTTTCACCGCCCATTCATTGCCTTTAAACGCCAGCAGAACAGCGAAGAGCAGCAATAAAATCCCCGCCGCCGAATCAACCGGATCGGATTCTTGAAAAGCATAAAATTCTTCCGGCGTCGTCGCGGATAAAAGCCGCTTGACATGCAGATAAAAAGAAACGAACTGAGCCGTTGACAGACAAAACATCAACCATGCCCAACCCCATAAGCGTTTAAAAAAGACAGGCAGTCCGAAAAAACCGCCGACCAGCAGAATCTGCAAATCAAAGCCGGACGCCATTTGTTTTTTTTCACCGGTTGAAGATTGAAACATCTCCAGCTTCGGCGTTTTTACGATTCCGAAAAAAATCAATTTTAAAAAATCTTTCATTGCAATCGTCGTTTTTTATTGTTTTTTTGACATTATACAGAAAAAACGACCGATTCAAAGTTATCTTTTTTCCGCGCCATAGAAATCAACCAATTTGTCCAGCATTTTATTAATGGCCAGATAAACCATTTTATACGTGCGCCGGGATCCTTTATTCAAAACGGGATAACGCGCCAAAAAAGCGCTGACGTTTTGTTCGTCACGTAAAAAATGCAGAGCATAAGCACTGTAAATACCGACCGATTTTAACGCCCTCAGGTATCTGTCGGCCGCATCGCAGCGCAGATCCGAGGAATCATTTTTTCCCCGGCTTCCCGAAACAAACAATTTGTCATAACTTCGTGTTGTTTTCTGAGAAAACAGGGAAAAACGAAAATCTTTCATAAACACCAATCCCGCCCTCAAACGGTTTTCGGCCTGCGGAAATTTTCCAAGCCGGCCTTTTTCATACAGTTTCAACAAAATAGCAGGTTCTGAAGATTTTATATTTTTTACGGGAACTTGCGTTGGTTTTTCCATTTTTTTCAACTCCGTATAAATAATCAAACGCCTCATTGTTATCACAAAAAGTTTAAACAATCAATAACAAATAGTTAATTTTATTATGTGATAAACTGTGCCAGTATACTCGGGAGATTAATTCTAAGGTAAAGGATTGCAATGATCGGAGAACGCTTACATCAAAGGATTTCTGAATTAGGATTGACTCAGCAAAGGGCGGCGGATCAGCTTGAAATCAGTCAGAGCAGACTTAACCAGTATTTAAAAAACAAACGCGAACCGGACGCGCAAATGTTTTGCAGAATTTGCCGGACGTTCGGCGTGTCGCCGAATTGGCTGTACGGATTCGAAGAAAACACCCCTGCAGAATTACCGAAAATTGACAAAACAGCGCTGGAATCTGCTGTTTTATTCTTAAAAAAATACGAAGAAAGTCATCATAAATCGTTTTCAGCCGGCCAGACTGCCCGTATTATTGCCGTTGTGTACGATATTATCGTATCGGAATCAGCGGACAATGCTCAAAAAGCAATAGAATGGGTAATAGAGGCTGTCGCATGAT
>JBJFAY010000181.1:0-4336 GCA_051888155.1 Alphaproteobacteria bacterium
CCACCGCCTGTACATCTCTTCTCTTCCCTATACACTCTCTATAAAATCTCTACGCGCTCCTCATTGAGGGCAAGAGGGGTTATAATTCTTATTGCGTTCCCGTGTCAACAACTTTTTTCTCTTTTTTATACTTTTTTTTATCCTGTTCTGTGTTATTCCTGTTAAAGAACATTTTTTTGAGGGTTTTCCTAATGTCTGCGCCAAAAATTATCAGCCGGTATATTATCCGCCAGTTTCTTATGTCGTTCTTTGCGGTGATGTTAACGCTGGGATCCATCATTTTATTATTTGATGTGATCGAGCTGATGAAAAAAGAATCGATTCCCTCTTTCGGATTCGGGAATGTTTTGACTCTGGGACTGTTAAAACTGCCGAACATGATTTTAACCGTATTGCCCTTTATTGTATTAATAGCGGCGATTATTGTTTTCTGGCGTCTGACCAAAAGCAGCGAGCTGGTTATTATCCGCGCCGCCGGGCAGTCCGTCTGGCAGTTCGTCACGCCTTTGCTGGTTACTTCTTTTATAATAGGCGTTCTATCCGTCGCTTTGTTCAATCCTTTTTCGGCGGCGATGTACAGCAAATTCCAGCGCATGGACGACGACCGCCGCGGCCAGCCGCATATTTCAAGTTCTCAGGGATTATGGCTGAGAGAACACCGCGACGGCAAAATGTATGTTGTGCATGCCGGCGCAATCCGGCAGGAAAAGCTGGAATTAAGTTTAAGAAACGTCAGTATTTTAGTCTTTTCGGATCAAAATGCCTTTTTAAAACGAATCGACGCGCGTCTGGCTGTTTTGGACGACGGATATTTTGAATTAAAAGACGTTCGTATTTATGAAAACGGCAAAGTAATTGAAAATCACCCGATTCTAAAGATACCGACCGAATTGACTTTGGGAAAAATTCAGGAAAATTTTGCTTCGCCGGAAACGATTTCGTTTTGGGATCTGCCCGCGATTATTCAATTTTTTGAAAATTCGGGATTTTCCGCGCACCCGCACCGCCTGCATTTGCAATCGCTGCTGGTTTCTCCGTTTCTTTTAATGACAATGATTTTGATCGCCGCCGTGTTTTCCGTCGATCCGAATCAGCGAAAAGGCGGAGGCGCATTAAAAATATCCGGAGCAATCGTCAGCGGGTTTTTGTTATATTTTATGACCCGAATCACTTATGCTTTGGGATTTTCAACCGCTCTGCCCGTTGTTTTTGCGACATGGAGCCCGCCGCTGATTTTTGCTTTTATCAGTATTACCTTATTGCTGCACCGCGAAGACGGTTAAGCTTTTTGCAACAGTTCCGGCAGTTTTGTAAAATCGTCAAACAGCAGATCGGCGCCGCTTTCTTTTAACTGAATGCCGCGCTGCGGCGTACAATGAGATCCGCCCAAGAATCCGAAAACTTTCATGCCTGCCGCTTTCGCGCCGATAATACCGGAAGAACTGTCTTCGACAACCAGACATTTTTCCGGCGCGGCTTTCATTTTTTCCGCGGCATAAAAGAACAGATCCGGCGCGGGCTTTCCGTTTTTGACGAAATGCGAGCTGAAAACAGTATTTTCCGGAAAAAAAGGCCGCAGTCCGGTCACGTCCAGACACATATTCAGCCGTTTCGGCCGGCTGCCCGAAGCGATACAGACAGGAACGGGGATCAAAGGCAGCGTGTCCAAAACGCCGGGAACCGTCTTTAATTCTTTGGCCATAACCGATTCGGTTGTTTCGTTGACTTCGTCCAAAAAGCCGTCCGGAATATGATACCCGTATTCTTGTTCGATCAAAGAACAAATCAGCGTTCCTGTCTTCCCTGTATATTTTTCCATGATATCCGCCGCCGGCACGTTCATGCCGTGCCGCGCGAAAACGTCCGACCAGATTTGACACCCCATTGTTTCGCTGTCAACCAGAACGCCGTCGAAATCAAAAATAATCAGATCAATATTGGAATTCATCATCTTCCTCTTCTGCAGCAAAACCCAAAGCCTGAACGGCGGTTTGAAAAGAAAAGCCCGCGCGGGCAAGAACGGCCAGATCTTTTTTACGAAAAAGCTGCCTGTCTTGCGGAGAACGAAAAGAGCCGAGCTTGCGTTTTTCGACCAGACGCAGAGCGGCGGCCAGATCGGCTTCAGCGCAGGAAAGGCTTTCGTCATTTTTCAAAACGGCGTCTTGCATATCATTACCAATTCCCGCCTGTGCCAGCTTCAAACGGATATAACGTTCCGATTTCCCGGCTTTTCTGTATTTTTCCACCGTCGAAAGAGCGAACCGTTCATCATTAACATATCCCAGACGGCATACCTCTGACACAACGGCGTTCACCCATTGATCCGATTCTGCCGGGACAACGGCTCCTTTCGCGGCGGCTTTGGCGATTCGCCGTTCAAGCAGGCGGCGGACATTTTCCGCCGAGCTTTCATACCGGCCGAGGTAATACAGCGCAATATTCATCAGACGTTTTTGTGTTACCGGTTTAACGGCGGACTTCTTTTCCGGCACGGTTATTTTCCCTGTTTATGTAATCGGACAGATTGCTTATATCCGAATTTTAAATATTTTTAAAGAAAGTTATCACATCATCAAATAAAAGAGGGAAACAATGACAGACGCAACAACAGACGTAATTTGTCCGTTTTTAATTGATTCGGGATTATCCAGAGGGCAGACCGTCCGTCTGACGTCTTCTCTGGATACAATTATTTCTCAGCACAATTATCCCGAACCGATCGGCATTTTAATGGCGCAGGCAGCCGTACTAACGGCTTTGCTGGCGTCAACAATCAAGTTTGACGGCGTTTTTACCTTACAGATTCAGGGCCGCGGTCCCGTTTCCGTTTTAGCCGTCGATATGACAACGGACGGATCAATCCGCGGTTACGCCCGTTTCGACGAAGCGGCTGTTGAAAAAGCGCAGCAGGCCGTCACACAGGAAAACGCCGCGCCGGTGCAGTCGTTTTTCGCAGACGGCACATTATCTTTTAACGTTGAAACAAAAGACCAAAGTTATCAAGGCATTGTCGCGCTGGATCAGTCGACTTTGGCCGAATGCGTTCTGGAATATTTCAAACAATCCGAACAAATTCAGACAGCTTTAAAAATTGCGGTAGCGACTCCGGCGCAGACAGGAAAGGGCTGGACCGGCGCGGCGGTTATGCTGCAGCGTATGCCGATGGACAGGCAGATCGCCCGGGAATTAAAAGAAAACGAAATCGAAGATTTATGGAATACGGCCGTTGTTCTGCTGCATTCCGCCACGCCCAAAGAGCTGTTGGATACGGAACTTCCGCTGGAAAAGCTGCTTTATCGCCTTTATCATCTAAATAATTTACACTTTTTTATCCAAAAGGCGATAAAATTCGGTTGCCGTTGTTCGAAAGACAAGGTAATAGAAATGTTAAGAAGATTTCCCGAACAGGATAGAGAAGAAATGGCCGTTGACGGAAAAATAAAAGTTGATTGCCAATTCTGCGGGAAAAGTTATACTTTAACTCTGAAAGATTTAGATGCAGGGAAATAGCCACGATGTCTTTTAAGTTTTCACACCTTTTTGCTTTAACGGCTTGTGTATTACTGGCCGAAGGGTGTTCTTCCGATTCGTCCTACCGTTACGATCCGCAGACGCAGAACTACGTGCCGGCGCAGCAGGCGCAGTACAATCAGCCGCAGGCTTATTCCGAAACGCCGTATGTTCAAAGGGCGCCGGGCGATTCTCACCCGTTGGTGCCGCTGGGCAAAAAGATCCGGTTGAAAGCGGAAGACATTAAATTCATTTCCAGTTACAACCTGCCGACCAGAGCGCCGAATGTCGATCAGTTAATGCTGGTTTATCCCGAACAGATCATTCACAAATGGGCGGTTAATCGTTTCAGCGTTGACAAAACGCCCGAACGCCATGTCCGTTTTTTGATCATTGACGCCAGTATTATTGAAGAAAGAATCTACACGGGCGGTTCTTTGAACAAATCGGCGAAACATAAATACGTCGGCCGCTTTGAAATTTCCCTGCAGATTACGGATAATGAAGGCCGTGTGTTAAGCGAAACCAGAAAAGCTGTTGACAGCCGTGATTTTCCTGATACATATACGGTCATAGATCAGGAAGCTTCATTGGAAGCGCGTGAAAAATTATGGATCGGCCTGACCTATGATTTGTTAAAGCAACTGTCGATACAGCTGGAAGAAGAGCTGTCGACGCAAAGCTTTAACGAATTTATTGAACGATAAGAGGATTTGCGGGTGTAGCTCAATGGCAGAGCAGCAGCTTCCCAAGCTGAATACGAGGGTTCGATTCCCTTCACCCGCTCCATAAAAAAATGCCCTTTTACGGGCATTTTTTTATGGAA
>JBJFAY010000181.1:4436-9940 GCA_051888155.1 Alphaproteobacteria bacterium
TCGAGCGGCCGGCCTGACCGGCGAGCAAAGCGAGCTTTCCCTTCACCCGCTCCATAAAAAAATGCCCTTTTACGGGCATTTTTTTATGGAAAGAATGAATCGGGGAATTGAACCCGAGAAGAGGGTTCGGTTGCGTAAGCAACGACGCGCAGAGCGACTGCTCGAGCGGCCGGCCTGACCGGCGAGCAAAGCGAGCTTTCCCTTCACCCGCTCCATTCAAACATTAACAAACCGAAAGCCGCAGCCGCGTTTAGGCGGAAATTCCTTGCCCTTTTACGGGCATTTTTTTATGGAAAGAATGAATCAGGGAATTGAACCCGAGTAAGAGGGTTCGGTTGCGTAAGCAACGACGCGCAGAGCGACTGCTCAAGCGGCCGGCTTGACCGGCGAGCAAAGCGAGCTTTCCCTTCACCCGCTCCATTCAAACATTAACAAACCGAAAGCCGCAGCCGCGCTTAGGCGGAAATTCCTTGCCCTTTTACGGGCATTTTTTGTTTACTTTTTAAGTTTCCTCAAAGCAAAGAGCTTTTGCCCGTCGTGTCATAAAGTTTATCGTCTTTTTTCCAGAATGGAAAAATCTCCGGACAAATGTATCTTTTTTTCAAGAAAAGGAGAAAAAAAATGCATCGGATACATCTTATTAAAAAAGTACGGGATTTTATTGACGAACTCGGGAAAAAAGGCGGAAAGTCGCTTTATGAATTAACGCCGCAGCAGGCGCGGCAAGTGCTGCTGGACGTGCAGAAGGCTCCGGCCGAAACGCCGCCGGCAGAGGTTGAAGAATTCGCCGTTACCGTTGACGGCGGCAATGTAGACGTTAAAATCTACCGCCCGAAAGGATTCAAAGACAAGCTGCCCGTCATATTTTACATTCACGGCGGCGGCTGGATTTTGGGAAACGACAAAACGCATGA
The DNA here is from genome assembly GCA_051888155.1 of Alphaproteobacteria bacterium. Taxonomy (GTDB): domain Bacteria; phylum Pseudomonadota; class Alphaproteobacteria; order CAAGCB01; family CAG-977; genus UBA11549. Next base: position 5,351 of record JBJFAY010000181.1, read on the forward strand.
CCGGCTGGTACGCGAATTGGCCGCCGGAGTTCCCGCCGCCGTCGTGTTCCCGGTATATACCCCCTCGCCCGAAGCCGTCTTTCCCCGGCCGACGACGGAACTGTTCGGCGTACTGAAATATATCGTTAAAAATGCTGGCAAATTAAAACTGGACGATTCGCGTTTGGCCGTCGCCGGTGACAGCGTCGGCGGAAACATGGCGGCCGCAATGACTTTGGCCGCCAAAGAAAAAGGCGGACCGAAAATTGATTTTCAGCTGCTGCTTTATCCCGTAACGGACGCTTCTCTATCTACCGAATCGTACCAGATTTACGCCGACGGCCCCTGGCTGACGAAAAAAGCGATGATCTGGTTCTGGCAGGCTTATGCGCCTGACAAAAAAGACCGCGAAAACATTATGGCTTCTCCATTAAACGCTGCGCCTGAACAATTAAAAGGACTGCCCCCGGCATTGATTATTACGGACGAAAACGACGTTTTGCGCGACGAAGGCGAAGCTTACGCCCGAAAATTGAACGACGCCGGCGTCGAGGTAACGGCCGTGCGGTTTAACGGAACGATTCACGATTTCATGGTACTGAATCCGATTGCCGACACCATGCCGACCAGAACGGCGGTGCTGCTGGCCGTTTCGAAACTGCGCGAAGTTTTCGGTATCCGCGCCTGATTGCAAACAAAGTAAAATGCGGCTTCCGGGCGGCCTTTTTATCGTCGGGAAGTCACAGCCTGCGTCTTTATTCTCGGTGTGTTTTTCGCCTGCCGGTCGGTAAGCGGGAATCCGCAGGCCTTTTTTGCAGATTGTTTTTTTATAATGCTGCGCCTTAACTCTATGTTGTAAGAGAAAGAAAGGAAAAGACATGTTGGAAATCAGAGCAAAAAACGACAGAGGCAAAACAAAGCTCAGCTGGCTGGACAGCCGTCATACATTTTCATTTGCGGATTATTATGATCCGGGCCATATGGGATTCAGCGAACTGCGCGTCATTAATGACGATATTGTCGCGCCGCGCGAAGGATTCGGCGCCCACCGTCATGACAACATGGAAATCGTCACGGTCGTGTTAAGCGGACAAATGGAACATAAAGACAATTTGGGCAATGCTTATACGATTTCGCCGTTCGAAATACAAAGAATGAGCGCCGGGACAGGTATTATTCACAGCGAAATGAATCCGTCTTTATCCAAAGCCGCCCATTTTCTGCAAATATGGATTCTGCCCGATCAGTTAAACCTGATACCGGAATATGAAAAAAAGGAATTTAATCTGCTGGATATGCTGAACACACTGCGCCTGATCGTTTCTCCGAAAGGAAAAAACAATTCCCTGCGCATTCATCAGGACGTTAACATCTTTCAATGCATTTTGGAAGCCGATCAGGTTGTGCATTATCAAATGCGTCCGTCACGCCAGCTGTGGCTGCAAATCGCGCAAGGAGGGCTGGAAGCCAATTCGCTGTACCTGAAAGCCGGCGACGGCCTGGCCATCACGGAAGAAGCGGGAATATTGAAATTAAAAGGACTGGAAGCGCAAAGCAACTTTTTAATCTTCGATCTGCCGGAATAAACAAAAGGGGCGCAACCGCCCCTTTTGTTTTTACGATTCAGTCCTCAATGATTTCAGCAATGCTATTTCCGCCGCATAACCGTCCAACTCGTTCGGCGTTTCCAAATAAAACGGCAACGCGCGCAAACGCGGATCATTGATTATCCGCGCGGCGGCGGGCAATCCCAAAAAACCCTGCCCCAGTTTTTCGTGCCTGTCTTTATGCGAGGCAAACGGATTTTTCGAATCGTTTAAATGAACGGCTTTTAACTTATCCAGTCCGATGATCCGGTCAAAATCGTCCAAAACGTTATCCAAATGACTGACGATATCGTATCCGGCGTCATAAACGTGGCAGGTATCCAGACAGACGCCGATTTTATCTTTTAAACGGACACGGTCAATAATATCCCGCAGCTCTTCAAACCGGCCGCCGATTTCGCTGCCCTTTCCGGCCATCGTTTCCAGCAGAACGGTCGTCGTCTGATCTTCGGTAATAATTTCATTCAGCAGTTCCGCGATTTTTTCAATCCCGGTTTGAACGCCTTGCCCGACATGCGATCCGGGGTGAAAGTTATAATAATTATGCGGAATATATTCCATGCGTTTTAAATCGTCGCTCATCGCTTCAAAAGCGAATCGGCGCACTTCGGGATCTTTTGCCGCCGCGTTCAACGTATAGGGCGCATGCGCCAGCAAAACGCCGAAGCGATTTTCGCCCGCCAGTTTTAAAAAACGCTCAACGTCATTTTGATCAATCTTTTTTGCCGCGCCGCCGCGGGGATTGCGCGTAAAAAACTGAAACGTATTCGCTCCGATCGCCGCCGCCGTTCTGCCCATGGCGGCGAATCCTTTTGCCGCGGAAAGATGACACCCGATGTAAAACATGTTTTTTCCTTTCGATTTTTTTCGAATACTTTCCTTGACAAGACAACGCTTTCCCGTCACTTTTTAACATAAAGGAATTTTTATGCCCAATCAAAAAAATCATGTCGCCGTTTATGACGTTATCCGCATTCTGGCCGCGCTGCTGGTCGTTCTGGGACATTCGACGTATTTAACGATTACAACGGATTACGGCGGGATTGATTATTCCGTTCCTCAAAACGTTTCGGCCGTTTACGGCTCCGGCTTTTTTAAAACATGGTTTTACCTCAGCGCCTGGGTATACAGATTTCATATCCCCTTGTTTTTTATGCTGGCGGGATCTGTTTTCGCATTAAACCCGGCCGCAAAATTTCAAACGCTGCTGATTAAAAAATCCCGCCGGCTGTTGCTGCCGTTTTTCCTGACGGGATTGTTTTTCATGATTCCCTTAAAGTTATGGGGCGGCTTCTTTGACAATCGACACATTTTCGAAATCGCCGGCGCTTTTCTGACGGGTCATGAAAGCGGACATTTGTGGTTTTTAACGGCGCTGTTCTGGTGCTTTGCCGTTTTCTTCGTATTACAAAAATTGCTGAAAAAGAGTATTCCGGTCTGTCTGGCGGCTTTTCTTTTTTACATTTTCAGTTCCCGGCTGCCGCAGGGATATTTTGATTTTTCTTTTTCCATGCGTTTTCTGGTTTTCTTTGCGGCCGGATATTATTTTGACGAAGCCCGTCCGTTTTTCGAATCACACCCCAAAACGGTATTTTTCCTGCTGCCGTGCCTGTTGATTTTAAACGTCGCCGATACACAAAAACATTTCCTGCCCGCCGCCGGTTTTATGACCGCCGGCTGCGCTTTGTTTTACGACGCGGCATTTTGTCTGGCTTTTGTTTTTGGAAAAACGATCCGAACGCCGTTTTTCAAAAAAACGGCCGGCCGGACAATGAGCGTTTATTTGTTTCACGATCCTCTGATGATCGTGATTTTATATTACTGTATGCGGGCAGATTTATTAACGACGCCCGCGGGCTGCCTGATTTACTTTTTCTGCCGGACGGCCGGCGTTATCCTGTTATCCGTCCTGACCGGCGTTTTTATCGAAAGGAGCTTTGAGCGTGTCAAAAGCGTTATTAATCATCGACGTACAGGTTTCCAGCGTGACAAAACCTGAAATCGCCGCGGAAATCGAAAAAGTTCAATACGGTTATGATCATATTTTCGTTTCCCGTTTCATTAACAAAGGATCGCCTTTGATCCGTTTGACCGGCTGGAGCGGGTATGACGATGATTCTCTGGCGTTCAAGCCGGCGCCGGACGCCGTTGTCTTTGATAAAAACATTTACAGTTCTTTTATTGATGAATTAACCGGTTTTGATGAAGTTCACTTATGCGGATTCGATACGGACGCCTGCATTTATAAAACGGCTATGGATTTGATCGAACACGGTATTCGTCCCGTTATTCTGACAAAACTCTGCGCCAGCGGCAGCGAAAATTTTCATCAGGCCGGGCTGGTTTTGTTAAAACGCAATATCGGCGTCGAAAATTTAATCTGATTGTGCAAGAGCCGCTTTGCAGCGGCTCTTTTTTTTACTTATCAGATTCTGGCGCGTAATTTTTATATTCCCATTCAATCAGGTCAAGGTGTAAATCTTTTGCCATTTCTTTTTTGCTCTTTTCGCCGGAAACAGCGCTCCTTGCCTGAGATTCGGAAACTTGGGACGCCGCTTTCCAATTTTTCCACCCGCACATTTTAGCGCAGATTTCCAAAGCTTCATGATGCGGGATATTCAGTTTCTTTTTCAAGGCTCTGGCTTTGTGTTTCAGCATTTCCAAGTAAATTTCCGCCGCGCCTTTTTGATATGTCGGCAGGCATTTGTATATCTCCGGAATATAAAACGACGGAACTTTTTCTATTTTTATATCCAGGCCGGGATATGCTTTTTTAAACATCTTTTCCAAATCGGCATTGTTAAAGTCCTTATTTTTTTCATCGACGATCAACCTGCCGTCGGAAAATACGGCATAGTTGTACCGTTCAGGCGAAAAATAAGATTTTTCCGGATTCAGTACGCTTAAACACTTTGCCTTTTCAAACAAGGAACGGATAAAAGCGTCTCTTTCGGCATATTCCCGCGGTTCGATTTTCTTTGTTTCCAAAGAATTTACGTATCTT
>JBJFAY010000182.1:0-9755 GCA_051888155.1 Alphaproteobacteria bacterium
CCCGTCCCTGATTCCGGTGAAGCGGACGTTGAAGAACTGTGGGGTGAAGAATCCGAATCGGTATCGGCCGAAGAACAGCAGCCCGAAGTTGATGAGAACGGCTTTATTGACGATCTGGAGCCGGATGAACCCGAAAAACCGGAGGAGCAAGAGGAAACCGAGGAAGAACCTTTGTTTGAAGCCAGTCCGTACGAACATAACATGGCGTCGGATCTGGGTTTGCCGCCGGCATTTATCAAAACGAAAGTTTTACTGCCGTTATTTTTTCTTTTTATCGTCTGCGGCGGGGCAATGGGTTTTTTTGCCGGCACGATGCAAAACCGGTCGGGCGGTGAACTGCCGGGCGTTGTTTATAACGCGGAAATTCCCAAAGGCCGCCCGCGCTGCGGTATTGCCCAAAAGGGACAGGGCTGTGTTTTGTATTTAATGAACGCTCAGCGTCGCGAGATTGAAGCGAAGGAATTTTTTTCCATGGCGTCTGATGTGCTGGGGGTTCCGAAATTCCAGATTGAAACGGCAAATATCCGTTACGCAACGATGCGTATCCCGCCGGGATATATTGCTTTGCTGAACATTCCGCCGTTGTGACGGTTTTTCAGGCTTTATAACAAATATTTGCGAAAAAGGATAAGTTTTTGGGGGTGTGTTCCGGTTGAATACACCCCATAACTATATAGAAAATAAATATTTTTTAAGTTTTTGCGCAATTTTTTATTTTTGTCAAAAAATTTGCAAAATTTTTAAAAAAGTATTTGCAAAAGGTAAAAAAATAGGTGTAATATGATTTTAACAGACTTAAAGGGATAAAGTCTCAGATAAAGGAGAATAAGTTATGGCATTACGTTGGAAAGATTACTGCGATATTGCAGACGCGCTGAATGAAGCTTATCCCGACAAGGCTTTGACTGACATGAAGGACGAAGAATTGATTCGTCTGGTAAAATCCCTGCCTGATTTTGATGATGCGTCCGATCCCGATGAAAAGGTGCTGGGCGCGATTTGGAATCGCTGGGTATATGTCGCTTATCCCGAAGGTTAATCAGATTTTTTTAATAGGAAGGTACAGTTATGGCTGAAAAAAGAACAGAGTTCGAATCTCTCGGCGGTAATAACTTAGACGGTATCGGCGGAAACGCGAAAAAGATCACGTATACGGCCGAAGACGGAAGCAAGAAGTCGATCCAGATCGACTGCGGCATGAAGTTTTCCGATAAGGCCGTAACAGGCGTAGACAATTATATTGCTCCGCTGGAATGTGACGATCTGCTGATCACGCACGCGCATGCCGACCATATTGCCGGGATTATTCATCACATTCAGATGAATCCTGAAAAGCCGTTGAACATTTATGCCGACAAATTCACGCATCAGTTCATGTTTGCCGAAATGGCCAAACAGGGACTGCCTTTGGATAAAATGCCGGAATTCCATGACGTCAAAGACGGCGAAAAATTCATGGTCAACGGATTTGAAATCGAACCTGTTCCCGTAACACATTCCGCACCCGGCGCGATTGCGTTTGTCGTTGAATCTCCGGACGGCACGCGCCTGATGGATATGGGCGATTTCAAGACGACTCCGGCTGAACTGGGCAAAGGGTGGGAAGACAAGCGTATTGCCGAAGTGTTTGCCAAAGGCGTTGACGTTTGCTTCTGCGATTCCACGTCCACCACGTCCAAGGAAGTAACGCCGTCTTATGATGCGGTGACCAAAGGCTTTAAGAAGATTTTGTATGATAATCCCAACGCGCAGATGATGGTCGGAACGATTGCCCGTTCTGCCCAGCAGATGATGGCTGACGTTATCGCCGTTGCGGAATATGCCAAGGAAACGGGAACGAAACCCCGCACGTTTATTTTGGACGGCGCTTCTTTGGTTCAGGTTAACAACTGCCTGAACAAATCCGACATGAGCATGAGCAAAGCCTGCTATGAACGCACGGGCGTCAGAGTCAATATTGTTGACGCGAAGTCACCGGAAGCCAAATCTGTTCCTCCGCAGGAACGCATTTATATGGTGACGGGGACGCAGGGTGAAGAAATGGCCGCTATGGCTCGTGTAGCGCGCGGTGAAAACAGAAATATTCACCCGTCGAAGAGCTGCCCGAATCTGTGTGTCAACCAGCAGGCGGTTATTCCGTCCGGCAACAATCAGGCGATTGTTGATGAAATGATGGGCGCGTTGCGCGCACAGGGTTGGAAAACGATGATTCCGGAACGCGGCGCTCCGTTCGTAGAAGGTGAAACCTATTATGTTTCCGGTCACGGCCGTGCCGGCGATATGGAAAAAGTTGCCGATTTGGCCGCTAAAAACCAGCCGAAAGATCGCCCCTGCACGTTCATTGGTATTCACGGTGATGAAATCCAGACGCAGGCGACCGAAGAAATCTTCAAAGGAAAAGGCCAGAAAGTCGAACATATTACGAATGCGCAGAAAGTGGTCGTTTCCAAGGGTGAAGTTCAGGTTTCTCCGACGATCGGCAAAGCCAGCCGTATAGCTGTTATTGACGATAACGATAACTTTATGGATCCTGATTTCCGTTATATCAAACAGGCGTTTAACCCTGTTGCGAAGAAATGGGAAGACGTCAAGGAAATTGAATACGAAAAGATTCTGGTATCCAAGAACGATCGTAAAAATTCCAAAGGCGGCAAGGGTGGTCGCGGCGGTCGCGGCGGTAAAAAAGGCCATCGTCGCGAGATGAGCCCGCAGGTTATGCAGAAAGTGGCGCAAAAGTCCCGCTGATGCTTATGAGTAAGAAAAAGAGCGCTGAAAAGCGCTCTTTTTTTTTGTAAAGAGAAAACTACGCGGCGGATATGTTATTCCGAAAAATTTACAGCTATGGATAAAAAACTCCTTAGATAAATTCAGATTACGGTTCGGCAACTGCAAATATCGCACGGCATTCGTGCCAAAATAAATGCTGTGAGATAGAGATAACGATAATAGAGGCGGAAGGTCTGTCCGAATCACGTGCATAAGAAATACGGCCAAAGATGAATATGTCGAGTTTTGTAGGTTTTCTGAAAGGAAAAGCCGCTTGACGGTTTATAAGCGGTGGAGCGGTTAAGTTCAAAAATCGCAACAGAGAATTCCGGTACAAGGGATATTATATCGGCGCTGCAGAAAATATACAGAAACAGTTAAAAGAAAACGCTTTGTCGGACCCGCTGACGTTAACCAGATCTATCCGCTCTGTTTTGCAAATAACGAAGTGCGCCTGCCGGACCGTTGTACGCCGTTCAGGCGTGGTATGGCCGTACATGAAGACCCCCGCGTTTCACGTGGGGGTCTTTTTTTATTTTTTCAGTCAGATCAGACTTTTAAGATTCCGCGCCAGAACAGGAACAGAGTAATAATCGACACGATCACCAACAGCCAGGCAAAAGACAATTCTCTGTCGCTAAACGTTTTTTCCGTCGGGTTGTTTTCTTTGCGCGACCAGATAAAGACGGGTATACCGATTGTCAGGAATAATACGGCCATCAGCAGATATTCCAATCCGGCGGCATAAATCAGCCACAAAGCGTAGAAAGATCCCAGAATTGAACAGATCAGGGCTCCGGACCGCGGTACGGAAGCCGTTGACGGATATTCTCCGTCTTCGCAGATTTTCCACAGATAGGCCATACTGGACAAATAAGCCGGCAGAACCATGACGCCCGTAATGGACAGCATTGTATTCCAGGCGTTATTGGAAAAATAGACCATTAAAATAGCCAGCTGCATCAATGAACTGGTAACCCACAGAGATACCGAAGGGGATTTATGTTCGTTTTCCGCGGCGAAGACTTTCGGGAAAGTACCGTTTTGCGCGGCGGCAAAAGGAATTTCCGCCGTAATCATCGTCCAAGCCAGCCAACTGGCCAAAACGGCGATCAGCAATCCGATATTCATCAGCCAGCTGCCCCATTTTCCGACGACAGCTTCCAGAACGCCGGCGGTCGACGGATTAGGAACGGCGGCCAGTTCGGCCTGGCTCATAAATCCGTAAGGCAGGACGGACAGCAGGACATAAATGATCAAACAGCCCAGAAAACCGATAAAAGTCGCTTTTCCGACTTCCGATTTGTTTTCGGCGCGTTCAGACAACACGACGGCTCCTTCAATCCCGATGAAAGCCCACAATGTAACCAGCATTGTGCTTTTTACCTGTTCCGGCACGGATCCTAAAGACGCTTGCCCGTGTGAAACCAGATTGCCCCAGAAATCCGCTTCAAACTGATGAATTTTGAACGCGAAAATCATAATCAGAATGAAAATGAACAGCGGCAGTATTTTAAATACGGTTGCGATTGTGTTGATGAAACTGGCTTGCTGGACACCGCGCAGGACGACAAAGTTAAAAAACCAGATTAAAATTGATCCGCCGATAATGGAATAAAAATTATTGCCGCCTGCGAAATAGGGCGGGAAAAAATAATTCAAAGCGTCCATTGTAATAACGGCGTAACCGACATTGCCGAATATCTGGCAAAGCCAGTATCCCCAGCCGATTGTAAATCCCATAAACGGCCCGAACCCGTCGCGCGCATACATATAGATGCCGGCGGTCAGATCAGGTTTCGCGTCTGACAGAATACGGAACGAATTAGCCAGGAAATACATGCCGACGCCGGTTATGATCCAGGCGATCAGAACGGCTCCCACAGATGCGCCGGCGGCCATGTTTTGCGGCAGACTGTAAATGCCGCCGCCGATCATTGAACTGATCACAACGCTGGCCAGCGCGATCAGTCCCAGTTTTTTATTTGTATTTTGTTGCTGTGCCATTTTAATATCCTTTTAAACAAAAAAGCGGCATCGCTTTTGTTTAAAAAGACGATACCGCTTTAAAAGATTACAATTTAACGGGGTCGGCCGTTTCAAAGTTCAGGAAACCCAAAGCTGTCAAACAGTAAGCAAATTGCTGCGTAATATTGATATAGTTATGGAACAGCTGGAATTCGCTGTGTTTTTCGACGCCGCGCAGTTCCAGTTCGTGATTTAAAGATTTGTTCAGCCACATTTCCGCGTGACCTTTGGCGATTTCGTCGTCAATATAGGTCGGGAAATATTCGACATATTCGGCAGCCCAGCCGCCGATCAGCTTTCCGTCTTTGTCTTTTCCCCAGCAGATGCCGACGCCCGTTGCGATAGCGCGGTGTTCGTTGATGCAGGCTCCGTTTCCTGCGATAATGACTTCCAGAACCGCGCCGTGTTTAAAGAATTTGGATACTTTGTCTACGGGAACGATATTGTTGTACAGTTCCGGCGGCAAAACGGAAGTATACGGAACAACGTTAAAATCCTGAATTTTTGCCTGTGTCAAAGCCGAATCATAACAAAACGTTTCGAACGGCTGCGGCGGAATGCCGTCGTCTGCCTGGCCGACGCCGCCTGTGTGAAAAGCCAAAGTCGGATAGCGTGTACCTACTAACATATTTTTACCTCCTGAAAAAATGAATATGAAAAGAAGACAGTCTCCCTTTTCCATGAAAAGAGTAGAAAAAAATAATTTGTGTTCCTAGATAGACTTGTTTTCATAAATAATTATATTCCTATACGTTTCTATATATGCGTGTTGTTGTGTTTTTATTTTAATTTATATGATTTATGTTTTTCTTTATTTTATTGTAATTATGCGAGGATCTGATGAAAAATATAAAATATAAACAGATGAAAACCGCGCGGGTATTTTCATTTACTTGCGCTGCGGTTTTGCTTTCTTTTCCGGTTTGCGCGCAGCAAACGGAACAAATTGAAATAACGGAACAGTTTGATGTCTTAACGACACGGACGCAGCTGAACAACGGCGGCAGATTGTCCACACGTTTGAAAAATGCGATGAAACGTTTGGAAAACGACGTTGAAGGGATTGAAAAGGACTATAATCAATTTAAATCCGAACTGTCAGATGATTTCGGGCTTCAATATTCTCTGGACGTTTCGTTTATGGGACAGAAGGGGGTTCCGAACGGAGGAAAAACGGCGACGCAAAGTATTTATGCGCCGACGATTTCCTGGCAGATTTTTAATGACGACACATTCGGTTCCGGAACGATTAATGCGTCATATACGGCGGTGCGCTATTGGGGCAATAAAGCCGAAAATATCGGCGACAAACTGTTTTTGGCCAATTCGATCAATGATTATTCGACGCCGTCCAACGCTATAGACCAGTTAAGTTATACGCAGTCTTTGTTTTCAAATAAATTTTCTATTACCGTCGGGCAGTTTCCTCTGTCCGATTTTGACGGAACGCAATACGATTCCAACCAGCAGACAAACTTTATCAATTATGCTTTGTCCCAAAACGCCAGCGAAACATATCCGATTGCCGGGTTAGGGGCATATATTCAGATTAATCCGAATGATGAGTGGTCTTTTGCCGGCGGTTTTCAAAACGCCCGGAATATAACGGGACAGACTTTGTCTTCCAAAGGCTGGGGAGATCACCGCTTTACGACGTTCGGTTCCGTTTCTTATACGCCGACGATCAACGGGCAGGCCGGGCAGTATTCTTTGTTGGTTTATAATCAGCCCAACGTTGATACCCAGCCGCAGAATACGACGGGCTGGTCTGTCAATATGTCGCAGAATTTAACGGAAAAGTGGGGCGTATTTCTGCGCGCCAACGCCGCGACGGGCGATTCGATGCCGATCACTCAATCGTATGTTCTGGGCGGCGTGTATAACAATCCATTGGATCGTAACGCGCTGGATCAAATCGGCTTTGCCGTGGCTTATAATAAAGTCAGCAAAGACTATTTTGATTCTTCGGAACCGATGCGCCAGTATGAAACGGTGCTGGAAACGTACTGGAATATCGGGATTACGCAGTTTTTTACGATTGCGCCGGATATTCAGCTGTATGTTCACCCCGCGTCGAAACGTGACAGAGATTTCGGCACGGTATTCAGTTTACGCGGCACGATCTTGCTGTAATTGCGCGGAAGAGCCTGAATTGTTCAGGCTCTTTTTTTGATCTTTTTTCATGCGCCAAAGCGTAAAAGAATAAATTAAAATACTGGTTATATCTTCGACGGCTCCGCCGGCGGACCGTCCGGCAATATCGTGGATCAGCCATAAACAGCAGCAGAAGATAAAGCATATTCTTAATTTTATGCCGCCGGAATAAGCCGCGACAAACGTAGCCAGAACGACGGCCGCGACCGGCAGCAGACTATATGGGTTCTTATAGCTGAAGTAGCCGGAAATCAAAGCGATGGCGGCGAACGGATAAGCTATAACGGCGCCTTTAAAGTGAATGTTTAAATACATTCGGCTGCCGACGATGATTTTAGACAGGCAGGCGCTGATGTTTCCCAGCAGAAAATGATGTATGCTGAACAAAGCGTTTGACGCGGCAAACAGCAAGAACAGCTTTTTATCGTTTTTTTGCAAAGCTCCCGTCAGCGAAACGGCATAAGCGATGTATCCCAACAGCTGAGGCGCCGAAAAAAAATCCATGATAAATTTCCTTATCCCAGCCGGACGTCAATATGCTTTTGCCGCAGCGCGAGCTTTAAGTCAGGAACGGGCAGAGTGCCGTAATGAAAGATTGACGCCGCCAAGGCCGCGTCCGCATGGCCTTTTGTAAATACGTCGACGAAATGTTCCGGAACCGGCCCCGCTCCGCCGGACGCGATGACGGGCAGATTCGTATTTTGAGAAACCAAAGCCGTCAGTTCCAAATCAAATCCTTTCTGCGTTCCGTCGGCGTCCATTGAAGTCAGCAGGATTTCTCCCGCTCCCAGAGATTCGATTTCTTTAACCCAGTCGAGAACTTTTTTATCTGTCTTTTTCTGTCCCGCATTGACGACGACATAAAACTCTCCGTCGAACCGCCGGACGTCAACGGCGATAACGACGCACTGCGATCCGAATTGCCCGGCGGCCTGTTTGATCAGCTGCGGATTCGCAACGGCGGCGGTGTTGAGCGAAACTTTATCGGCTCCTGCCAGCAGCAAAGCGCGAATGTCTTCGATCGTTTTAATACCGCCTCCGACCGTAAAAGGGATAAAGACTTCTTTTGCAACGCGCTCCACAACGTCCAACATGGTTTTGCGCCCGTCGTTCGTCGCCGTAATATCCAGAAAAACCAGTTCGTCCGCTCCGTCCTGCGAATATTTCCGCGCCAAAGAAACCGGATCGCCGGCATATCTCAGGTTTTCAAAGTTTACCCCTTTAACGGTTTGTCCGTCTTTAACGTCCAGACAGGGAATAATGCGTTTTGTCAGCATGTTTTTCTCCTTACCCTTCAATCCATCTGCGGATTGTTTCATGCCCCGTCCGCCCGCTTTTTTCGGGGTGGAACTGTGTCGCCGTAATATTTTCGACCTGAACGGCCGCCGTAAACGGAATATAGTATTCGGCTGTGGCGGAAACGACGGCCGGATCATCGCAGACAACGTGATAAGAGTTTACAAAATAATAAAAATCTTCATTTAAAAAGGTGTTTGCTTTTGTCGTTTTGATTTTATTCCAGCCGATCTGCGGAATTTTGCCTTGAGTAAAACGGACGTTTTTTCCTTTTAACAAACCCAGCCCGTTTATGCCCGGCGCTTCTTCGGAAGAATCAAACAAGACCTGCAACCCGACGCATATTCCCAAAAAAGGAACGCCGCTCAGAATCGTTCGGCGCAGCGGCTCGGCTAGTCCTTTGAATTTCAAAGCTTCCATGACCTGCCCGAAATGCCCTTGTCCCGGAAAGATCAGCCGGTCCGCTTTGGTAACGTCTTCGGCTTTGTCCGTAACGCCGTACGGCAGGCCGAAAGAATCCAACATATTGACAACGCTTTTCAAATTGCCGCCGCCGTAATCCAGAACCGTCAGCATATTTTTCTCCTTAAAAAAATACCCGGCCGTACATTAAAAAAGCCATGTACAGTCCGTAAAACATAATCAGAAGCATCAAAATCCTGTCAGAGGTCAGAACGTCTACCGGATCCGCGTACGTTTTGGATTCAATCAGCAGGCTGTAACGCATGCAGATCAGCAAAACCAGCGGAACGGTCCAGATTCTGGCGTTTGAGGGAACCGGCAGCGCGGGAATCGGCGAAATCGCCCACAAAGCATAAAAAGCGATTGTCAGCGTTAAACACATATACATGTTTTTATCCAGAAACTCCGGCGTATAGAATTTTAAAACGCCGTTGATTTCGTGATTATTGTCGATTCTTTTCTGCAATTCGTTGCGCCGTTTTCCCAGTCCCAGATAAGCCGACATCGTCGTAACGGTCAGGTAAAGCCAGACGGAAACGGTTTCCGAGATTAAAAAAGCGCCGTAAAAGATTCTGATCAGAAACCCCAATACCAGAAAAGCAATATCCAGCAGCGGGATTTTTTTAACCCGCAGAGAATAGAGTATGTTTAGAATCAGGTATAACAGTAGCAGGCCTGCGGGTTCAGGCTGTTTTGAGGCGATGATGTTTGCGCCGGCGGCTGCGCAGAGCAGACAGCAGAACAAAATTTTTGCAGCGGCCGACGTTACTTGACCAGCGGCCAGCGGCCGTTTTTTTTTGATTTCGTGCAGTTTATCCGTTTCGATATCGCGCAGATCGTTAAAGATGTAGACGGCGGAAGCCGTAAAATTAAAAGCAAACCAACCGATCAGAGTCTTAAAAAAATTATCCGGATTTAAGAGGTTCCCGCTGAAAACCAGCGGGGCAAAGACCAGCACGTTTTTCAGCCAGTGTTTCGGCCGGCACAGACGGATCAGGGCGATAGATGTTGAAAGGGACATTATATTCTCCGCGGTTGACTTAAGATAG
>JBJFAY010000183.1:0-3420 GCA_051888155.1 Alphaproteobacteria bacterium
GCCCCGCTGCTGCTCATCGGACTTTTTGCCCTGGCTGCGGTGGACTATTTGCAGACGGAACAGCTGCCCGAAAGCATCAGTTCAGTAAAAAGCTGGCTGAATACTAATCTGGAACGCAATGAAGTCATTGCGCCGCTGTTGCCGCAGATTAAAGAGGCTTTACTGCCTGAAACGGTTGTTGTCAGCGCGTGGAATATTGTGCGCGGTATGCTGGAAAAAGGGCTGCATTATTTCGGCTGGTTTTTCCTGGCGATGCTGTTCAGTTTTTTGATTATGTTTGATTTACCGGAGTTATCTCGGGGAGTGCGCCGTCTGCGTTTTACGCGGCTGGCTGAATCTTATCGGGAAACGGCGGACAGCATTATTTTGTTTGCTAAAGTTGTCGGGGAAAATTTCCGCGCGCAGCTGCTGATTTCCGCGATTAACACCGTATTGACGGCTTTCGGGCTTTATTTCCTGGGCATCAAGGCGATTGTACTGTCATGCACGATTGTATTTATGTGCGGATTGATCCCTGTATTGGGTATGTGGATTTCGTCCGTTCCGATTGTATTAATGGCGATTAACAGCGGCGGCATGGAATTGGGAGTATGGGCTTTGTTGATGATTTGCGCCATACATCTTCTTGAAGCTTATGTGCTGAACCCGCGGATCGTTTCTTCCGTCATGCATATCAACCCCGTCATGACGCTGATTATTTTATATATTGCGCACAGCATGATCGGTATGTGGGGTATGCTGTTGGGCGTGCCTATATCCGTATATGTCTATCGTAAAATAAGCAAACCCGGTGAAAAAAGTTGAAAGGGTTTTTCAAAAATTCCTTTTAACTTTGGCTTTTCGGTTTGATTATTTATCGTATCCTTTTATCCGGTTGTGTTTGACCGAATACATGGTTCAAGGCGGCGGTATACATGGCGGTTAAAAAATAAAGAGATAAAAGGCCGTTCAGAGTATTTTTCTTGACGTTTTGAAAAATATTTTGTAAAAAGAAAACAACAGCGCGTATTCTTTAACCAAGATATAAATCCGGTTGAAGAAAACGTGTTTTTTTATGGGAAAAAGAAATGAAAAAAGAAGTGCGTTTTGTTTTAACAATGGCCGCGTTGATGTGTTGCGCGATGTGCAGTTTTAATATTGTTTACATCAATGGGATAAAAGCGGATTTTTTTATTGTTTTATCGAAACGCTGGTTGGTTGAATACATCAGCGCAGTGCTAATTGTTATGTTCTTAATGAGTCCGATTATGCAGCGGCTTGCGGTATGTATGGGAAATATCGGGCAGAGCGTAAAATCCGGCTTGATCCTGCCGACCTGTAATGTTTGTTTGATGGCGCCGGTTATGAGCTTTATTGCGATTTTGATGATTAATGGGGCGTCCGATGATTTTATTTTTATTTACAGGCAAGCCGTTTTGCGCAACCTGCCGGCAGCTTGGGTTTTTCAGGTTTGCCTGATCGGGCCGTTTGTCAGAAAAATCTTTGCCCGTTCGCCGCGGATCATTCGTGAATCGCAGGCGGTTCCGGCGGAATGATTTAAAAAAACTTCCCGCTTTTTTTGCGGGAAGTTTTATTGTTTTACAACGCTTCCATAATTTCATCGGCAATCTGCCGCGGCGTTAAATGATAACGCGCTTTGATTTCATCGGCGCTCAACCGGTCGGTAAATTCTTTATTCCCGCCGTAATTCAGGACTTTCATCGCCGAATCAGCGTAAAAATGATCGACTTTTTCGCCAAAGCCGCCTTCGATCTGCCCGTCTTCCAGCGTAACGACAAGCCTGTGGTTTTCTTTTAAGCCGTTTAAAGCCTCTTCGTCCAGTCCCGTGATGAACCGCGGGTTGATCAAAGTCGCGTTGACGCCGTCTTTAGCCAGTTCTTCGGCGACTTCTTTCCCCAGACGGTAAAAAGCGCCCAGAGCCAGCAGAGCCGCGTCTTGCCCTTTTATATCTGTTTTAAACGTGTTTAATGCGGAAAAGTCGGGAGTGACCGCGCAGCCGCATGACCACAGTTCTTCGCAGCCGAAACCGCCGGGGACGCGAATGGCGACGGGGTGGTCTTTTTGATTTAATCCCCATTCCAGCATGGCCAGATACTCTTCCCGGCAGGTCGGCGCCAGATAAACCAGATTGGGAATATTGGACATCATCGGAATGTCGAACCGTCCCAAGTGCGTCGCGTCGTTAAATCCGTTCAGGCTGGCGGAAAAGACCAGAATAACGGCGGGATTGTTATTCAGGCATAAATCCTGCGACAGTTGATCATAAGTCCGCTGAATAAAGGAACTGAACACGAAATAAACGGGCTTCGCGCCGTTTCTGGCCATGCCGGAGGCCAATGCGACGGCATGTTCTTCGGCAATGCCGACGTCAATAAACTGTTTGCCCAAAGCGCTGCGTTCTTCGGGCGAAAAGCCGGTAATAACGGGCGTGCCGGAGGTGATAACGGCAATGGATTTGTCTTCGCGCATTTTCGGGCGCAGATAATCTGCCGTGATCTGACAGTAATTTTCCGCCGCCGGAGCATATTTCCATGCGCCGGTTTTTAAGTCGAACGGGCCGCCGGCATGATATGTTTCTTTATGTTCTTCCGCCGGGGCAAAGCCTTTGCCTTTGATCGTGTGAATATGAACGACGACGGGACGGGGCGTATCTTTGACCGACTGAAAGGCCGTTACCAGTTCGCGCAGGTCGTGGCCGTTTTTCACGTATATATAATCAAAACCGATCGCTTTGAAAAAGTTGTTTTCCGCTTTACCGTCCGTATCGCGCAGCAGCTTTAAATTTTGATACAGGCCGCCGTGATTTTCGGCTATCGACATTTCATTATCGTTGACAACGACAATCATGTTGGTTTGACCTTCAACGGCGTTGTTTAATCCTTCATAAGCTTCTCCGCCGCTTAAAGACCCGTCGCCGATAACGGCAATGATGTTTTCATGCCCGCCGGTTAAATCGCGCGCTTTGGCCAGACCGCAGGCCAGACTGACCGATGTGGACGTATGCCCTACGGTGAAAAAGTCGTGTTCGCTTTCCGCGGGGTTTGTATAGCCGTTGACGTCATGATAGTGCGCCGGATCCGTAAAGGCTTGTCTGCGTCCGGTTAAGATTTTGTGCGGATAGGATTGATGCGATACGTCAAAAACAATTTTATCGGCCGGAGAATTGAAAACGTAATGCAGAGCGACAGTCGTTTCGACCATAGCCAGATTGGGGCCGATATGGCCGCCGGCATTACTGATTTTCTGCAACAAGACGCTGCGGACTTCGTCTGCCAGTGCGGGCAATTCGTCAACCGAAAGCTTTTTTAAATCCAAAGGCGAATTAATATGATCCAGATAGTGCATAATTTTCTCCTTTATTTTTTGTTAAATCAGGTGAATTGCAGTCAGGCTAATTCTTAAAGCTGGCTTTAAGTCAAG